>JBBRSH010000047.1:0-28541 GCA_038245555.1 Pyrinomonadales bacterium | reverse complement strand
TATCTACTACGTCTCTAAACAATGGGGTTTTTAGTGCAATTAATTTAGCCAGTTTTGCCATTTGATCACGATGATCATATAAGACGCCGATCGATTTCGAAGGGCGAATAGCATACCGATTCAAGTCAGCGAACATTTGTTGGCATCGATCTAGCCCCCTGTCTACAAAAAAAACCACCGCAATACTTTCGTCGCCAAGCTCAGGATGTTCTTGTATTGCCATCTCACTCGCAGCCCTTCTATGTTGACCATCATTGATAATGAAGCGCGCCGACATGGAGACTGATAGTTTACCGATTTGCTTATCGCTTTTCTCATTCTCGGAAGGCCCGAAGGATTCAAATGCTACATCTCCGTCAATTGAAGCTGTAATAGCAGAAAAGGTGTAATCATCCGGATTATCAATGATATAGTTGGCCATTTCGGGTAGCCGGGTCCGGTTCAACCTCCTTTGTGCTCGAATCTCAGGAGCTAATTCTTCTTCATCAAAAATGAAGATTTTGGGTATTAACCTCAGTGGACACATTGAGACAAAATATTCCCTTTTTGCTTGGATGCCCCTAATGGCTGGGAAAATATATTCAAAGGATGACGGCATAAAAAGTCGCTTCCACTTCTCTTACGAGAATTGAAGGTTAATTGTATTTATATGGCCTGTATGTTATTTTGTCAATAGAATATAACATACATTTCGCTTTTTGATACATACACGTTTGCAGGTTATTTGTAATGATTTATCTAGACTGTAATGCTACGACACCCATGGAACCGGCGGTTGTGGATATAGTTTTGCATTTTCTCACCGACGAATTTGGTAATGCCGGGAGTCGGACTCACGAGTTTGGCCTACGAGCTCAACGAGCCGTAGAGAAAGCACGAGAACAAGTTGCGAAGGTAGTTGCCTGCGAACCGTCGGAAGTCATATTCACCAGCGGAGCAACTGAGAGTAACAATCTTGCGATTCTCGGACTCGAAAAATTTGCTAATGAGACGGGCAAACGCCACATTATTAGTACCGAAATTGAACACAAGGCCGTGCTCGAACCCCTAGAAATGTTATCGAAAAGAGGGTTTGATATTACTCTCGTCGCTCCAGATTTAGACGGGAGCGTGTCCGCTGAGAATGTGAAGGCCCGGCTGAGGGAAGATACGCTTCTTGTTTCCGTAATGCATGTTAACAACGAAACCGGTGTTATTCAGCCGATCACCGACATATTTAACATGTTGGACAGCCACCCGGCATTTTTGCACGTCGATGCTGCTCAGGGTTTCGGTAAGGACATTCCGACATTACAAAGTCGTCGCATCGATCTAATCAGTATTAGCGGTCACAAGATATATGCGCCTAAAGGAATCGGTGCTTTAATCGTCCGTAGACGGGGCTATGATCGTCTTCCGATACAACCTCTTATGGTTGGTGGTGGGCAAGAGCAAGGCCTACGTCCAGGAACTCTCCCGGTCCACCTTGCCGTTGGTCTTGGACTAGCTTCTGAATTGGCATTTAAGAACGCTAGTCAACGTCAAGCTGATTGTAAGAAGTTTAGAGACCGCTTGTTAAGTGAATTGCTTCCTTTGAATCCCTTGATAAATGGCGATCTGGAGATGTCACTACCTAACGTGGTGAATTTGTCTTTTCAGGGTATTGATTCTGAGGCTTTAATGCTCGCGTTAAAGAACGAAATTGCGATTTCCAATGGCTCGGCTTGTACTGCTCACCTGTATAAACCGAGTCATGTACTAAAAGCGATGGGTTTAGACGACGATTCGATCCAGACTGCCGTGCGTCTTTCGTGGTGTCACCTCACAGAGGAACCAGATTGGCTCCGGGTTACGAAAATCGTCAGTTCTCTATCGTAGAGGAAAACTATTAGAGGGCGATCAACTTGTTTGCGGAATAGTGAGGGCCGCGTCTCCCACACCGCGGCCGTCATGCGGAACAACATCGTCGGGCGACGACGTTTTGTTCCAAATCGATCATAACTAAAATTCTCCCGCCGGATTGAATAATTGAACTAACCGTCAAGTCGCTTTACTGCCTCAAGCATAAGCTCCGCGTCGGTTTCCGCGTAAATATTTGTAATACTCATGTCCGAATGCGCAAAGAGATTCTGTACTATTAGCGGATTTGTATTTCTCCGAATCAATTCGCTGGCAAAGTAGGTTCTAAGATCGTGGAAATGATAGTTTTCTTCCCTTGTACCGTCCGGCTTATTGATTTTTGCTCTTATGAGAACGGGATGCCAGCGCTTGCGAAAATCAACAATTGGAAATGGTAGTTGCTTGTCGGCGATTAGGTCCCGTAACACCGATGTTGCGGTTGCATTGATCGGAACGGATCGCGGAGGGCGTCCCTTCGAACCAATTACCCACACCCTTTGATTCTCAAAATCAATTACATCCTCGTTCAAGGCCAATAATTGGCCTCGACGAAGGGGCATGTTCACGGCCAACTGAACAAGCCTGTAAAGTAACGGATCGGATTCAAGTTCCTTCCAAAGCGCTTTCTTCTGCTCGGTCGTAAGTAGGCGCTTTCTTGGCGGTGGTTCTGGTAAGGCCTTCACATACTGCATCGGATTGCGATCGAGAACGTCCTCTTCGCAAGCGAGACTGAAGATCTTCGACAGAGTCGACATGATCCGATTGATCGAGGACGACGATATCGTGCTTTTCTTTTTTCGTTGGTTTTTCCCGTATTGGAGTTTATTCCTGCAATCGCGACAATCCTGTGGCGTAATCGTATGCAGAGGTTGATCCTTTAGGTGTTTCAAAAGAAGTTTTATGTAAAGCTTCTTTGCTCCCTTATTTACGTTGTTTTGTTCTACATATTTTCGATAGATTGTTTCTACAAAGTCTCCAAAAGTTACGGTTGTATCTGCTAGTCCGAATGATCTGTCGAACAGATGCTTGACCAGTTGTCGCTCGGCGAGTTCGGCTTCTTCCTTAGTACGGGCTGTCGGAATAACCTGATGAATGGTCTTATGGCCTTTAACTCGTCTGTACACCCACCAACGAGCTGTTGAATACGCCGAATGTTTAGCATTTATCCTCTTTCCGTTATATTTCTTAAAAACTGACATACACTTAGAAATTTGCTAACCAAGCATCCACCTCAGTCCTGTTAAAAGTTGGCCGTCCTACCCCGTGAAACGGAAGGCCATTTCTCCTCATCCATCGATTGATCGTCGCTCCAGATTTTTTCAAATACTTCGCCACTTCGGACTTCGTCATGATTTGCGGCGGCTGAGATGAATGAATAGCTTTTTCGATGGCCCCCGCGACGGAATTGTCGATTAAACGAATCAGCTCAGCTTTTTCTATCGTGATAATTTCAACCATTTCCTAAACCTCCGATCACCAGTTGGCAAAAAATGTGCCTCGCCAAAAAGCCATAAAAATAGCAGGCATCGGCCACAAAAGTCGCAAAAACGCGCCATTCGACGCAGTTTTGCACCACACAAGGGATCTTTATAAACCAGCCTGATCAAGAGTGATGATCTTTGAGAGTTTTGAGCGGAAAAAGGATGACAAAAAGAACTCTGCAACCAACCTGCAACCAAGTCAAAAAAATAGAGCCTCCAGCGATCGCTGAAAGCCCCATGTTTATTGGTCGGGACGGCGAGATTTGAACTCACGACCTCTCGCACCCCAAGCGAACGCGCTACCAGTCTGCGCTACGTCCCGAAATGTCGAATTGTTAGATTAGTTTTACCGGGAGTGAATGTCAACCAGTACGATTTTCGAATCGAGGCTATATCCGGTTTGCATTAGATTTCAGCATCTCTCGAAGCTCAAGTAAATGGCCGGCAAGAGTTTTGACGGCTTCGGCCTGTTCACCGGTATAGCTCGAAAAGCCTGAGCCCGTCGGCCGCAAATTATTTGCCGCCGGAGCCGATTCGGCAGTGTCCCAAAGAAAAGGGGCCTCAATTCGATCCGACGGTGCGGCGGCAACAGGGTCGGCAGGTGGAGCCATGCTCACCAGAGCATTCTTCGTTTTGTTTCCCTCACGAAGGTCAGACTGCAGTTTCTTACGGGCTCCGGCGATGGTAAACATCTCCTGGTACAGGAGCTGTTTGATTTTCAAAGCGATCTCGACATCCCGGCGGCGATAGCTCCGCTGACCCGACTTGTTCTTCTGTGGAGAGAGCATTGAAAACTCGGTCTCCCAATATCTAAGTACGTGGGCCTGGACGTCCAACAGATCGCAAACCTCGCCGATCTTAAAGTAGATTTTCTCAGGTATTATTACAGGATCTTGTGCCATCGGCGGAGCGATTGTGTTAAAGTTTGTTGTAAATTACGAAGTCGTTATTGTATGTATTTAATGCACTTGTGTCAACAGTATTTTTATGGCGGGCGAATTTGAGTTCATAGATAACATTAAGTCAAAATACAACCTTGATAAGATCGGGGACGACTGCGCAGTGTTGCCGAAGGATGCCGAAACCGACCTCTTGCTCACTGCCGACATGCTGGTCGAGGACATCGATTTTCGGCTCGACTGGACGACACCCGAATTCCTAGGCCACAAAGCCCTCGCAGTTTCCCTATCAGACATCGCCGCCATGGGCGGAACCCCCAAATGGGCGATGCTCTCGATCGCAGTTGCGGAAAAGCTGTGGAAAACTGATTTTCTGGATAGATTTTATGCGGGTTGGCACAGTCTCGCCAGACGGTCACGTGTTGAATTAGTCGGCGGTGATGTTTCCAGATCACCCGACAAACTCGTTATCGATTCTATCGTTGGGGGCGGCGTTCCAAAAGGAAAGGCCCTGTTGCGTTCCGGTGCCATAGTCGGCGACGCCATTGTCGTAACTGATCATTTCGGCGGTGCGGGAGGCGGCTTAAGATTATTGGAGAGCGGGCGGCAATTTGGCCCTGAACTGGCCTCATGGGAAGAAGTGTTGATTTCCATTCACATTAAACCATGGCCTCAGACCGGAACCGGCATCTATTTGGAACAACATAAGTTAGCACATTCAATGATTGATGTTAGCGACGGCCTTGCGTCTGACCTACAGCATATTTGTAAAGCCAGCAACGTGGGTGCGAAACTGTTTGCCGATAAAATTCCGCTAAACCTTAATTTGCCTAATCTATGCGATTCCTTCGATGACCAGTTGGACCTGGGTCTGAATGGCGGCGAAGATTTTCAGCTACTCTTCACTGTACCAAAAGACAAAATTCCTGAACTTTCTTTAAGCATTATTGGACGCAAAGATTTCGGGTTGTTTACGGTCATCGGCGAGGTCACCGCAAACGTTGGTATCATTGAACTTATCGACGGCGAAAAGTCCACCATTTTGCAGCCGAAAGGCTACCGCCATTTCTAGCGAATTCGCACACCTGAGAAAACTTTTCTAAAAAAACGCTTGACACGAGTTTTTAACCTGTGTTTATACTTCAACTCGCTCGCCGTACGTGGTGAGATTTTTTTGGAGATAATTTTAATGATTCGAAGATCAGAACATTTATTTACGACATTCGCAGCGACGACTGGCCGCATATATACGCGGCAGGGACTCGCCTTGAATGCGGCAATGTGCCTGTGTCTCGATAATTTGAATTATCAACCAAAACCGAACGTCAGTGGTCGTTCGCAACAACTAGATTGATACAGCGGGAGCGGCGTTCCCGCTCCCGAACATCGAAAGTAAAACGCGAATTTACGCGTTGAAGATTTTTAGGAGCGGTTACGCAGATCCAATTGGGGATCCTGGGTAGCCGCTCCTTTTACTTTTGATGTTTGACAACTGAATAGCCGTATAACAGTGGCTGGTGGTCAGTGTTCGGTGATCAGCAAAGGCAGTATTTCCTGTCTCTGACCACTGTCCACTGTCCACCGACCACTATTCAAGGAGGCGTAGCTCAATGGAATCAGAGTATCTCGCTACGAACGGGAAGGTTGTAGGTTCGAGTCCTTCCGTCTCTTCCAATTTTTTATGCATCGGCCGCCTATTGGTAAAGGCATGCAGTCTGTAAAACTGTCGCTCAGCGAGCTGCGAAGGTTCGAATCCTTCCCGGTGCACCAGCTCAAATTTCGGAAACGTGGCGAAACGGTAGCCGCAGCTGTTTGCTAAACAGTTGGGATCAACTCCTTTGCAGGTTCAAGTCCTGCCGTTTCCGCTAATCGTTTCGGGGTCGTCTAATTGGCAGGACGACTGGCTCTGAACCAGTAAATATGGGTTCGACTCCTTTCCCCGAAGCCACGAAATTTGCGAATTTTGATTTGCAAATTTCAACTTTCAATCGCAAATTGACATTCAAAAATCGAGAATTCCCTCAGAGCGTTCCGCAGATGGCTATACGGACTTGCCTTGGGAACAAGTGTTCGCAGGTTCAAATCCTGCCGCTCTGACCACTTTATTACGCCGATGTAGCTCAATGGAATCAGAGCGGTCGTTTTCTAAACGACAGGTTCCGGGTTCGAGTCCCGGCACCGGCAAAACTTCACGTGCGTGTAGCCCAAACGGAGAGGCACTTGTCTTAGAAACAAGTCGATGAAGGTTCGAATCCTTCCACGCATACCATGGGGATGAATGCAAAACGGCCGAGCAAGCAGCCCTTCAAGCTGTTCCTAGCGGGTTCGAGTCCCGTCATCCCTTCCAAAAGTTCGCGGGTATAGCCAAGCGGTCAAAGGCGATGGTCTGCAAAACCGTTAATCATCGGTTCAAATCCGATTGCCCGCTCCACTTTTGGGCGAATGCCAAAGCGACTACCTGGAAAGAGCACCTGGCCGCGAGCCAGGAGGCCGTTGGTTCGATTCCATCCATCCGCAAGGATGTAGGTTTCAGCAACAAAGTCGCTTTACTCTTGTCGCCCATTTTTTATGTGGTTCGTAGCTCAACCAGCAGAGCACTTCACTGTGAATGAAGCCGTTGCCGGTTCAAATCCGGCCGATCCAGCCAGTTTCAGTATTCCAGATTTCAAATTCCCAATTTGAAATTCGAAACTTGGAATCTATTTCCGGGGCCGTGGCAGAAAGGCGTATGCACTTCGCTGTCGACGAAGACGATGACGGTTCGAGTCCGTCCGGTCCCGCCAAAAATTAGTTCATGGACGTGTAGCTGAGACAGATCAGCGTCGGTCTGAAGATCCGAAGAGTTTGGTGCGATACCAAAAGCGTCCACCATTTTGAGCAACACGCCCGAGTTTTTATTAACAAAAGGAGACAACAACTATGTTTGCACTCAAGAGTTCGCTGGACTTTAAGCCATCCGCGACGTGAGTTTTCAGCTTTTCCTAGTTAGCTGAATACATGTCGTCACTAAATACAACATTTTTCGGCAATTTAATTACGGGGAAAAGAAAATGAGCAAGAAATATCACATTAGAGAACGTGCTTTCCTGAACCTGAAGCCCGAAATGAGAGCCTATGTGATCGCCACGGTCGAAGATACTAGTGACCTTTCGACCTGCTGTGATGAACATCGAAAAGGAGGTGAAATAGTCTTCGAAATGGCATCGTGCTATGACGAGATTTATCTTCATTTCGATATGGCAACCGTCGGCGATCGCGAGAATAGCCTGTACAAGGCTAATAAACTCGCTGAGATTGTCAACGCTTTTCGTCAGGCGATCGAGAACGAGGTCACAGCGATGAACGAACGAGCTTCGGTCCAACAACACACGCGTGCAATGGCAGCAGTTCACTAGTCTCCCGCGACGCAACCGGCCGCTCTACCGTGAGGGCGGCCGGACAAGGTAACAGTTTTTTCTACACGGTCTTACCAACACAAACGCAGCCGGCAGGACGTGCGAGGACGACGGACGGGCAGACAATTTCTTGTCTTTCTGTTTGCAACAAACTTGTTCGTCCGACGCCCCATAAAATGCCGCCCGCCGGCAGCGTTTGCCCCACCTCGATCGGTGGCCAAGTTGGTTCAAGGCACTCGCCTTTTAAGCGAGGTATCGTGGGTTCGAATCCCACCCGATCGACCAGTTTATTTTGCAGAGGCCAGGTGTCAGTAGCCCGCACGTAAATAAGGGCTCCTTTATCGCGACGAGCCCTTGCTTACGTGCGGGCTACTGACACTATGGCTTCGGCACACAACTCTGCGGTGTAGTTTAACGGGAGAACAAAGGTCTCATAAACCTTAAGATGAAGGTTCAATTCCTTCCGCCGCGACCATTTATTGGCAGGTAACTCAGTTGGTAGAGTGCCCGACTGTTAATCGGGTTGTCGCGGGTTCGAGTCCCGCCCTGTCAGCCAATTTTTTATTTACAATAGGAGGAAATATGCCACATAACAAACTAAACATTAGCGGCGGGACGGCGGACGTCCTCTCGTGGGTTACTCATTCTCTGAGCAGCGACGAGACGGATATGCTCCGCAACGTCTCGCGTCTGCCTTGTCTTTTCAAACACGTCGCACTGATGCCGGACGCTCATCTGGGCAAAGGCTCGATGGTCGGTTCGGTTATCGCGACCAAGGACGCCGTAATTCCGGCAACTGTCGGAGTCGATATCGGCTGCGGAATGATGGCCGTCAAGACGCCGTTCAAAAGCGGAATTCTCGACCGTAAAATGGCCGAGTTTCGCCATGAGATCGAGCGTGCAATTCCCGTCGGCTTTAACGATTACAAAGAGCCGGTTGACGAGTCGCTCGCGTGGGATGGCTGGGCCGCATTTGGCCAGCTTCACCCGGGCGTTCAGGACCGCCTGCGTAAAGCGATGAAGCAGCTCGGGACGCTCGGCGGTGGAAACCACTTTATTGAGGTTTGCCTCGATACGGAGGACAATGTCTGGCTGATGCTGCATTCGGGTTCGCGAAACATCGGCAACGAGGTTGCGACGCGTCATATTGCTACGGCAAAGTCGCTTCACGACCTGAACACGCTCCCGGCGCCTGACCTCGCTTACTTCGTCCAGGGAACTGCTGAATTTGAGGCTTACTGGAACGACCTGGTCTGGGCACAGCGTTACGCGATGCTCAACCGCGAGATCATGATGAAACGCCTCGTCCGTTCGTTTAATCGAATGTTCAACGATCAGAATGACTTTGACCCAGAAATTACTGTCAACTGTCACCACAACTACGTGGCGATCGAAGAGCATTTCGGCGACGAGGTTTTCGTTACCCGAAAGGGTGCGATCAACGCCGAATCGGGGCGATTCGGGATCATCCCGGGCTCGATGGGTGCGAAATCGTTCATCATCCGCGGCCTCGGAAACGCCGAGTCTTTTAACTCGTGCTCCCACGGTGCCGGACGTAAAATGTCGCGTACCAAGGCGAAAGCACGCTTCACCCGTGCCGATCTCGAAGCTCAGACCGCCGGAGTCGAATGCCGCAAGGACAAAGCCGTCATTGACGAGATCCCCGGTGCCTACAAAGACATCGAGGAAGTCATGCGTGCCCAGTCCGACCTCGTCGAGGTCGTCGCCGAGATCAAACAGGTGATCTGCGTGAAGGGCTAAAATGTCCATCAAACTTCAGTTTGATGTTGCGTGTTTCACCGAACATTTACTGTGGGACACGTAAATTTCGAATATTGGGTAAACCCTGTATATAAGATGTTTAGCAAACTCCCATGTCGTTATCTGTCCCATTGTCCCACTCTTGTCCCACGCTTAGGCTGGGACAAATAAACTTTGTGTTTGCAGCATTTACCGTCAATTTTTGCCTCTGTCCCACCGTTTTTTGAAAAAAATAACAAACGGTGGCACAACGGGCATAAAAAAAATACATTTTCAAAGACCCGAAGGACACATCCGTCACATGCAATATTGTTTCACAGATTGTACGCTTTGTAAAGATTTTCCTTTGGCTCAATCCCACTCTGTTCGATCTATATCTTCCATTGCTACGGATTCAGCATTAAGGGCTAAACATGCGGGAGGCCTGACGAAGTAAGGGCATGAAGGTTTCATCGAATGCAGACAAATTTACCCTGCCCGGGAACCTTTAGAACGATTTTTTTCTTGTTTACCTTTGTAATGTTCGGAGAGTTTCTCCAGACATAAAATCGAGAGTAGATTTTTACGCAGATACCGATCACAATTCCGATTCCGAGGACAGCCGCCGAAGTCGAGATCCCAGCAACTGAGTTTACGTACATTGCGACCAGTATCGTAATAAAGATCGTAAGAACAAAGGCAAGGAGAAACATTTGTCCTTTGCGTTTTACGGATCTAAACCTATCGAAACAACGGCGACAGAATGGTGCCTCAACGGTATGTGGTTTGTTTAACACATGTTCGACGACAATGCTTATGTCCCCGGCTAATTTTGCGAATTGAGCTACGGGATTGTCTTCCGTTTGTTCGAAACTATGGCTCTCAATTGCCTTTTTCGTTCCGCACTGAATGCAAAACTCGAAGGGCAGATGGATCGTGTTTTTCGATTCGGTAAGGTGTATTGTCGTTTTTATCAGCTGGGAAATTTAGGAGGCGAGTGTTAAATCGAGGAAGACATAACTAGCTTAACCCACGAAACGAAAAATCTCCAAGATAAATTTTCCTCTCGGCACAAGCTCCCAAAATATTGACGATTGCTTGCATCGTTCGTCCAGTTGGCCAAAGACCTCTGCCTTCCAAGCAGATGACGCCGGTTCGACTCCGGCACGATGGTCCAAATTTTCTTGTCGCCGTTGGCGACTAAAACTAAATTTAGCTTTGAGGGATTAAGAAAGTTCGGCTTCCGTCAAGGATCACTTCTTGTCAACAATTTCACCGTGCTTATAGGCGTAGAAGTCTTTTCGTCCTCGCGGGCTTTCGACGAAGATGCGCCAGCCAAGCTCAAGCTTTGTATTGGCGAATCCAGTTTGCAGCAGAAACAATTGCCGCGAGCAGTCATTCGAGGCCGTCAGCTTGGAACATTCGTCCTGCTTTTCCTTTACTTTCTTCTTGAGTTCTTCAGCGTCTCGTTTCTTATCGGCTTCGGTCTTGGGATGAATCGTTGAAGAGTTTTCGTCTTCCATTGATATTAGATCGATCTGGCCGCCATCGAGCCCCGACGAAGCAATCGCTTTTTGCGCTGTTTGAGGTATCGCGGCAAAATTTATGTCGCCGATGTCGGTCAGAGTATATTTTTCTGCCGTCATATCCAGGTTGCCGATACTCATCGCCTGAACAGGTTTCGGACCGGTTACTGATCCCTTTTCATAAACATACTCGTCCATATTCCGTGGATTATCAGGCGATTGAATTGTTATCGACATTGAGTTCTTACGAACCTCGGCCCTTATTACCTTGATGTTGTCTGAATGTACTTTTTCCTTGATGGCGGCAGCAGCTTTCGCAGCATTGTCAGCCTCAAACATATTGACAACTCCAACACTCGCGAGCTTGCTACAGCCGAGTGTCACGATAAAAAGAGCGATTATTGAGGTGATGACGGTCGCGGAATTTTTCATGTTTATAGTCCTTTACGCTTATATCTCAGAGCTTGTAAATCATTCTATGTAAGTATGGTGAGCTAGATGATATACCAGCCCTCGGGCTTGCAATAGGTCACGGCACCGGGTGAAGCCTCGTCGGTACGCCTACGTTCGGCGACATAGCCGCAAATCTAAAATAGACGAACTGAAAAGTACAGCTTTTCCGCAAATAGACGGGCACGCCCGGTAAAGCCGGACTTATTCTTTTTCATAATAACTTCGCACCAGACCGTTTGAGGCGACGGTGGTTCGGATGTGTTTGAATGGAATGTCCGTTTCGCCATTGCCGAACAGCGGAATGCCGCTACCGATGATGATCGGGGCTTTTGCGATTATCAGTTCGTCAATCAGCCCTTCTTTGAGAAAGGCTTGGATAACGGTTCCGCCGTCAATGTATATGTTTGAAAAGGCTTTGGTTGCGAGGTATTTGACGATCTCTCGCGGCGGCATCGAGAGTATCGTGGCTTTTCCCGTTGCCATACCCGAAATATCTTTTATCGAACTGCTCAGAACAACGACCGGCCGATCGTAAGGCCAAGTGGGGAATTTCAGCACCTCTTCGAACGTGCCGCGACCGATCACGATCGCATCTATCCGGGCAATGAATTCGTTGTAGGCGGCGATCGCTTCGTCATTGGCAAACTGGCTCAGCCAGGCGAAATCGCCGTTCGTTCTAGCAGTAAATCCATCTAGGCTTGTTCCGACATACGCAGATATTTTCATTAGCTTTTGTTTGCCCCGACGATCGTCACGACCAGCGTGCACGGCTTATCGCCGTGATTTCGCCACGCGTGGCGGGTGCCGTTTTGGATCAACGAGTCGCCCGTTTTTAGGTGAATTTCTTTTTGATCGTCGAGTTCGAGCCAGATCTCGCCGTCGGCGACGTAGATAAAGTCGATCGTGGCGGTCGTGTGCAGACCGGCTTGGTGCGATTCCATGTGGGCGGCTCGGCCGGGGAATTTTTCTTCGAGTTCCTGCATTGCGGCGTCCGCGTCGAAATCGGACGGAACTTTTACCGAACCTGGCGGGACTGTAAAAACGATAAACCTCAGAGCTCCGGGAGACGGAAAATGTGCCGGACCGCCGGGTTCGGTGCCGTCATTCGGAGCGAAAGGAATTTCGTCCATACTCCACAGACGATGCCAGCCATAGCCGGGAACAGCGGCGGCGGTTCGAGGTTCGATTTGGCTGTCGCTGACGACAACGCTTTTTCCATTGGCATCAACGCCGGTCGAGATCAGGCGTCTTTCTTTAATAAAGTTTTCCATTTTACAGATATTTTTGCATCGGCGAATGGTCGCCGACAAGCCATTTGTGGCCGAAAGGGTCGATAAAACTGCCCTGGCGATGAGGTCCCCACGGCATTTCGTGGTTTTGGATATGGTCAAGACTGCCGTTTGCACCGGCGTTAATGGCCCGCTCGATAAAGGCGTCGGGATCCTCGCAGAATACTTCGATCCGCGTCGTCGTTATACCGAGTTTTTCCGGATGCTCCCAACCGTTATTCTGCGGCTGGCCGAGGAAAAATGGCGAACCAGCGATCTCTAGGCCGATCACCGAGCCGAGGTTCCACAATTCGGTTGCACCGAGTGCCTTTTTGTACCAGTCCGCCGCTGCAGGTGCGTCGGAAACGGCCAACATAACGCTGATCACGAGTTGTTTTGTTTCCGGCATACTATTTTAGCTGACGCCCGATCTCCTACACGGCTCCCGCGCTTATCAGGTCATCGACGATAGCCACGTGGCCTTTCCGCTCGGCCCACGCTAGCGGCCGTGCCCAGTCCGCACCGCCTCCGTTAGGATCGGCACCGCGTTCGAGAAGCAGACGTGCCACATTCCGGTTTCCCCACTTTGCGGCGTAGCCAAGCGGAGTTGAGCTAAATTCGTCGTCTATTGCGCCGATGTCGGCTCCATGATCGAGCAAGAGAGCAGCCTTTTTTACGTTGCCGGTGTGGCCCATATCATGGAGCAAGGTGAATTCGCGCCAGTTCATATGGTTGGCGTCCATGCCATTTTGCATCAGAAACTCCGCTGTTTCGTAGTGTTTGAAATAGTATCGGGCTCCCCATTTTGAAAGTGGAGGGACACTCGCCCCATAGCTCATCAAGGTCTCGAGCATCTTACGATCGCCGCTTTTAGCGGGCGACGACATAATGCCTTCGCCCCAAAAGGCGACTTTGTCGAGAGCCAGATCGGGACGTGTTCTCAACATACTCTCGACCTCCGCATGATCGCCTTTGTCGGCAAACTGTTGAAAGCGGACACGCTCGGCGTCCTTGCCAAAATCGATCTTGCCGACATCGCCCCAAGCGCGCGTTCTGGCCGAATCTTTAATATTTTGTCGCAAATACTGAGCGATCTCGTCAAATCCGCGATCCTCGGCGACCATTAGCAAAGTGTCCTTGAATGGATGTACCCAATAGCCCGGGTCGAGGGCTCCGTTTTCGACAAAATAGCGGACGAGTTCGTAGTGGCCTTCGCGGACCGCGAAATGGAG
Source organism: Pyrinomonadales bacterium (assembly GCA_038245555.1). Classification (GTDB taxonomy): domain Bacteria; phylum Acidobacteriota; class Blastocatellia; order Pyrinomonadales; family Pyrinomonadaceae; genus OLB17. Next base: position 14,669 of record JBBRSH010000047.1, on the reverse strand, counting down.
CGGTGACGTGTAGTCAAATTGACAGGTGAGCAGCCCCGAATTTGGTTCCGAAAGCTCTTTTACCATTGTCAGATCCCCGGTCACACATGCGCTAAACATTTTCCAAACGTCCGTCGTTGTAGCCACCGCACCGTCGTGAAGTTCGATCGGGTACGACGCCGTCATTTCAACAGGTGTTTTCATTAATCTAAGAGACCAATTTAAGGAGTTACAAAATCGTTAACGCAACTATATATTTTGCTTGCGTTTAGCATGATTAGATATTACATTACTATGAATACGAATAAGGAGGGGCGAGTGTTGCTTACAGGCCGTGTTTTACTGTTAAATTTCTCGTACGAGCCGCTGGGTACTGTCGGCGTCGCTCGTTCTGTTTGTCTGTGGTTTCGCGGCGCGGTTTTTATCGAAGAAAACGACGGCGACAACGTCCTTCATTCTCCGTCGACAACCTTTCCCGTTCCTTCGGTTGTCCGACTGCGACACTACGTTCATGTGCGTCGCAATAGTCGTGAAACCACTATGAAACGGGCCCGGATCTACATTCGTGACCGCTATCGCTGCCAATATTGCGGCGAGAGCAAACATGCCAAGGATCTGACGCTCGACCATATTTTCCCCCGCGCGCAGGGCGGTGAAAGCACGCCGCACAATCTCGTATCGGCCTGTGTAAAATGCAACCAGCGAAAGGGCAACCGTACGCCCGAACAGGCAAGGATGCCGCTGCTGACTTCACAAAAGCTGCTTCGCCTCGGGCTCGATCACGTCCTGCTCTGCCACTATGCCGAGAATCGTCCGGAATGGCGGAAGTACCTGTTCATGGATGAAATTGAAGAAACGTCCGAAGCAATGGCGGCGTAATCAAAAGAGCTAATAACGGCTATTCAGTAAAAATTGGGCGGAATGACCATGGTCATTCTGCTTTTTATTTTTGCGGAGAAAACCAATGAGATTTAATAACGAAAATGAAATACACGAAGTCGTCCGAACGTTCGAAGACGCCACAATCGCACGCGACGCCTGGAAACACGCTGAGCATTTGACCGTCGCCTTACATTATTTATGTCTTCACGACATGGAAACGGCGACCGAAAGGATGCGAAGCGGCATTTTCAAACTGCTCGGAGCGTTTGGCGTCGACCTGACGAAAGAAATGCCTTATCACGAAACACTTACCATTTTTTGGATTCGAACAGTATCAGCTTTTAACGCGTCAAAAAATGGAATCTCCCTTTTGGATAAAGCCAACGAACTTGTGGCCATCTACGATAAGGATTATCCTCTCAGGTTTTTCAGCAGAGAGTACTTGTTTTCCGATGAGGCGCGAGGCCGCTGGGCTGATCCGGACATTTGCGATTTTGGGGCGGCATCGCAGCGTTGTTCTGTCAGTAGTACGGCGAGGCCAGTAACAGCTCTCCTCCGTTCTGGTAGCGACTGATGTTTCGGGTCTTGTGCTTTCCTCCATTGGGTTCCATGGCGTTGACCCTGGGATGATCATCAGTCCCCAAAATGTCGTAAATGACATTTACATGGTTTCCACCGACCCTTGGTTCAAAATAGCCGATGTAAATCGGACCTCCAAGAAGGTGCTCGCGAATGATGTCCGGGCTCAATTGTCTGGACTGGATCCATTGAGTGGTCATCTGCCATCGAAAATCGGTGACGATGTCAAACAAACCCTTTCTTGTAATTGTTCCGTCGCCATCGATCCACAGATTTGTATATTCGTCGATCAATTCGTACTGTTCATATCTCGGGCGATTGACTGTTGCACGGAGCCACCAGGCCAACGAGGCCGCCCAGCATGATCGAGGGTCTTCCTGTTTTTCGGCCTTAAGGCTTCTATAATATGACGGCATACTTCGATATCCTCCCAAATCTTTGTGCCAATTGTTAGCAAAGCTTAAAATATGACGAATCGTCTCCGTCGCTTTTGCCGACAAATAACGGCCAGCTCGCGGCAATCTCTTTTAGGAGCCTAATACCTTATAATGAATTTTTTGGATCTCACCAACTAAGTCCACCATTATGTTTAGATTTTACAATACTCTTTCGCGTAGCGTCGAGGAATTTCGCCCGATCGAAGACGGCAAGGTGCGGATGTATGTCTGCGGGCCGACGGTTTGGAATTTCGCTCATATCGGTAATTTTCGGACGTTCATTTTCGGCGATATTCTCCGGCGTTATCTAAAGTTCAAGGGTTATAAGCTGACTCACGTCATGAACCTGACGGACATCGATGACCGGATCATCAACGAAGCGTCGGCCCGAAACATCTCGATCGACGAGTTTACCGAGCCGTACGCTCAGTATTTTCTCGAGGATTTCGATGCGCTTGGCAACGAACGGCCGGAGATCATTCCGCGAGCAACGCATCACATTCCGGAGATGATAGAGATCATTTCCACTCTGCTGGCCAATGGCCATGCATACGAATCCGACGGCTCGATCTACTACCGTATAACGGCATTTCCGGAATACGGCAAGTTGTCGAAGATCAGTTTTTCCGGTAACAAGGCCGGCGGCAGCGAGAGGATCGACACCGATAAATATGACAAGGAAGACGCCCGGGATTTTGCCCTTTGGAAATTAGTTGGACCCGACGATCAGCCGGGCTGGGATGCGCCATTTGGCCGCGGCCGTCCCGGGTGGCACATCGAGTGCTCGGCAATGTCGATGAAGTATCTCGGAGAAACATTCGACCTGCACGCCGGCGGACAGGACTTGCAATTCCCGCATCATGAGAACGAGATAGCGCAGAGCGAAGGTGCGACCGGCAAACTGTTTGCAAAATATTGGATACACAGCGAATTCCTTAAGATCGACGACGTGACGATGTCCAAATCGAAGGGCAACTTCTTCACATTTCGCGACCTGAAGGAGCAGGGATATTCGCCGCTGGCGATAAGATATTTGCTGCTGTCAGTTCCCTATCGCCGGCAGCTTAATTTTACTTTTGAAGGCTTGCAAGGGGCGGAATCGACGGTCGAACGCTTGCGGAGCTTTCGACAAAGGATTAGGGAGTCCCGGACCGATGACTTTGGAGTCAATTCGATTCTTGACGAACGTGTAGGAAGCTCATTGCAGGATTTTGAGGTTGCAATGGATGATGATCTAAACACTGCAGTTGCATTAGCTGCCATTCATGATCTTGTTCGCGACGTGAACACTCATATGCAAGCGCATGGTTTGCTCGAAAGGGATCAAGAATTATTGCTAGCTGCGATCACAAAATTCGACTCGGTCTTAGGCATTTTCGGCACGGCAGACAGCGAGATCCTCGATGACGACATCGAAGCCCTCATCGCCGAACGTCAGGCAGCCCGCAACAACCGCGACTTCGCCCGCAGCGACGAGATCCGCGACCTGCTTGTCGAGAAAGGAATCATCCTCGAAGACACCAAGGACGGAGTTCGGTGGAAGCGTAAGTAATAAGGGATGTCCGGAACGAGCAGCCTAGCTTTTTAGCAACTCACGACCTCGCCGGCCGCAACGGATTGGCAAAGTTTGCCAGCGATACTGTTGTAGAAAAGCTTAACTTCCTTAAATGTATCTGTGTCGCGGCAGTAGGCAAGGCAGCTGTCATAAGGCTTTGAATAAATGTGAATACTGGCGGCCCGCTCATTATATTCGGCGAGATTAAGTACTTGGTGGATGGGTTCTTCTAGTTCGACCTTAGCCGCCAGACAGTCGGAAAGCTCAAATGTGTCTGTTTCAAAAAGCTTACAATATCCGCGTGACTCGTCTGCTTCGGCCACCCCAAAGTTCTGCCCTTGAAGCCGTCCGATGGGAACCGTCATCCAGCATCTTTGGTCCGCATGATTATGAACGCTTGAAACCTGGCCTTTCTCCCAACAGATGACCATCATTTCGAAGCGATCATCCTTATACACAAGATTTCGCGTGTAAAATTCGGGGTTCCAAAATAGATATTTGACAATTGAATCAACATCGACCGGTGTGTCAGATAAGAACTGGTAAACATTGTCACACGTGAACTCGTCGTTTGAGATCGATTTCAGTCCGTCAATTACTGTTTCTATATGGTTGGTTTGCATTTAACGTACGTCGGCTAATTCTTTCCCGTTTTCTTAAGAAAGTCAACGAATTCATCTGCATTTCGTGTCAGTCCCGGAAAAGTCGCCAGCGGCATACCGTCTGCGTTAAAGATCGCATAGAACGGCAATGCAACGGTTTGAAACGTCTCCTGCTGAAATTGTTGCTGCTGGTCGTAAATCTCGCTGTCACCGTCCGTGTACAGGCTAGCGAGAACATATTTTTCCATTTCCGCCCGGACCTCGGGCCGCGGAAACATATTGGCCTCCATCCAACGGCAATTTGTACAGGTGTAGCCGGTGAAATCTACAAATACCAGCTTATTTTGAGCTTTGGCGTCGCTCAACGCTCGCTGAAAATCGTTTGTGATCCACTTCAGCTCTTCGTTTCGATTGCCTAGAAGGTTGAACTTAGATTCGGCATTTTTTGGCGGAAGGAAAGACTCGAGCTCGCCAAGTTTCTTGCCCAAAAGCCCGGAGCCGAGATAGACGACCAGCGCAAGAAAAGCGACAGCAAACCCAACGCGGAGCGCGGTTATCTTCTTAACAGGAGAGTCGTGCCGAAACTTGAACAACCCTAGTATGTAAAGGCAAATACCCAAGCCAACCGCGATCCAGATGATCAGGACGACTTCGCGGGTAAACACCTTGCCGTAGTTTAGGGCTCCGCTCGCACTCATTCCGGCGCCCCACACAAGATCGACGTTTGAAAGGAACTTCATCGCAGCCGCGATCTCGAGAAAGCCCATTACAACCTTGACGGAATTGAGCCATCCGCCGGACCGGGGCAACGAACTTAGCAATCTAGGCACGGTCGCGAGTATGAAAAATGGGGTCGCGAATACCGTGGAAAACACAAGCATGCCCAGCAGCGGCATTTTCCAGTCGCCCTGTGAGGTCGAGACGAGGATGGTCCCAATGAACGGAGATGTACAGGTAAAAGAGGTAAGCGTAAATGTCAGCCCCATCAGTAGAGCCCCGACGTAGGCACTTCCCTTTCCCTCCTCGCTTCGTGTGATCTTGTCGAGTTTTGTTAAAAGCGAGGCGGGGATCGATATCTCGTAAAAACCAAACAGATTGAACGCAAAGAACAAAAATATGGCGGCAATTCCGAGATTTACCCACGGATTTGCGGCAAAAAGATTGATACCTGCGGCTCCGAAAACGACCGCAAGCAACATCCCGAGCAATGAAAATGTAGCTATGATACCTACGGAATACACTGTTGCCAATTTGATCGTTTTTGCCCGATCGCCGCTCGAATGCTTCATAAAATATGAAACTGTGATCGGGATCATCGGGAAAACGCAGGGTGTCAGCAACGAGATCGCACCGAACGTGACGGCCAGCCAAATAAACGACCATAGATCGGTCGGTGGCGCCTGTGCATTAAGTTGCGGGGCAGCCTTGGTATCGTCCGGAGTCACCGGCGTCGTCGTCCCACCTTTTCGGACATCTTCAGAACCTTCGAAGGTAACCTTTACTGTCTTTGGTGGAAGGCAAAACGTGTCGTTGCAAAGTTGGAATCGTACACTTACGGACGCCACGCTCGCATTGGTGTCTGAGATTACCGATAACGGGACCCCAAACGTGGCAGCGTCTGTGAAGAATTTAGTTTCCAGCGGCTTGCCGTCCGTTCCTGTGAATAGCGGATCCACCTTTGAGATCGGTTTCTGCGAATCGATGCTACCGACGATCTGAAAACTCGAACCGTCCGGAACCTTGATCGTCGTCGCAACCGGACCGCCCTCGGGTTGCTCCAGAGCGTATAAATGCCAACCTTTTTCGATTTCGGCCTTAAGGTCGACTTTGATCTTTTCACCGCTCTTCATCTGCCGGTTCTGGTCTCCAGTCGACAATGTCCATTTCGCCGGATTTTGTGCGGCCGCATAGGAGGCTAGAACCAATATTAAGGGCAGGATTTTAAGAAAACGCATAAGGACGTGTATTCGATATCCGAAATGAAACTATAACATTATCGGAATTTGGCTAACATAAACAAGAATGTAATCTTTTGCACAAATATTCCCGGTCGCTTATAATATCGGTTTCACTTTGTGTTACTAAGTTTCTACTTTGTGGGGAGTTACCGAGGAGTTAGACTTTGTCAAAAACAGCAACACATGCAAAAAAGGCGGCCGCCTCGAACGGCACTTCGACGAATGGAAGCGGCAAACCCGTTGCTGAAATCGCGTCGGCTCACCAAAAGGAAGACTTCATCGAAGTCGAGCAAGCCCAAGCAGAATATAAATCGCGATTAGCTTCGCAATTGGTGTCTATCAAGAAAACCGATACGGCCGTCCTTCGTGCCATGCTGTATCAGATGGTCCTTGGTCGCCGCTTTGAAGAAAAGTGTGCGGAAGTCTACCGAATGGGGAAGATAGGTGGATTTTGCCATCTTTATATCGGCCAGGAAGCGATCGGCGTTGGTTCGATGATGGCGATCGAAGCCTCTGACAGGGTCATCACGTCGTATCGTGATCACGTTCAGGCGATGATCAAAGGGATTTCGCCCGAGGCTGTTTTGGCGGAGCTGTACGGAAAGGCCGGCGGGTGCGTCGGCGGCAAAGGCGGCTCGATGCATATGTTTTCGAAGGAACGTGAATTCTTCGGCGGCCATGGCATCGTCGGAGGCCAGATCGGCGTCGGAACCGGCATGGCGTACGCAGCCAAATACAAGAATTCGGGCCAGGTAGTGCTTTGTTTCTTTGGCGAAGCGGCGGTAAATCAGGGTATTTTTCACGAATCGCTCAACATGGCTCAACTCTGGAAGCTTCCCTGCATCTTCATCTGCGAAAACAACCAATACGGAATGGGAACGTCGCAGGAAAGGGCGATGAGCACCCGGAATATTGCCAAAAAGGCCGACGCTTTCGAAATGGCTAACGAATTCGTTGATGGAATGGACGTAATGGCGGTTCGGGAAGCAACGCAGCGTGCGATCGAACGAGCAAGAAAGGATGGATCCCCGACGCTGCTTGAGGTACGTGCCTATCGCTACATGGGCCACTCAATGTCTGATCCTGGAAATTACAGAACCCGCGACGAGATCGCGAAATATCGCGAACGCGACCCCATCGTCCTATTTGAAGACAGTCTGAAAGAAGCAAAAGTATTTAGTGACAAAGACTTTGAAAAGATCGAAAAGGAAGCCGCGGAGGCAGTCGAGCGGGCTGTGAAGTTTGCGGACGAAAGTCCGTATCCGGACGAGAGCGAGTTGATGACCAACGTTTACGCGTAACGTTGAGCCACGATGGGTGTAAGAAACAAAAGTGGAGTTAGCCAATAACATATGGCAGTTTTGACTATTCGCGATGCTTTGAACCAGGCCTTGCGAGAAGAAATATTAAGAGACGAAAACGTCTTCGTTATGGGCGAGGAAGTCGCTGAATACGATGGGGCTTATAAAGTCACGCGAGGACTGTGGAAGGAATTCGGCGATAAACGAGTCGTCGATACGCCTATTACAGAACTGGGTTTCGCTGCGGTCGGCGTGGGTGCGGCCATGGCCGGCTTGAGGCCAGTGATCGAATTCATGACTTGGAATTTTTCGATCCTTGCAGCCGACCAGATAATAAACCATGCGGCCAAGATGCTGTATATGTCCGGCGGTCAATTCAAAGTGCCCATCGTTTTTCGCGGGCCGAACGGCTCGGCTTATCAGGTTTCGTCGCAGCATTCGCAGGCGCTCGAAGCGTTTTATGCAAATTTTCCGGGTCTAAAAGTCGTGATGCCCTCGACCGCAGCAGATGCCAAAGGATTGCTCAAATCGTCGATCCGCGACGACAATCCTGTGATGTTTTTGGAACAGGAGCGTATGTACGGCTACAAGGGCGAGGTTCCCGACGACCCAGACTTTACCATTCCGCTCGGTGTCGCCGATGTAAAGCGCGAAGGAACCGATTGCACGATCGTCGCTCGTTCGATGACCGTACAAATGGCCCTGGACGCCGCCGAACAGATGCAAACGGAATTCGATGTTTCGGTCGAAGTTATCGACCCGCGGACGATCAAGCCGCTCGACATCGAAACAATAGCCAACTCGGTGAAGAAGACAAATCGCTTGGTTATCGCAGAGGAATCTCACTCGTTTGCTTCCGTCGGTGCGGAGATCTCTTATCAGATCATGGATACTGCGTTTGATTATCTCGACGCACCGATAAAGCGCATATCGACAGTCGAAGCACCGATGCCCTATGCAAAAAACCTTGAGGCTCTGGCTTTGCCTGACGTGGCGCGGATCGTTGCTGCCGTAAAAGAGGTTTGTTATCTGTAATGGACAAGAAAGCCGCTTTGCTTGAATACAAGCTTTCTCATAGGCCGATGGGCGTGTTCCAAATACGAAACACAACAAACGATAAGGTATTTGTAGATTCGAGCGTCAATATTCCGGGTAAGATCAATCGGCACAAATTTGCCCTGAACATGGGTTCTCACGCAAGCAAACCTCTTCAGGCAGATTGGAATGAACTGGGTGAAGCGTGTTTCGAATTTGAGACCGTCGAGCCAGTCGAACCCAGAGACGACGCAAAATATAATTATTCGGCCGATCTCGAGACTCTCGAAGACCTTTGGCTCGAAAAACTGGAGCCGTATGGCGATACCGGCTACAACACCCGGAAGAAAACGCGTGAAGAACGACTGCAGATGATCGCCGCGAACCGAAATGCAGCCCACGCGAAGTAAGGGCATAAAAATATGGCTGAAAAATTCTTAATGCCGAAGCTGTCGCCTACCATGGAAGAAGGGCAGATCGCTCGCTGGGTCAAAAACGAAGGCGACAGCTACCAGGCCGATGAAACGCTTGCCGAGGTAGACACTGATAAGGCGACGATGGAAATGACCGCCCTGACCTCCGGAACGCTTCTAAAGATCTTGAAGGGCGCGGGCGAGTCCGCTTTGCTGGGAGAGGCGATCGCGATCATTGGAAATAAGGGTGACGACATCTCAGCCCTGCTGAGCGAGGTTTCTTCTTCAAACGGAGGAGCGGCGAAGCCGGCCGGCAAGGAGCCTGAGGCCGAAAAGCCGGAAGCAGTTCCCGTACAGAAAACCGTCGAGCCGCCGCCAAAGCCAGCCGATCCGACTCCTGCCTCAGCCGGAAACGGTAGGTTAATAGTGTCGCCAATAGCTGCCCGCATGGCAGCCGAAAATTCGATCGACCTTAAATCCATCATCGGAAGCGGCCCGAACGGACGCATTATTAAACGTGATATCGAAACCGCTCTAGCTGGCGATAGGCAGCCAGCTTCTGTTGTTGCTCGAACGTTCACGCCATCAACAGTTGTGGGAGCTTCCCCGTTTCAAGATGAAACCACGTCGCAAATCCGCCGCGTTATTGCGAGCCGCCTTGCCGAATCGATCGGTCCGGTTCCGACCTTTTATCTAACGGTCGAGATCGAGATGGATCAGACCCTCGAATTGCGAAAGCAGGTAAATTCGTCTGTCGACGACCATCAAAAGATCAGTGTCAACGACATTGTCGTTAAAGCGGCGGCAATGGCTCTCACAAAACATCAGTTTGTAAACGCTTCATACCAGGACAAGAACATTCGGTTCTACCAACAAGCAGATATCGGCGTCGCCGTCGCGATAGATGAAGGCCTTATTACGCCGGTTGTTCGCGGTGCCAATTTAAAAGGCTTCTTAGAGATAGCTGCTGAGATCAAGGATCTCGCGGCTAAAGCGAAAGCAAAGAAACTACAGCCGGATGAGTATACAGGTGCCACATTTTCGATCTCTAATCTCGGAATGTTCGGCATCAAGGAATTTACCGCGATCATCAATCCGCCTGAGGCAGGCATTCTCGCAGTCGGGGGAGCTGCTCCGACTCCAGTAGTTCGAAACGGTGAGGTCGTCGTTCGCAACATCATGAATGTCACGATGTCTTGCGACCACCGAGTCGTAGACGGAGCAACAGGAGCGAAATTTCTCCAAACTTTCAAGCAGATGCTCGAACAGCCGGGGATGATGCTTGCATAACGAGGCCGAAACCGATCGGTCGATCGCTCCCTATCTGGCTCTGATCGGAGTCCAGTTGTCGTTTGGGTCATTTCCCGTTATCGGAAAAGTCGCCCTTTCAGTTATCCCGGCGGTAGGATTGGTCGGATTTCGAGTCGGCCTTAGTGCTTTTATTTTCGTCGTCGTTCAGGTGATCAGACGCCGATTTTGGCTAAAGGATCGGATCGACTACCTTAAGCTTGGAGCCATAAGCTTCCTGGCCGTCACATTTAATCAATTATTATTCACAACCGGCCTTTCCCTTACAAAGGCTTCGAATACCTCATTGATCTCCGTCACGATACCGATCTTTGCACTTACTGCCGGTTATTTCCTTGGTACCGAGACACTAAAGACGATCAAGATCTTGGGAATCGTGATCGCCTGTACGGGAGTGATCCTTCTGATCGATCCGCGAAACGCTTCATTTTCATCCCAGACCACTCTTGGTGACTTATTGGTCGTGCTAAATTCACTTTCGTATGGTATCTATGTTGCCATCTCAAAAAACATCGTCATGCGCAACGGAGCATTCCGTTCGATCATGTGGATCTTTCTGTTTGCGTCATTTTTCTGCGTTCCGCTCGGCATCTATTCGATGAGGTCGGTCGATATTGAGTCTGTCGCACCTACTATTTGGCTGTGCGTCTTGTACACTGCGATAATCGGGACCCTCGTTCCTTATTTTCTAAACGCGTGGGCTTTGGCCCGTGTCGATCCGTCCACCGTAGCAGTCTTTGTTTACCTGCAGCCGGTCGTCGGATTTGTCCTCGCGGTATTATTTCTTGGCGAGCACGTGGGTGTTAGCTTCCTTGCCTCCGCACTGTTCGTTTTCGCAGGATTGTTCCTGGTCACAAGGAAATCGCCCCCACTTGAAACTTGATGGCTCCTTTTACGTATTTTCGTCATCAAATAACGAAAATGGCAACTCAGATCAATCAGATCGATAATGTCGAGACCAGCACAACAAGGCTGCGGATCGAGGGCGAGATGTTCCAGGAAGATGCGACCCTTCTTCAGCGAATTGCAATGAATATCCGCTCGACAGTAAATCCTCACGTTATTATCGACCTTGCCGACCTTGCGTTTCTCGACAGCGACGCCGCTCCGATGTTAAAACAGCTCGCAGATGTCGATGGCGTTACCATCGAAGGCATTGAAATCTTTCTTCAGACTGCGGTAAATATAGCTGAACGACATCACGAATGATTCCGCCAGACTGACTTTTTCGTAAAAACAACTTACAGTTTAGACATGAAAATACGGGAGATCGCCGACACTTTTTCGATTGAGTTTGTTGGGGATGGCGACGTCGAAATCGAGCGGGTCGCGGAGCTAGCGACCGCTTCGAAGGGAGAGATAGCTTTTGCGGAAAATGCGGAAACGGCGGGAGCCTCGAACGCAGATTGCGTCATTGTACCAATGAATGTTGAAGCTTTACCGGGCAGGTCGGCTTTGCGAAGTGCAAACCCAAAGCTTTCTTTCGCATTGGTTGCGGAAAAGCTTCATCCGTCAAAAGCCCGCCGGCCGCAAATTCACCCCACGGCGATAATTGCTGACAGCTCCGTCATTGGCGAAGATGTGTTTATAGGGGCCTATACTTGTGTGGGCGAACGCACGAAGATCGGTCGCGGTACGGCCCTTCGGGCGTTTGTAAAAGTTGGAGACGATGTAAGCGTGGGCGAAAATTGCGTCCTGGATCCTAATGTATTTATCGAAGATAGTTGCACGATCGGAAACAAGGTGGTTCTGCATTCAGGCGTAGTTATCGGAACAGACGGCTTTGGATTCGTTCGGGCCCCTGACCGCTATGTGAAGTTCCCGCAGATAGGAACCGTCGTGATCGAAGACAACGTGGAGATCGGGGCTCATACGTGTGTCGATCGAGGGGCACTCGGCGAAACGCGGATCGGTGAGGGGACGAAGATCGACAATCTTGTTCAGATCGCTCATAACGTTCAGATCGGAAAACGGGTCGTTATCGCTGCTCAAACCGGTATTTCTGGCAGCACTGTGATCGAGGACGATTGTGTAATAGGCGGCCAGGTTGGCATGGGCGACCATGCCCGCGTCCAAAGTGGTGCAATTATTGGTTCTCAGGCAGGCGTCCTTCCCGGAAAGATCGTTCGGCCAGGCATTTGGTGGGGAACACCGGTCCAGCCTCTAGCTGAATATAAACGTCAGAATGCGATGGTTAAGGGACTATCGCGAATTCGAGAACAGATCAAAGACATCCAGGTAAAACTCGCATCCGAACGAACCGATGAATAAGTGCAGCTGTGTCAAACGGTAATTTCCTTCGAATCAATCGACTTTAGTATTGCGGCAGCCGCCCGTTTCGAGGCACCGCCCTTGCCCAGTTTGTTTGCTGCTTCTATCAGCTTTGACCGGACCTCCGCGTTTGTCACTGGATCGAGGATCCTGATCAATTCACTTGCCAGGGATTTTTCGGTAAACGCTTTTTGGATCAATTCTTTCGCAACTCGCTCACCGGCGATCAGGTTTATTAGTCCGAAATGCTCAACCGAGATCAACGGTTCTAATAATGCATAGTTTATCGCGGACGTTTTATAGACGATCGCCATCGGCGTACCGAGGATCCCCGTTTCGAGAGTTGCGGTTCCGCTGGTTACCGCGGCAGCATCAGACGCCTGAAGGGCGTCGTATGTTTCGCTTTCAACGATCCGTAAATTTGCGAGCAAGTCACCAGCGTTCGGCAGTCTTGCTATCAGATCTTCAACATCCGCTCGATGCCGATGGGAAGCTATAGCAACTACAAACTGTGCGTCTGCCAGAGTTCCAGAGATCTCGATCGCTGACAATAGCATTACCGGCAATATTCGGACGATCTCCTTGTGCCGGCTACCTGGGAGTAGAGCTATCAGGGGTCTGGATGGAACAAGGTCATGATCTCGACAGAATTCCGTTCGCGATCGCTCGGCATGGACCTCTTTTGCGAGCGGATTTCCGACGTACTCGACATGCGTCACCCCGCGTTTGGCATACCACTCGGCTTCGAAAGGAAGGATCGTGATCATCAGATCGATATATTTCCTTATCGTTGCGATCCGGTATTTTCGCCAAGCCCAAAGCTGAGGCGAGATATAATAGATCACTTTTATTCCGCTCTTTTTCAACGATTTGGCAAGTTTGAGATTGAAATCGGGAAAATCGACCAGGATCGCGGCATCTGGTCTTCGAGCAGCCGCAGCTTGTTTCAGGGATCTCATTGCCCGGAGAAATACCGGCATCGCACGTGCTATCTCAGCAAGGCCGACGATCGACAGTCCGTCGGAAACGACAACCGGATCGACGCCTGCATCTCGCATTTTCGGGCCTGCGGCCCCGAAAAACTCGAATCTGGTCGCTGGCTCGGCCGACTGCAGTTCTTTAACCAGCTTGGCTGCGTGAGAGTCGCCGGAGGCTTCACCCGCAACGATCATGATTTTCCGTTCTTTCGTCATTGTCGTCGTAAGTGTCTTATCTTAAACGATATATCCGAAATCTAAAATTACAACCAAAGCGGATATGAAAGGCATCAAAATACAGTTATTAGGGGTTGTAGATCGTCTTTCGTTGCCGGGTTGCTTGCGGCGCTCGTGCTTTACGCATAAAATTGAAGGTTTGAGCAATCACTCAGCGGAGTCGTCTGCATTGGGATTTATTAGATCTGTTTTAATATTGGAGGAGTTTGTGACGTTTCGTCTTACTTTCCTGTTTTTATCGTTAATTTTGTTTGCCTGGTTCACGCCCGTTTCGGCCCAGGTCGATTCGGTCATTGCCCAGTTGTCCGGTGCAACGGGCGAGTCATTTGCCGGTGGTGTCAGCGGTAATGGGCGATTCGTGGTTTTTGAATCTCAAGGCAATGTAGCTACAGAGAATCCGAGAAATACGGACGGCAACCTTGAGATATTTCTTTTTGACTACGCTCAAAGAAGGATCTTTCAGATCACCGACACGAAAAGTGTTCTTTTTAATCCGACTCTGACTCCGACCTTTGACAATATCCGGGTCCTGATCTCAAATACGCGGCCAGTCATTAGCAATGACGGTAAATGGATATCGTTCAGTTCGAATGCCACGACATCGCGACCGACAACTCCGGACGCTACGAACCCCGGGTCATTTGACGGAAACTCATTTTCAGCCCCGACTCCGACGCCGACGCCGAGTCCTTCACCGACACCCGCAGCGAGCCCAACGCCGACTCCGGTACCAGCGGCAAATCCATTGACGACGGACGGCAATCTTGAAATATGGCTGTATCGGATCCCAACGGTTGCTCCGGTTGCGGATATGTCGGCGGGCGATGAGATACCGTTGACCGATCTTTCGGGTGGAACGTTCATCCGGGTAACGAATACAGATACAAGTCAGATCCCGCTGGCCGGATCCATATCGTCAATTGCTGTTATCGCGGACGACAATCACGATCCGAGCATTAGTGATGATGGACATGCGATCGCCTTCGTCTCTACGCGAGACCTCGTTCCCGGAGTCGGGAATGCGATGCCATCGGATGACAATGATGAGATCTTCACCTATGTTAGGGACCCGTCAACGCTGAGCAATCCCAACGGGGGTCTCGGTGTTCTCAACCAAGTCACAAAAACTCCGCGG
>JBBRSH010000046.1:0-28700 GCA_038245555.1 Pyrinomonadales bacterium | reverse complement strand
TATTCCATTATCGCGACCGAATCATCCGGCCTAAGCGATCCTACGACTGCCCGCGCAACTTTGCGCGTCACATCAAGACTCTTCACGGCACGAAGTTCGCCGCCCGTATCTAGCAAGATGAGGACATTCGCTGGAATTCGGCGAACGCTCGTCGGTTGATGAAGCACATTGTCTTCCGTAATGACCAGATCATCCGCCGTGACATTCGGAAAAAAGCCGCCTGTTTCGTTAAATGCGAGGACGTTAAGCTTTATTTCTTCGGTCGCGATTCGGAGCGTTTCGTCGCGGGGTGTCGGTGTAGGCACCTGCTGAACGCGACCACTCTGAGCTGAGACGACCACAGCCAAAGCGGAAACTAGGATCATCAACAAAACTGAGCTGACTTTTCGAAAAAACATATCTCTCTTAACTCAGAGTATGATGCTGCAAGTCGAATCAGGTATGCATTGGCAACCCAGAAAATCTCGTTCCGTTCTAAAGCTTTGGATTCTCTTCCACAAAGTCGAGCAGCTTTCCGACATAGCTTGAAAATGCAGGACAACTGATACCGTGCGGTTTAAGCAGCTTGGCCGCAACCTTCGTGTCATACGTTTGCGAAATAAAGAAATATGGAACGCCGTGATGTGGAAGCCCTGTCAACGCGGGGGAGATACGGGAATTGAGAAACCATTCGACAAGCTTTGGCGATGGACTGAATTCCGATTTGCGCCCGGTCATATCCTTTGCCAATTCATCGAAGAGGTCGGCGGTCGTCATCGGAGAAGGATCAGCGAGCGCGATAGTTTTGCCCTTTGCTTTTTTGTCGCGGGCGAGAGCCGCGATCGCTGTAACTACAAAATCGACAGGTACGAGATTGAGCCGAACATTGGCATTGCCAACGTTGATAACACGCAGCAGAATTGGAGCCTTTCGCAAATAATGTACGAGGTAATAAATACCGTCATACTTGGCTGTCTCGCCTGTTTCCGAATCACCGGCAACGACCGAAGGGCGAAATATAGTGATAGGGAGTTTACCCTTTAGTTTCTCGACCTCCATCTCGGCGAGATACTTGGTTTCCTCGTAATAGTTGCGGAATCCCGCGTCGTGTTCAAGGTCAGTTTCGCTGATCGCACCGGTCCGTTTGCCGGCCACGTAGCAAGTCGAGATGTAATTGTATCTATTGAGCTTATGGATCGATTGGGCAAATTCGTTAACATTTTGGGTCCCGTTTAGATTCACGTTGAATGCGAGATCTTTTGCGACCGCCAAATCGTACACGGCGGCAAGATGAAATATATCGGTCGTTTCAGCTCGGATAGTTTCGAGGTCTCCGTCGGAAATCCCGAGGTTCGTCAAGGTAATGTCACCCTCGACGATCACGAAGTTTTCTAGTTCGATTCCACTGGCAACTGCGATCCCCTCGACCTCGGCCATCGCCTGGTCGACAAACTGCGGCTGAACCAGAATAAAAAACTGCGTTTCGGGCCTCGCCAGGCTCTCAACGAGCCGGCTAGCAATAAAACCCGGAAAACCTGTAATAAATATCGACTCGCGGTACAACATAACTTTCTATCTTACCAATTGCTAGTCTCTTTTGTGATCGGGTTTGGCAAAAACAGCGTTACTGTCTGAAATGGATTTGGAGCGACTAGAGCTTATGAATGCAAATCTTGTTAATCATCGATTAGAGGCAAGTTATTGGGAGCTAAGGCCAGAAAAAATATTTACTTTAAGCGGGTGACTGTGGTAAATTTGCGGGACTGTTGTATGAGAATCCATCAAATGCGGTCCGGTCTTTTGCATCTAAAGAAAAAGATGGAAACGACGAACCCTGAACATAGGTTTGAAATGCGTTCGATCTTCGATGATGATCTTTTGGCGGAGGCTTCTTCGTCTGTGACCGGTTCGGAAAATATTTCGGCGGGCACCCAGGCTGATCCGTCAGCACTGAGCGAGCTCGAAGAGGAGCGATGGGCTGTTGTGTCGTTCGACGCGATCGAGGGTGGGCCGCTGACCTATGCCCAAGCCGTCTCACTTATGGCGCGGCTGGATTCGCAACGAGTACCCGGCCTGTGCATTATTACCGCAGACGCAGCACACAGAATGGATTGATGTAGTCCAGCATCCAAGCTAAAACGGGCTCGAAAGTCTTTTTCCTAATATTTCGACTCCGGTAGGAACCAAAGCTGTCAAAATTCTAGAACTATTTTGCCAAAGCTCTGGTTTGATTCGAGATAATCGTAGGCACTGCACACGTCGCTCGCTTTAAATACACGGTCGACATTTGCCCGAACTTTGCCGCTGGACAAGAGCGGGACTACCTCGGCGGTAAACGCACGTGTCGCTTTCGCCTTTTCGGCGACGGAACGGCCACGTAAGACAGTGCCCATTATTTTGGCGCGTTTCGACAGAGCGAGGCCAAGATTGAATTCTGCGATTCGACCGGATGTCAGCCCAACGAGCATGAGACGTCCATTTGATGCTAATGCAATAAGGTTTTGCTCAAAGTACGCCGCTCCGACGAGATCGAGAATTACGTCAGATCCACGGGAGCTAGTCGATTCCATAACAATTCGAGCAAATTCGGGAGTGCCCTCGATCGTAACGCCGATATCCAGACCGAACTCGCGGCATTGCTCGAGCTTATTTGCTGTGCGAGAAGTTCCGATCACGGTCGTGCCTTTCGCCTTTGCGAGTTGAAGGGCGGCGAGACCTACTCCGGACCCGACAGCGTGGACCAGCAAAGTTTCGCCTTCCTGAAGGTTCGCCTGGGTGAAGATCGCGTCATTGGCGGTAATAAATACTTCGGGAATGGCAGCGGCCTCGGTGAACGTCAGTTCGGGCGGAATCGTAGACAGCAGAGACTCGTCAATGATGAGCATCTCTGCTTGAGCTTCACCTGCTGTTATCCCGAAAACTCGGTCACCGGTCTTCCATTTTTCAACCGTTTTACCAACTCCGGCGATCTCGCCCGCGAATTCCATTCCTGGAATGTTTGGTGAATAGCCCGGCGGCGGCGGATACAGCCCGCGCCGCTGGAGCAGATCGGCCCGGTTCACTCCGGCGGCTTTGACATTTATCAAGACCTCGCTTGCTGATGGCTTAGGCGTATCCGGTACCTCGCGAAACTCGATGTTATCGTCATGTGTAAAGTCAGTGATATAGACAGCCTTCATACAAGAAATGAGTTGAAATCGGGGGATCTACTTTGTCATTTTCGGAGTGACATTGTTGGCCTTTAACGAGTTACCCGTTGCACGGTCAAGATCCGCGATTGCCTTATTCAATTCGGTCCTGGCTCGCAGTTCGTTGCTCCTGGCTACGGAAAGAGCCGTCTGGCGTTCAAGAACC
The DNA here is from genome assembly GCA_038245555.1 of Pyrinomonadales bacterium. Classification (GTDB taxonomy): domain Bacteria; phylum Acidobacteriota; class Blastocatellia; order Pyrinomonadales; family Pyrinomonadaceae; genus OLB17. The sequence goes on along the minus strand of JBBRSH010000046.1, from coordinate 25,367 downwards.
TTGTAAATATCCGACTGCCCGGAGTCTAGTTTTCGCTGCTCCGAGTCATACTGCTTCGCGGAATTTTCACGGGATATCGCTGCGGCCCGCAGCCGAGCTTCGGCCGTCCTGATGCCTTGCAGGGCGTTACGGACCTCAACCTGAATATTCTGTTCCAACTGCTCACGTTGAGTTTGTAGCTTTTCACGTTCGACCTGTGCTTTACCAAGCAATGCTCCGGCAGTTTTATCGCCAAAAAGGGGTAGGTTGAAGTTGATGCCAACGCGAAAGGACGGGTATTTGTTCTGAAATATATCCGAGTATGCCGTAGTTCCACCGCCGATCTGGGCCAGGAAGGCCTGTTGCTGCGCCTGGATCGCGACGCACTCCGGTGATGTGGGAACGGCACATGACGTCCGGGCGAACGGGTTGCTGAAGGCAGGGTTCAGACTGCCGCCGATACCTGATGAGTTGTAGCTTGCTACCAGGTCGATCTGCGGTTTTTTCTGGTCACGATAGAGCCTCTGATCGAGGCCATTGATTTCCTGCTGGTCACGGTTGATCTCAAGCTCGGGCCGATTTTGTATCGCCGTATCCATAGCTTCGGTTATGGTTGTTCGCGGAGCCTCCAACTCGACGGAATCGACCGGCGTCAGAGACTCTGACCAGATTGGATCCGTGCGCTTCGACGAGATCAGATTTTTAAGCGTGTTTTCGACTTGATTTGCAATATTTAATGCGTCGTAAACGGCCTGTTCGAAATTGGCCACCTGGGTCTCGGCAGCGACGACATCGATAGGTGCGAGTTGGCCTTCGTCAACCAGACGCCGATTGTGCACAAGTTGATCATTGGCGTCACGAACACTGTCACGCTGTACCTGCAGGTTTCGCAAAGCAAAAGCAAGGTCCCAATACGCTTTTTCAGCCAACGTTATTACTTCGATCGACCGCTGTCGGAACTGCGTGTCGCTGAGAGCAAGGTCCTTTTTTACTATCTCGATCGTGCGCCGTTGCTGGTCAAAACGGCGGCCCCGAAACAGCGGCTGCAAAATGGAAAAGTTAAGGCTCGACGTGTCCTGCGGGCTCAGGATCGAGATCGGATTATTACTCGTAACACTCGAATTATTAAAGCCTCCGGTAAGCACCGTTCCAAAACTAGGAACGTAGCCCGTTACGGTGGCGTTTCCGACAATTGAGCCTTGGGTCGTAGACGTATTGGTACTAAAAATGCCGACGTTCGGTGTCGTCGTCCGATCGTAATATGCCTGTCCCGTTAGCCGCGGCTGAAAAAAACCGCGGGCTGCTTTTATATCAAACTCCGTGCTTTTGAAGGTCTTTCGGGTGATCTCGATGTCGTTGTTATTGTCGAGAGCGAGCTCGATCGTTTCTTTCAACGTCAGCGGGCGTTGTTGGGTAATGTCGACGCCGACACGCCCCAGATCGGGCAAGGTGCGATCGTCCGACCGGTAATTTGGCGCGATCGCCGGTACCCCTTTAAGATCCTCCGGGGTTACATTTTGTCTGTCGCTGACGGGCGGAGTAAGCGATGGCGTCGGCGTCGCTGTCGGATCTTGGGCGCGCACTATCCCAACCGCCATAGAGAGGAATAGAAATGAAAATGAATAAAGATGCCGCTTCATAAAACCTAGTTAAAATGCAATGACCTACCTTGATATTAATTCTTGGACACTATTGAGCTTGACGCGGTCGCAAGACGTCGCTTTGCACCGCCGAAAACCCGCGAGGCCAACTCGTTGGCGTATCTGAAAACCTTGAATTCAGCCAGGTCATCGAAAATCGAATAAAATACCGGCACGGCAAGCAGTGTCAAAAGCAAACACATCGATTGTCCACCGACAACAAGAACACCGATCGAGCGGTTCGTGCCCGATCCCGCACCAGTCGAAATTACGAGCGGGAGCATACCTGCCACAAGAGCGATCGTCGTCATCAGGATCGGACGAAGTCGGTCGCGGTTTGCCTGGATGATCGCGTCGTAGCGTGACATGCCCTGCGAGCGAAGATGATTCGTATGATCGATCTGCAAGATCGCATTCTTCTTGACCACACCAAAGAGCAGCAAGAGGCCCAGGCCGGAGAATATATTCACGGATTGTCCCATCACCAAAAGGCTGAATATTCCGAACGGTATCGAAAGCGGCAGCGTCAGTAGGATAGTCACCGGATGGATGAACGATTCGAACTGTGCTGCTAGCACGATGTACATAAAAATGAACGACAGCATGAATGCGAGCAGGAAGTAGAATCCGGCCTTGCCCATTTCCTTCGACTGTCCTACGTAGCCCGTCCGGTAGCCGGCGGGAAGCTGTAATTCCTTGATGTAGCTGTCGATCGCTGATGTAATGCTTGCCGCCGAACCACCGGGTTTCGTATTGGCGAGCAGCGTCACCTGTTTTTGCCGGTTGGTCCGGTCGATAGCGCTCGGGCCGGTACCAGGCTTCGACTTGACGACTCGATCGAGCGTAACCACGCCAAGCTTGGCCGAAGGTACGATCATTCTCTTCAAACCTACTTCGCTGGTGCGAAATGGATTGATTGCCCGAACGTAAACGTCGTACTGGTCCGAGCCGGCGTTAAAGGTCGTCGCTTGCTGTCCTGCAACAAGCGTGTTTAGTGCCTGCGAGACATCGCCTACTTTAACACCGAGGTCCGCCGCCGTGTCGCGATCGACCTCCAGCTGCAATTCAGGCTTGCCCGCGATCAACGTCGAATCGACGTCTACCGCGTCCGGAATAGTTTTCATTTTTGCGAGGACTTTCTCAGACGCTTCCTCGAGCACCTTGATGTCAGGGCCGGAGATCAGAAATTGAACGTTCGCATTGCGAAAGCCTCCACCCGAAAATGCCTGAACGATCTGGACACTGGTTCGCAGCTCCGGGGGGAACTTCGCTAGGACGTCGCGGGCATCGGCCATCATTGTTTCCTGCGATTTCGCGCGTTCTCCGACATCACTCAATTTCACGTAGATAGTGCCGGCATTTACAACTTGCTGCTGCCCGCCGCCTACCGTCGCGAGAGTATCAGTTACGCCCGGCATTTTGCGGATCTCCGAAGCGATCCTTTCGAACGACTGCGACGAGGCGGAGAGGCTTGTGCCCTCAGGCGTTCGAACGGAGATCTCAAACTGCGATTGGTCATCGACCGGTAAAAAATTCTTACCGACGAACATGAAGAGCGGGACGATGCTCAGGAAAACAAGCACGACGAGTCCGAGAATCATCCATCGGTGCCCCATTGAGAATCGAAGCATCCATGCATAAAGCTCATCCACGCGGCGAAACCAACCAGTGTAATGGCTGTCACGTTTTTCGAGCTCGTTCGCCGCGTCACCTTTTACATTGTCGAGGTCAGTTTGCGGCTTTACCTTCTTTGCCTTAATCAGGCGTGCCGCAAGCATAGGCGTAAGCGTGAATGAGACAATAAGCGAAACACCGACCGCGAACGAAGCAGTCAGGCCGAAGGACGACATAAATTTGCCGACGATGCCCTGCATGAAACCGATCGGAACGAAAACGGCCATCAAGCTAAGCGTCGTCGCCATAACGGCCGGGCCGATCTCTCGTGTGCCCTCGATCGCCGCCTGAAACGGATTCATTCCCTTTTCATCGACAAAACGATAGATGTTCTCGAGCACAACGATCGCGTCATCAATGACGATACCAACCATCAGGGTCAGCGAGAGCATTGTGATCGAGTTGAGCGTGTAGCCCATCGCATAGACCAGGGCGAAGGTAGAAATGATTGACGTCGGAATGGCGAGCGCCGCGATCATCGTCGAGCGAAAGCTCCAGAGAAATAGAAAGACGACGATCGATGCAAGGATCGACCCAAGGATCAAATGTTCCTCGATAGCGTGGAGCGAGTTTTCGATAAAGATCGAATTGTCGCCGATCACCCGCATCTGGAAGCCTTTTGGCAGGGTCGGTTCGATTTCCTTCAAACGCGCTTTTATCTCGCGAGCTACGGCGACCGTATTTTGTCCCGATTGCTTCGAAACGACCAGTGTCACAGCCGGTTGGCCGTTTAGGCGGGCCTCGGAGCGGATCTCGGCGCCGCCGTCTTCCGTGTAACCGAGGTCTTTGACCTTGACCTGATAGCCGCCACGCGTGGCGACAACGACATCATCGAACTGCTCAGGTTTTTGTATCTTTCCAACTGTGCGTATGGCCGTTTCAGTCTGGCCCTTATCGATGCGCCCCGACGGGAATTCGATGTTTTGGATCCTCAACGCACCGGAGACTTCTGCCGGTGTAACGTTATATGAGCGCAATTTGTCGGGATCGACCCAAACGTTGATCTGCCGTTCCTGTCCCCCGATGATCGAGATCTGGCCGACGCCGTTTACGGATTCGATCCGTTCCTTGACCTTGTGCTTCGCAATCTCGGTGACCTCGCGAAGGGATGTTGGAGCCGAGATCGAGATCCTCAGAACCGGTGTGGCGTCGGTGTCGAGCTTTTGAACGGTTGGCTGTTTTGCGGTCTCCGGCAGGTTTGGAATGACTGTCTGGACCCGATTCTCGACTTCCTGTGCTGCCACGTTGACGTCTTTTTCCAGCACAAATGCGACAAATACCTGTGATACGCCCTCGATAGACGTCGAGCGCAGCTCGTCGATACCTGAAATGGTATTGACCGCCTCCTCGACCTTGTCCGTGATCTCGGTTTCGATCTCCTGCGGGCTAGCGCCCGGATTTACGACCGTGATAGTGATCGTCGGAAAATCGATCTTCGGAAAAAGGTCGACGCCGAGGCTCATAAACGAGAACGCCCCGACCACGACCAGCGACAAGATCAACATCGTCGCAAATACCGGACGCTTAACGCAGATTTCAGCCAGCCATTGCATAGTTCCAAAAACCCCCTAGTTCATTTGCCGAACGAGCACGCCGTCGAATAGCGTATTTACATTGCTTGTCGCGATCACATCACCCTCCGCGACACCCTGCTTTATCTGGATCAGCCCGTCCTCGAGCAATCCTGTTTGAACGATGATCTCGTGAACCGCTCCGTCCTTAACGATATAAAGCTTGTTTAAGTCACCCTCGGATCTGATCGCCGAGGCCGGAACCATAACGGCATTCTCGGGTTTGGATTGCGTAACTCTGACGGTCGCAAATTGACCCGGTTTGAGCATGCCGTCGCTATTTGCGACCTCGGCCTCAACCGTCAGCGTGCGTGCCGCAACATTCAGCGAAGGCAACACGCGAGCGACGGTTCCGGCGAAATTACGGTCAGGATAGGCACTTGTCTGCAGCGAAATGCCCTGGCCGACCGTGACCTTTCCGATCGAGGCCTCAGGAACGTCGATCCGCAATCGAAGGGTCGATGTCCGAACGATGGTTGCAATTTTTGTATTAGGGGCACTTGGGCTGATGTATTCGCCGACATCGGCGACACGTTCGGAGACGTAGCCGCTGATCGGTGAATATATCGTCGTGTCGGCGAGCGATTTTTTGGCCTGATCGACTTGGGTCCCTGCGGCTGAGATCCCGGATTTCGCTGTTGCGACCGCCGCCTCGGCGGAGTTTATAGCACGAACCGCAACCGCCGCGTTCGAACGGGCCTCATCGAGTTGACCAAGCAGCGAGTCACGCTGCGAACGCCGCTGGTCGACGATAGACCGCGAAATGTCGCCTGACTCCAGAAGTTTTTGTGACCGCTGTAATTCCTTTTCGGCGAGGACAAGCTGAGCAGTTACCGATTTGACCTGCGAAAACGTCTCGATATTAAATGTTTCGCCATCCTTGACCCCGAGGCGGACCTGAGCCTGCCTGAGGGCGGCAATCGCTTGCTCGTAGCCTTTTTGCTGTTGCGTAACGGCCGCCGTTGTCTGTTCGATCCTGATCCGGGCGTCGCGGTCATCGAGCCGAACGAGGAGGGCGCCCTTTTGAACAAAGCTGCCAACGTCAAAATTGACTTCAACGATCTTACCCGCAACGGCCGGAGCCACATCTGTCTGGGCATCGCTTGCAAGATTGCCGGTCGCCTCGAAATAGGTTGGGATCTGCTTTGTGACCGCCTGTTTCGTCGTGACATCGACGATCTGCGGTTGGTTGGCCGTATTATTCGCATTGGCTGCGGCGGAACCGCCGCAGCTGTTTAGAAAAACCAGCGCGAGGGAAATAAGAAGGATCGAAAATAAATGCCGTTTCATCATCGTAATCTCGTCAATTCAACGCCCTAAACTCTAATACCGCCGAGCAGGATCTCGGCGAAATTTTTGGCTGCCTCTTCGTTCGGGATATCCAGTATTGTGCGGCCCTTGTCCCACAAAATGTTGTTCAACGAATGGTGGATCAACATCCCCAAAAGCGACCGCACGGCGATTCGCGGGTTTAGCTCGCGGATCGCTCCGTCACGCTGCCGCTCCTCGATATACCCACCGATAAACTCGTAAATGCGCTCGATAAATTCATGAAAGAACCGATCGGCGAGCACATGCTCCTCGAGCGCCGAGTAAAACAACAGCCGCATAAACCCAACATCCTCTTGGTGCTTATTCAGCGCGTCAAAGGCGATATTGTAAAATACGGCAAAATCGTCTTTTTGTTCGATCGCGGCTTTCAACGTCTCGTTTGCTTCCCATGGGAAGCGATGCACACCGTCCTGACACCCCTTTGTATCGAGGATCGCGCCGTAGAGAGCGTCCTTATTCTCAAAATGGCGAAAAACCATCGCCTCCGACACTCCGGCCGCACGGGCGATCTCCTTGGTCGTCGTTCCCTTAAAACCACGCTGCGAAAACAACATTACGGCCGTCTGCAATATCTGCTCGCGCCGTTTGTCGCCGGTCATCCGTCCGCTCGGTTCACATTTGAAAATTTCGCTGATAAATACTCGCTCCTTGCTCCGTTTATTAGTAAGTGCTTACTAACTTAATGTAGTATTCTGCATTTTGAGATTTGGGTTGTCAATAGCAAATGCATCCGAAAAGCCGAACATTCCTATCGCGAATTTCGTTTACAACCTATAGTGAGGGGCTTTCATCAGAAGCACTCGGGTTCGCGGCAGTATGATTTTGACTGCCTGAGCAGCATTTATTAAATTCGGATATTAGACGGAGGATATTGATATGTCAGAATTTGACGCAGAAGTCGCAAAAGCAAAAAAAGAATTGGAAGTTGGCCTCATGCCCCTCAACACGGGAGACGAAACAAAAGGCAACGTTAACGACGACGAGTTTTTAGGAGATCTCAAATTGCAGGCACAGGAATACGGACAAAAGATCCAGGACGCGGCCGCTAAGGCCAAGGATTTTGCTAACGATAAGTTCACTCAGGCCGGCGATAAGTTCAAAGAACTATCCGCCAAGGACCCCAAAGAACTGGTCGAAGACGCCAAAGAATTTGCCCGCCAAAAACCCGGCCAAACCATCCTGATCTCCGCCGCCGTCGGCGTGGTGCTAGGATTGCTCTTCCGCGGTCGCCGCAGGTAGAAGGGCGGACCACTGCTTTCATATTAAACGAGACCGTTCTGTAAAGGGGCGGCCTTTTATCTTGGCAAACCCATTCGTTTCAACAGATCGCCATACCTCGGGTCACCGCGAAGATCAGCGAGCAAGGGATCAGTTTTTAAATAGACAAGATTATCGTCGTGAGCCTTGAACGCACTTTCAAGACTTGCGAAGGCAAGATCAGTTTCACCAAGTCCAGTATAAGCGACGGCAAAATTGCAATTTGAGACATATCGTACACGCTGCATTTCCTTTAGCTCGTCCAACATCTTGAGAGCGTCGGCCCGACGGCCCATTTTTGAGTATATCCGCGATCGCAGCATCGGAATTCGAGGATCGGTGGGAACCCCCGAAGCTTTCTGCAGTTCGTCGAGAGCTTTCTCAAGATCGCCTTTCAGGAGATAGGTCCGTCCGAGATTAAGACGAGCGTAGTAAAAGTTATTATCCATCTCAAGCGCCTTGTTGTATTGGGAAATGGCCTCCTCAAACCGTAATGCATACAAATAGCTGGTTGCTAGATCGGCACTTATAATCACTGATAGAGGATCAAGCTCATGGGCCGTTTTCAGAGCCTCTATCGATTCGTCGAAACGACCCTCGGCAAGAAGATTTGTGTTGCCAAACCAATGATACGCGGTCGAATAATTCGGGTCGAGAGCAATCGCCTGGCGTATCTGCTCCTCCGATTCGTCAAATTTCCAGTCGTAATTGAAGTAGGCAAAGGAAAGAGCGGCATGGGCTTCGGCCAATGACCCGTCAAGTTCTAGCGCCTTTTTTGCCGCCGTTTCAGCCTTTGGAAAAGCATCTTTCGGTTGAGCTCCGACATAGCTCGGAAACAGCACATAAGAATCTGCCATTCCGGCGTAAGCAAGGGCAAAATCGGGATCCAAAGCGATCGCCGCTTCATAATATTCGACCGATCTTCTGAGGGCATCACCTGTTCTCTTATTCCAATAAAACCGGCCCAGTAGATAATTTGTGTAGGCAGCCGGGTTGTTGGTGAAGGTCTTGGCAAGTTTTTGCCTGTCTGCGCCCGACAGGCTGATCCGGAGCTTGCTCGATACGTCACGGGCAATGTCGACTTGCAGCGTAACCAGGTCGGATTGCGTGCGGTCATATTGCTCGCTCCAAATAACGTCCTGCGTTTTTGTATCTACCAATTCCAAACTCAGTATCAGATCGCTTCCATGTTGAGCCACCCTGCCAAGTAAGACTGCCTGGACGTTCAGTTCTTCGCCGATCTTCTTTGACGACGTCTCGGTACCTTTGTACGGCAAGACGGTGCTTCTGGCTTTAACCGATAAATTCGGCAATTGCGACAAACTTTTTATTAAAGCTTCGGTCAGCCCGTCAGACAGATATTCGACATCGCCATTTCCGCTTTCGTTTACAAACGGCATCACGGCGATCGACCCGATCTGTTTTGAATTTACCTGATTGAAATATCGATATCCGAAGAACCCGGTCGCCGCCACCACAATACACATTCCGCCTATCAGCAGTACCCGCCAACCCGGTCTTATATTGCGACTTCGCCCACGAAGCGATGCCCCGTCCACGTGAACGATTGCGTCAGATAATTGTTCGGCATCGACAACGGGTTTGCTTGTAAAGTCAGCGGTGCCAATTGACCCTCCATTGGGGGAACCAATGGCATTCGCGATCTCACAGACTTTCGCAACAAACCGATAACCCTTTTTTGGGAAATTCTCGATCACCGCCGACCGATCCGTGTCGTCAGCAAAAATCTTTCTCAATGTCGAAATATGGACGGTAAGGTTTGCGTCCTCGACAAACGAGTCGTGCCAGACCTCTAGCATCAATGTTTCTTTGTCGATGACCTCATTCGAATGTTCAAGAAGATAAAGGAGCAGTTCAAATGTCTTGGGCGGGATCCGAACCGGGTCGCCCCCGAGCGAAAAAAGCCGCTGAGATGGATCTACGCGGAACGGGCCAAATTCGTATAAGTGATTGCCGTTATTCGACATATAGTCGCGAGCCGTAACCTACACGGCATTTAGAAAAAATTTAGATTTTATTTAGACCTTGTTAAGGACATAAAAACCAAAGCCAAGTATAACTTGCTCACGTCCACCGATGGGATATAGTGCCCCGGCGCAAAAGGACTTGTGGGTGAAACAGTCTCTTGCGAGTAGAGATTTGTTTGATTTGGACAACGATAGTCCAATATCTGTCTTTTTTCAACGTCTATTTTGGTTGTTGGACGAAAAAGCAGATTCAGATCGTTTTTCGGTCGGAAGTAGCTGAGGCATAAATCTTCATACGATGATCCTCAAAACGTATGTTGCATGATGCCCAGGATCGCTACCGGGAAAGGTAATTTTTTTTGATGAACAACATTTCCAAAAATGCGTTTGCGGTCATGGACAACGTACTAAGGACGCTGCCGGGTGGTTCGGTGGACGAGTTGTTGACAGAGTTAACTTTAAGCCTCCAGCAACTTCGAAATTCGGATCGGGACGAATGGGATGTGTTTGCCACAGGAAGGTTCCTTACCCATCCGCTTTTGCCGATTATTCATCAGGACCCGTTCTCTCGTCACGCGTTTACGAAACCGCGCAAATATGACGGTGATGCAGATCTGATCGATTACGTCTATGGATATCGAAAACCTGCAGCGGACACGACCCCGATAGGAAAGCAGATCTTCGACTACACAATGACGTCGCCCGCCCCAGTTAGCGTCAAGGCACGACTCGATATCATCGCCGCGATGATCGATGAACTGGCGAAGACCAATCAGGATCTCAGTATTCTTTCGATTGCCAGTGGTCATGTTCGGGAGGCCGATATTTCCCAGGCCATAAACACGGGTAGTGTTAAAGAGTTTTTCGCGCTCGATCAAGACGCGATCACAATCGAAACGGTCAGGCGGGCTCCCTTACGACAAATGGTCATTCCCGTTCACTCGCCCATACGAGCTCTCTTTACTCACAAGATCCAGTTCCACGACCTCGATTTTGTATATTCAGCGGGTCTATTTGACTACTTGCCGCAAAACGTGGCCGTGAAACTTACCGCGATCATGTTCGAGACGCTCAAGCCCGGCGGCAAACTCTTAGTACCAAACTTTGCCCCGTGTCTTCGCGATATTGCATACATGGAGACATTTATGCAGTGGAGGTTGATCTACCGCGACGAAGACGAGATGGCGAATCTTACATCGCAGATTCCGAGTGGAGAGATAGCAGAGACGCGCTTGTTTCGGGATTCTCCAGGCAACGTAATCTATTTGGAGATCAATAAACAATGACCACGAAAAAGCTCCAAATTCCGAAAGTAGATTTTGTCGATTTTGAATTCAAATCTTATTCAAAAGCATTGCTGATCGTCGGCATTGATTCTGCTCTTTATTTAGGGTCTTTTGTGGCCTTGGTTTATTCGGTCTCGATTCCCGCAAGATTTGTATCGTCGATTTTCTACGGGATATTCTCTACTCTCCTTTTTGGGATTGGACACGATGCATGTCACCAAAGCTTTACTTCATCGAAACGGTTTAACGAGGTTGTCGGTCGCCTAGCGTTTTTGCCAACATTCTTTCCATTTAGCCTGTGGGATCTGGGACATAATCGGATTCATCACGTTTATACCAACCTTCAGACTCGAGATTATCCGTTTTGTCCTTTATCGCTTTACCAGTATCAGAATCTCAGTCGGCTTAGGCGACTTCAGTATCGGATCTATCGGTCATCGCTTGGTATTGCAGTCCATGCAGACATCGAAATATGGCTTAGGAGAATGGTTGTCGCTCGTTCAACGGACATTGGAAAACAAGAGCCAATTTATTTCTTAGACCGTTTTATTGTCGTCGCCTACGCTTTCGTTGTCTTCATCCTGGGTTATTACACCCTCGGCTCAATTTGGGAAACCTTCCTTTTTCTATTTCTGATTCCGAGAATCGTTTTTGCGTGGCTATTCGCGTGGCTCACCTATCAACATCATACACATCCAAATGTTCCATGGTTCGCAACATTTGCCGAATGGGCGATGAACCGAGACCGAATATTAACCACGCCGTACATTCGTTATTCTCGCCTTTCGTCAATTTTTCTCCATAACATTATGGAACATACGGCGCATCATCTTCAGATGAATATCCCGTTGTATGAATTGGCCAAGGCACAACGACGAGTGGGCGAGATCTATAGTAAACATCTGATTGTCGAACAGGCCACTCTGGGAAACTTTTTACGGAAGATCAGGATATGCAAGCTCTACGACTACGAAAATCACCAATGGCTTGATTTGAAGGGTAAAGTAACTTCGAAGGTTCTAACTATTTTGTTCTTTCTAGGTCTTTGTGGTTGGGCTAATGCCCAGGGGCTAAACTACCCAGGTAACAGCCCAATAATGGACACTGGTGCCGGAAATGCTCGAACGGATGCCGACAATCTGTTTACCCGGAATAACATAGCTGGACTGACAGAGATTGCGGACGAAGCCGATCAATCCGCCGGCGGAAACTTGCGGCGGCACAAATGGCGGATCCTCGCTGAGGTTCAGGGCACAATTTATCGCTACCAGCGCACTTTCCGGCCTTTCGGTTTTTCAAATAAGGTCGATTCGAGAGGTAATGTTGGGGTTCCAAATTTCTCTGGTGAGGCTACGTTTACATCAAGGAACCGCCGTTTTGGATTTGGTATAGGCATTTCACAGGTGTTTGGATTTGAATCGAAACTCAAGGATTCTGTTTTGGAATTGGGGAGTCAAGCTCAATTTTTTGACACTAAAGTTGCGTCGCACGACATTACCTTTGCGAGTGCCGTCCGACCGCATAAAAAGCTTTCGCTCGGCGGCTCGATAATCTTTGGACGAGCATTTTTGTTTCAGATCGGAACCATACCACAACTTGCATCGCTCGGCATTATCCGTCAATCGCGAGTCGATGTATCGCAGTTCGGTGGCGTCGGCTTTAGCGTCGGTGCAAATTGGCGGCCGATAACCAATATCAGTATCGGGGCAAACTACAAATCGCAAAGAGACAACAGTCTTAAAGGTTCCCTCGACTCTTTCCAGCCGGTCATGACATCCAGCGGCCTGCAACTTTTGGCGATAAAGCTGCCCGTTCGCGTGCCTTTCAGGTTCCCCGCTGTTTTGGAAACCGGCATCAAAATCAAGCCGATGAATCGGCTGACAATCGCTTTTGATACGCGCTTTTACTATTACCGCCAGGCTCTGGATAAGGTAAACATTTTAGATCAAACAACCGGAACCACAATTGCGTCTCTGCCCGTTAATGCGAAAAATGTCTGGCTATTCTTGCTGGGCGGTTTTTTTGATCTGGATGCCAATCATAAGGTGCATTTCGGTACGGGTTTCGTCACGAATGGAATTCCCGACCCGACTTTCAATACCGGGCTTATGAATACCGGCGGACGATCTCTTACGGGAGGTATGAGCAAGAAAATCTCGGGAGCGTGGTGGATCGCAAGTCTTACAGGATATTTTGGCCTTCCTCGAACGATTGCCGCGACGGCCAACCCCGTGTTTGACGGACTTTATCGGAACCATGGATTTACTGTTGGGCTGGGAATCCGTAAATGATTTAAATCGCTGATGGGTGAAGTGATGTTTATCCTGAGTAAGAAAGATAACGATGTAGAAATGCGGAAAATCGAAATAATAGCGAGATATTTCCAATGAAACACACAATTAATAAGACACTACTGGTTTGCACAATGGCCGTTTTGGGCAGTTCTTTGGGTTTTTTCGCCAGGGCAGGAAGCAGTATCGCCCCACCCCGCCGAGGTGTTCAAATATCGATCGGGCCGAAGGAGCGAATTGGTTGGATCGAGATCGAAGATAGCTGTTTGACGCTGGAAAGCGATGTGCCGGCTGAGATGACCCTTCCGATGGGTCGGTCAATGAGCACACCATTCGTGGCCGGAACGCGATTATTTATTCCAAAAGGCCGATACGAGATCGCTAACCCGAGTGATCGGCAGATCGACTATAGCCTAGTAACCTCCAGCGAATGCAGGGGCCAATAACTCGGTTTCGGGGCCGCTTGTCATTGCTGAACTTCGATAGGCAAAAAGTATGAAAGTACCTACATATGCAAGTGTGAGATCGACTCCGAACGGTTTGAGTCCATTAATTTCGACGACAAGGAGCCTTGTCGAATCAGATATTTTGCATCTGCTATGTAACAGGCGAGAAACCAAATCCTGAGTGTACCGAAAATAAATTGGCGGAAATCTATGACAAATAACGGCGATTATCAATTGGGGACAGAAATATTGAATGCAGCCGAGAAACAGTTGCGAAGGGGCAATGTTGATGCCGGAATGACTGCATTAATTAGTAGTCTGAATAGATTTCGCTTAGATATATCGGCCCAAAATTGGCAAGTCTTCTGTCAAACGATCGCTCTTCAACACCCTTTGCGAGACCTGGTTCATCAATCTCCGATAACACGCCGCTGCTATGAGAAGCCACGCGGATACGCTGGAGATGCGGAAACACTCGACTGGATTTATGGAGAATATGAATTGGCTGGTAATGTCAGCGAATTTGTACGAGAAGTTTACAACTTCGAGTTTGGGTCTCCGGTTTGTCGAAGCGTCCGCGAAAGACGAACAATTTTAACAGATAAATTAAATGAAGCCGCTGAACTAGCGACGTTTCCCCGTGTTCTTTCCATTGCCTGTGGTCATTTGCGCGAAGCTCATAATTGCCTGGCATTAAAGTCGAATGGATTTGCCGAATTCTTCGCTCTCGACCAGGATGCGGAAAGTTTAGCCGTAGTTGAAAGAGAGTTTCGCTCTTACGGAGTAAAGCCGGTTCACCAATCTATTCGCGGCTTGCTGGTCCGTAAAACGGTATTTAAGGATTTGGATTTTGTTTATGCTGCCGGTTTATATGACTATCTGCCCGAATCGGCGGCGCGAAGTTTGACTGAAGCAATGCTTGAAATGGTCAAACCGGGCGGTCGAGTCTTAATTGCCAACTTCGCTCCAAATCTTACAGACATTGGTTATCTTGAGGCTTTTCAAGACTGGAAGCTCATTTATCGTGATGAAAATGATATTGAAGACATTATAGAGAACGGTACGACATGCAAGACTGCGGCTGGCCGGATGTTTCGTGAACCGGCGGGCAATTTGGTCTTTCTCGAATTAACAAAAAATTAGGAGGAAAAAGAAGAACATGATAGCCAAAGAAATAGAAGACGCTTCGAGAGCGAGATCCACCCGAAATGGTCGAATCCCATTAATTGTAAAAACAAAAAGCCGTGTCGAAGCAGGTATTTTGGATACAGCTTTCGAGAGACTGAACCACGGAGACAGCATGTTCAGTACGATGGATGACTTGATCGCGGGTTTGCATCGTATTCACAAACGTTCATCAATTAACGAATGGAAATCCTACTGCCTCGACGTCATTCAACGGCACCCCTTGCTGACGATGCTCCATCAGGCTCCCGGAACGCGGCGAGCGTTCGAAAAACCGCGAGGTTATCCCGGCGATGCGATCGTTCTAGATTATATGTACCAAGAGCTTATTTGTGGCGATACAGAGACCAAAATCGCGCATCGCACACACGAATGGGAAAACCGAACACCTGGCAGTCGAAGCGTTCGAGCACGAAGGAGCATTCTTAGTCATTACATCGACGAAACCGCGACGCTAAAAGCGGATGCTCATATTCTTTCGGTTGCGTGCGGACATCTGCGAGAAGCTCAACGGTCCCATGCCGTTCAGGCGAGGCAAATCAAACGTTTTATCGCTTTCGATCAAGATGAGAAGAGTCTTGAAATTGTCGCCAGGGAACAGTCACAGAATGGGGTCGAGGTCGTTCAAGGGTCGGTTCGCGGCTTACTGAAGGGCATATTCACTTTTGAAAAGCTCGATCTGGTCTATGCAGCGGGTTTGTATGACTACTTGTCGCTGCCGGTCGCCAGACAATTGACAAAAAACATGTTCGGCATGCTCGCTCCGCGAGGAAAACTACTGGTCGCTAATTTTTCGGCTGCATTCGAGGACAGAGTTTATCTGGAGGCCGTCATGGACTGGTGGTTGATCTATCGAACCGATGAGGAAGTAAGGAGCTTTGCCGACAGCATTGAACCTTCGGAAATTTCCTCGCTCCGCACATTCACTGATCCGTACGGCAGCATTATTTTTCTTGAGATCGAAAAAAAGTAGAAGCTGGGTCTTCCGAAATAACAATGCAGTTTTCAGAAATGACACCGAATAAGAAATGGGTCAAGCCTGATCTTCAGGCCGAAACGCGAGCTAACGAAACCGCAAGTCACGCCGAGCGAATCGAGCGACGAATCGCGATTGTGACTGTTTTTACTCCACCGTTGATCTCAATAGTGGGCATATGGTTCTGGTGGCGTTCGATAACGGCGGTAGATATATGCTTGTTTTTGAGTATGTACTGCTTCACGATCCTTGGCATTACAATGGGTTTTCATCGGTTATTTAGTCATCGGAGCTTTCAGTGCGGAAAGGCAATGCGGTTCCTTTTGGGAATTGCGGGTTCAATGGCTGTCCAGGGGCCTCTTTTCTTCTGGTCGGCGACCCACCGAAAACATCACAAGTACAGCGACAGGGAAGGTGATCCTCATTCACCCCACATCGAGAACAGCGAAAAAATATCGGTTAAGGGCTTTTTGCATGCGCATGTCGGCTGGATGATAACGGGCAACAAGCCGCTCAACTATATCCATCTCGTTCCCGATCTGATAAGGGACAAGGTTGCGTTTCGAATCAACAGGCTTTATTTCGTATGGGTGCTTACCGGCCTTGTGTTACCGGCTATTACGGGTGGCCTTTTCACGTTAACTTGGCCTGGTGTCTTAGAAGGCTTGTTCTTCGGCGGATTTTTTCGAATATTCATGGTTCACCAATCGACCTGGACCGTAAATTCGATCTGCCATCTATTTGGGAGCACCTCGTACGCAACCAACGATAGAAGTAAAAACAACTATCTCTTTGCCCTCTTTACGTTTGGCGAATCCTGGCATAACAATCACCATGCGTTCCCGACGTCACCAAATCTCGGACTGAAATGGTGGCAACTTGATCTGACGTACAAAGTGATCAAAACCGCTGCCTCAATCGGACTAGTCTGGGACCTTCGGCTTCCCGACCAGAACAAAACTATCGTAACGGTCGGACCCGCACGTTTGTCTGACCGGCTTCCCTGAAATGGAATTCAGATCAAAGGAAATATTGACCGCAGGAAATCTGTATCAGCACAAAAAAGAACACTATTTAGTTCAATTAGGCGTCTCGTAATTTAGGAGGACTCTCAATGATTGATTTCAGGCCAAGCGTTCTCACGGCGAATAGTGAGGATGAACGACGTTCAATTTATGCTTTTCGGTACAAGGTCTATATAGAAGAAATGGGAAAGCCGTATGCAAACGCGGATCACCTAAACCGACTCCTCGGCGATGAATTAGACGATTGTGGAACAGTACTTTACGTACAAAATGCCGGACAAATCATTGGAACGGTCAGGATCAATTGGGGTTGTGACGAAAAAGTCGTGGATTATTATAGAGAGCGTTTTTCACTGGAACATTTCAGACCATTTCCCATTGAGTCGTTTTCGTTTTGCTCGCGACTAATGGTCGCTCGCGAATATCGAAATACGAGGCTGGCCCTGAATTTATCCGAAGTCACATATCGAAAAGGGCGGGAAAGAGGCGTTCAGTTCAGTTTTTTGTCGTGCAAACCGGAACTGGCACCATTTTTTCAAAGGCTTGGATGCCTGCGTTACAAATGTGATTTCCACGATCCAAACAGTGGTTTGCAGATCGCATTTGTCCAAATCCTTCAAGATATCGAGTTTTTACGCTCCATCAAATCCCCGTTCTATAAAGAGAGCGTCAAATGGGAAAACTCTCCAGAGACTCGCAAATGGTTTGACTCCAACGCAAGTATATTTTCAGCCCATAAGTCGGAACGGATACCCACGGAAAGTGTGAACCAACAAACGAATATATGAAACATGAAGTCTTAATGAAAGTAGTTGAGGATGCTATTACGACATTCCCTCAAAATCGTCTCTGTCAAAAAATTGATTCAGATGATATTCAAATGCGAGATTATCACGGTATCTTGCGCATGATATTCCATCAGACGTATGAAGGGCCGCAGACCTTCGCCCTTGCCGGGGTAAATTGTCCGCCTCGGTTTCAAATCGCCAAGGATTATCTCTTCCAACATGCAGAAGAGGAAAAGTCCCACTGGATGTGGGTGGTGAACGACTTAGATAATACCGGATACGTTGGCGGTGCCATGCTTGACTCATTACCGCTCCCCCCATGTCAAAATTACGTTGCTTTTAACTATTTTGTGGCGCTCAAAATGCCCATCGCACGTCTCGCCATCGCGGCGGTCCTCGAAGGAATTGGGGCGCGGTATGGAGCGTATTACGCCCGCAAAACGTGTGAATTATTAAGTCTTAAAGTTGAGCAGGCTCAGTTCTACTTCGGTCATGGCGACACTGATAAAGAACATATTGCGGATATTTGGAGGGTGATCGATGGGTGTGACTTGGACGAAAAAGAAACGGCATGGATGTGTCATGCTGCCAAAACTGCCGGTAACGTGTACCGCAGCATGTACGACGAAACGGGTGATTTTCTATGATTATCTGGAAGGTGTCGATTTGTAGTGTCGCAGTTGTATGTTTTATCAGCTTCGCGTGGGCTGTAAAAAAGCATTTCCTGCTGACCGACTCTGATAAGATGCCATCGCAAATGCGAGTTTTGTCAGCCCTTGCGTTTGTGTTCATGGTTCTCCAGTTGATCACAATTGTCGATACTAGTGACGCCGGAGTCTGGGCAACAAGTTTTGGTTTGATCTTATATAGCACGTCACTCGTCGTTTTTTGGTGGGCCGTAGCAACGACGAAAGACCGCTTGACCCTAGCCTTCTCAACCGACGGACCTCAATATTTGATAACGATCGGACCCTATCGTTATATTCGACACCCTTTTTACACCTCTTATATTCTCTTCTGGCTAGCTGGAGCTATTGTCACGTCGGAGTGGCTATTAGTTCCCCCGGTCGTAATAATGACTTTCCTTTATTTCAGAGCTGCCCGAATGGAAGAAGGAAAGTTTGCCTGCAGTGATCTCAATATGCACTACAAGGGTTATCGGGAACGTACCGGAATGTTCGTACCAAGAATATTTAAGCGGAGTCCTCGAACACAGTTACGAATTGCAACTGCGTCCACAGATTTCGAAAGACGACAACTAATTTTATTGAGAACCCGTGTTTATCGACAATCCGGCAAACACACTAGCCCTCGGACAATGAGAGACGACTTTGATGGAAGGGCTTTGATAGTGGGTGTTTGGAAAGACAATAGGCCGATTGCAACGGCTCGTGTACTTGCCCTTGACCCTAGCGACGAATGGGAGCACGACCGCTTTATTGATTGGGTGTATCCATTGCCGGATCGAAGGCAAACAGCCGAAATTTCGCGGTTTTGTGTGGATTATCGCGAAAGGTCCTGGATAACGATCAAGGCACTCTGTAGCGGTATTACCCAAGCGATCATGGATACGAGACGCCGATATTTTGTGGCTTGCTGCACGGATGAGCTTGTGCCATTTTATAAGACCTTTTTTGGTGCGGAGTTTACCGGAGGATCGATCGTACACTCTGATTTGGGTACGAAAGAGCACCACATGTTTGTCTGCGATTATCAACTCGGTATGGTTGGCGTAAACATAGATTTCTTTGGGTGGCTCAGCCTCTGGCCAAAACTCGCGTCGGCAGGTTTGCGTAACGGCAACTTGCTGCCCTGGATTCCCAATTGGCGACGACGCCTGTTCCTTTTGAAATGTAGGGTTGGCGGACTTGCCGAGCCTCTCGCGAGCAGCATAGCTGCAAGACTACGTCGACGCAATACGAATCGACGCCGAGGGCATAAGTGAGGTCAATAAGCACCTCCTGCGAATCCGGCGGTTGGTAGTTCCAAAGCACAAAAAAACGCGGTTTGGAATAGTACAAATGTCAGTTTGTAAGAGTAGTTCCCTAGAATTGGTAGAGGAGTTTGCCCGAATTGGTAGAGGAGTTTTTGGCGAGATTTTGGGAAATATTTCTGTCGTCTCGAAAGCGGGAAAGATCTTGGCTTTCGTCATTCACGTTGAACGCGGGGATGTGAGGCTAGCACGCTCATAGACGTTGATGGCGGCGTGCCGGTTTATCATCGCGGCGGGGCCGTGCATGTGTTCGATACGCGGTGTCGCGGACGTATCTGTGATCGGCGGCCATGCGGGCGAACGGCATCGATAAAAAAGCGCTTGAATTTTGCATCTTGGTTGTATTATCATTGAAACGAAACATTGTAGGTGCAACATTAGATAAAGGAGATAATTTTATGGCAAGACATTGGGAAAAATTTACAGAGGGACCGACTGTGTCGTCCCGCGACCGGATACATGTGACGCTGAACGGCAAGGGAATGTTTCAGTTTAACCGCAAGGCATACGAGCATATGGGGTCGCCAAAGGCAGCGGTTTTGTTTTTTGAAAAAGCCACGAGCATGATCGGGATCAGCCCGGCCCATCCGCAGCTTCGCGAAGCCTTTCCGTTCAAGGCCAGCAGCAGTTGCTTTACACTGCGGGGAAGGCCATTTTGCCGTCACTTCGGCATCGAGATCGACGGCACCGAAGCCTTTGCCGATCCCGAACTCGACAAAGACGGCATCCTCCAACTAAGCCTGCGCTCAACCCGCCGCGTCTACGGCGGCCGCGGAAAAAACAAACGCCGCGAAGGCGGCCTTAAAACCCCGTAGGTCTGATGTTACCCATTATTTTGGCTCTCTTTACTTTCTTTACCAGCTTGATAGTTTTGGTGACGAGGGTTGGGTCGAACGGAAGGCCTGGATCAACCGCGAACAAGTAAATCCATTATATTAATGTCCCGGGACAATGTTTTTTGATTTTGGTGGAATAAAATCCTATGGCGCAGAATTTATGTTTTATAGGGGGAAGTTTATGCCTTCGCGTTGCTCCGCTTTGTTAAAATATAGTCAAATGCTTTCGTCGCTTCGGACCGCCATTTTCCTGGTACCATGCCTCATTTTATTTGCCACGGCGGCTCGTGCGGATACTACGTTTATCTCGTCGCTGGATGGATATCAGCAGGTTCCCTCCAATTCTTCGTCGGCCGCCGGAACCGGTACAGTGATCCTTAATTCGGCTGAAAATCAAGTTACAGTCACATTATTTTTGGCGGGCCTGACAAATACCGAAACCACGGCCAGCGTTCAGCTTGCTCCGCGGGGAAATTCCGGCCCGAGTGTCTTTTCTCTGCCAATCGGCAATTTCAGTCAGAGTTTTGCTGTGACGGCAGAGCAGGTGGCTGACTTGAAGAACGGATCGTGGTATTTCAACGTTGGCACGGTCGGATTCCCCTTGGGTGAGCTTCGTGGGCAGATCGAATTGCCGGCGGCATACAATCCTGTTGCGTTCCCGTTTTCAAACGGTGCGCTCGATGCGACATTCGGCTCGGGCGGCACTTTGATAACACCGGTCGGTTCCCTCAACGCTGTGGCCCAGGCCGTGGCCATACAGCCGGACGGCAAGATCGTCGCGGCCGGATATAGTTTCAATGGTGCGAAGAACGACTTTGCGGTAGTTCGTTACAATCCGGATGGCACGCTCGACACGACATTTGACGGCGACGGGATCGCGACAGCAGGTGTTGGAGGATTCGACGATGAGGCTTTTGCTGTAGCACTGCAGCCGGATGGCAAGATCATCGTCGGGGGCGAAACTTCGAATGGTGCAAATTTCGATATCGCGCTTGTTCGGTTTAATTCCAACGGATCACTCGATCCGACGTTTGACGGAGACGGAATTGTGAAAACTGCCGTAGGCCCGGCCAACGACTTGATCCGATCGATTGCGGTTCAGCCGAACGGTAAGATCTTAGTTGCCGGCAATGCCTCAAACGGTACAAATAGCGATCTCGTTGTAGTCCGTTATGAATCTAACGGATCACTCGATACGGGCTTTGACGGTAATTCAGGCTCAGGCAATGGTATCGTTACGACTCCTGTCGGTACGGGAAACGAAATCGGATATAGCGTGGCGGTTCAGCCTGACGGCAGGATAGTTGTCGCGGGTTATTACGCGGCTGTGAGCAGCACGGACCCAGCCATCGTGCGGTACGAAACGGACGGACGTCTTGATACGACATTTGGAAATGGCGGCATCGTAACGCCGTCGTTCAGCCCGGGCACGGACGAAGCCCTCGCCATGACGCTTCAAAATGACGGAAAGATCGTCATCGCCGGCTGCATTCAAAACGGTGGCCCAAACGATTATCTGATCGCCCGATTTAACCCTAACGGAAGCCTCGACACCGCGTTTGGCACTGGCGGGCGGACGATCGTGCCCTTTAGCCCCTCGGTTGACATCGCGTTGGGCGTCGCCATTCAGAGCGACGGCAAGATCGTCGCTGCCGGATTTGCCAGCAACGGCTCGGACAACGATTTTGGTATTGTCCGTCTCAATGCGGACGGAATTCCGGACGGGAGTTTTGGATCCGGGGGACGACGGCTTACACCGCTTGCAAGCTCAGACAATGCTAATGCGGTTGCGATCCAGGAAGATGGGCGTATTGTCGCTGCCGGCCGAACATTCGTGGGATCGATCGGCGAATTCGCCTTGATCCGCTATGGATACGGGACAAATTCGACAGTAAATGACGGCTTTTTTAGCCTGAATACTGGAACCGAGGTTCGATATGACAATGGTTATCGCAGCGGCGCGAGTTCGGTGACGATGGTCAATTCGGCCGCTTTACCACCTCTTCCTAGCGGGATGAACTACATAGGTACGCCCCGGACGGTGAATACATCGGCTCTTTTTTCGGGGAATGCGGTTGTGAAATTGACTTTGCCAATTGGCATTGACGCTGCAAGCTTCAACTCTGCCCAGATCTTGCAATTCGAAAATGGCCTGTGGGTTGACAAAACAACCGCTCAGCCGGCGAGAGATTTTGGGTCGCGGGTTTTGTACGCCCGCATTTCAGTTTCATCGCCGATAGCAATCGTTACTCCGACAACGCAGCCAGTGCGGGCGGTCTCAGTTTCAGGCCGACTGCTTACCGCCAATGGCAAGGCTGTTGCTAGTTCCTTGGTTACGGCCACCAACCAAATCGGCGGCCGGATCTACGCCGTGGCGAATCCCTTTGGCTACTATCAATTTGCGGGTCTGTTGACCGGCGGAAATTACATCATTAACATCGCATCCAAGCGGTCTCGCTTTGCGCCGCGGGCGATATCCGTTAACGACGATCTAGCCAATATCGACCTGATCTCACAATAGTTAGCCCGCCCTTTGTTCTTTACGAATTTTGTTTGATGACGAATCAGATTCATCTGCTGATCGAGCGGATGACGGACGATGTGGGTCGGATCATTTATCGTTGCTGAGCGGATCGGCCAATATTACATCCGCAAATACGACCAGCCGGGAATCGCATTTACCCATCCGTAATTTATTCACCGGTCGGCTAGCCTAGTCGCCGGCCAAAACGAAGGCTGTCCGAAACCCATGCGGATTCCGGACAGCCTTAATCATGTAAGTAATCTACGAACGTCGATTCGTCACCGAGGCGACGTCGCTGCCTTTACGAAAGAGAAGCCCATCACGCCTGAGCGTGGATGAGGCGACGCGTTTGGTCCCCGAATAGGACATCGATCTTTTGGGGTTCGATGACGGCGGTAACTTCGCCGTGGCCAAACTTATCGTGGGTCATTGCCTCACCCTTGCGATATTTTCGGCCGCGATCGTATGGCGACGCGCTTTTGCCGCGTCCCCGTGCGACCGAGGTTTTTACACCGCGGGTAAAGGTGCTGGCCGTCTCGCATGTTTCGCAGGACGCCTTGGTGATCTTGCCTTGTTTGGTAACCGATTCGACCTTGTGCGGTGTTTCCAGTTCGCACGCTGAACACATCATCTCGATCGAATCACCGACTGCATATGCAATAACTTTGATCATAGTATTTCTATTTTACACTATCTTCCGCGTCTCGGGCCGAATGATCGAAAAGTCTTTCGCGGAGCCGAGCCAGGTCGTTTTGCAGCGGCCGACTGTGCGATATCGTGTCCGCCGAAATCCGGCAGCACGACTCGCTCGACTCGTTCGCCCGTAAGTCGTTCGATCGCTCGCATGTTGTGTTCCTCAGCAATAGTGAAAAGCGTGATCGCCGTTCCCTTATTACCGGCACGGCCCGTTCGGCCAATCCGGTGGACGTAATCCTCGGGAGCCTCAGGGATATCATAATTGATCACATGCGAGATCGAATCTATATCAATACCGCGAGCCGCGACATCGGTTGCTACAAGAACGTTCGTGTGGCCGGTCTTAAAGCTTCTCAACGCCGCCTCACGCTGCGACTGCGAACGGTCGCCGTGAATGCGGTTCGATTTGTGCAAACGTTTTTCGAGCACATGGGCGATGCGGTCGGCACCGCGTTTTGTACGGGTAAAAACGAGTACGCGATCAAAATCCTCTTTATCGAGGAGGTCGAGCAGGAGCGGCATCTTGAACTGCTGAGCAACCGGATACGCCGACTGCTGGATCAGGCCGGCGGCCTTACCGCGAGGGCTGACCTCAATATATGTCGGATCATTGAGCATCGCATAAGCAATATGCTCAATATCGGGTGACATCGTCGCCGAGAAAAAGAGTGTCTGTCGCTTCGCCGGCATAGCCTTGACGATACGTTTGATGGACGGAAGAAATCCCATATCCAGCATCCGATCAGCCTCGTCTAAAACGAGGTGCGTCAGGCTGTTGAAATTGATCATGCCCTGCTCCATGAAATCCATGAGGCGACCAGGCGTCGCGATGATGATGTTGGCGCCGCGTTTGAGCGAGTCGATCTGGCGTTTGTAACCGGCTCCGCCGATGATCGCCGTGCACGTAATTCCCCGAGGAGCAAAGTCGCGGCACGCGGCCTCGGTTTGGTTTGCCAATTCGCGGGTCGGCGAGAGGATGAGAACCTTTGTTCCCGGTTTGCCCTTGTTGTCGCCGAGCATTTGAAGTATCGGCAGAACAAACGCCGCTGTTTTGCCGGTGCCGGTTTCAGCACTGGCGAGAATGTCTCCGCCCTGCAAAAGGACCGGAATTGCCTGTTTTTGAATGGGTGTAGGCTCTGTATAACCCAGTTGGCTGCATTTGTCCGTGAAAAACGGAAGCAAGCCTAAATCGCTAAAAGTCATTTTTAATTAAATCTCTATCTACTAAAAGACCACTGTGGTCTTAAATCCACACACTTAGCTGTTATTTGTTCGCATGCAAAACACTAAAAGTGTATACACTACGGACAAGCCAACTAAAGTTGGGACTCAAAACGAGTCTTCAGGATGTAATAAGAAGTTACTAACGGGGAGTGATCTTCAGTGTAACGGTTGCAAGGAAGGAACCACGTTCGAGGGTTCACCTTTCTGAAGGGAACCGCTTCTAACAGTTATAAAGGAACCGTTTCTCGAACTATCATTACGCTCTAACATAAGAGCGAGTTACCGTCGATGAATGAGACACGGAGTTATCAAACTATGAGACTACACCTGCTTATGAAAAATAGCAAGCTAATTGTTCGCAGGTGTTAGAACTCCGTGAGAATGACCTCAATAGAACTCTTTAGAAATGTCCTCTGATAGGAACGCCTAAGATAAGCCTTAAAGGGGTGTGATCGATGGCAAAAAGGGGAACGATCGAGATGAGCAAGAAAGAGCGGGATTCGCAGGTAACATTTGAGCGGGTAAAGAGGAAGGAGATGAATTTGAGAGAGGCGGCGGAGGTACTGGGAATATCGTACCGGCAGAGCAGGCGGCGGTACAGGCGGTATCGGGCAGACGGAGCGGCAGGGTTGGTGCACCGGTTGAGAGGGAGCGTG
>JBBRSH010000045.1:0-28924 GCA_038245555.1 Pyrinomonadales bacterium | reverse complement strand
TTGTTTGGACGCATTGGGCGTTGCTGGCAAGGGGTTGCGAAACCTGTCGCAGGCATTTGACAACATCGAGCGGATCAATGCTGTAAGCACGGGCAAAGGTATTGGAGCGGGGTGGCTCATGGCTATCGGCATTAGGGAATCGGGTGCGGGTGATCCGCAGTTCATGAGAGAAAAAGGAGGACAGGGCGTTGGTTGGTATCAAATTGATCTTGGACAGCACTCAAAAGTCACAGATAGTCAGGCCATGAATTTTGAATTCGCTACTGGTTTTGTCTCAGACCTTCTAAACGATGCGATGGCGATGGTCGCAAACTACCAAACCAGTGATCGAAAGAGATTAAAGAACTCAGGCATCACAAATACATTCGATCAACGCGTTGCGATGATGTTCCGCATTTATAATGCGGGAGGAGTTTCTCAGTCTATGCGTGACAAGCTTATGAAGACGAATGACCCAGCAGTTCTCGATCCTGGAACGGCCCGCGACAATTACGTGTCGAATCTGGTTAACCTTCATGTCAATTGCGTAGCTGGAGCGCAGGTCAAAGGGAGGGGGTTTTAATGAAATTAAGAGGCATATTAATTTTTACCATCGGAGCCGTCAGTTTGGGGTTGACATTTTGTAATGTGTCCCCTGGGCGGCCGGCATCAACCTATATGGAAACGCCCTCGCCAAATCCAACTTCCGAAATTCCCCATGACACGACGCTCGTTGTTGAGGGCAGTTCCGTCGGACCGATCGGACTAGGGAACACGTTTGATCAGGTTGTGGAGATTCTTCCTGTTAGAGAAAACTACGATGAAGTTCACGACAAAAGCTCGTTCAAAAGTCCCGACGGAGCGGTGATTTCCTGCTCAAAGGTTTTGTACAGGAATTCCGTTGGCGGGAAGGATGATGTTGACTTAGCTGTGTACTTTGATGATGGAGATCGTGTTGTGCAAATCGAAGGCAAATCGCCTCGATTTCACCTTCAGAACGGGGTTAGCTACCATGCTGATCTAAACGACGTTGTTAATAAATACAAAAACGCTAAAAGATACTCGCTAAACGGTAGTGGAGCGGGAGTGGCTGGAGATAAAGACTTGGTTTTTCTCGTGGATGAATCACAAGGAATAGCGTTTCACTTTCAATATTCACGACAGAAAAAGGGAATGGAATTGGAATTTTTCAATGTGTTCCGGCCACTCAGCCATTTTCTTCCGCAAACTTGTGTAACTCCACCTCAGAAGTGGGAATTGAAAACAAAAGAGTAACGCTACTTCGGTAGTCCGGTGTGGTAGGGTGTGGTAGTCCGGTGTCATCTATGAAATTGCCCCGTAAGTCAAGCGCACTGATATTTCCGCACGTTAGTTGTGTGTTTGGGGATCGCTTGACTGGTTAGTTGACAATAAAACAGACCCGCCTCTTTTTATTAAATAGTTAGATCTACTTTCAATATGACAGGCCTGACCCCGATCTCTTTTCTACGGTGACGGAAAAGCTGACATAGCAGTCTACCGTCCGAATCAGGGCACTTGGTACATGATGCAATCGACCTCCGGATTCAACGCCGTCCAGTTCGGCATCGCGGAGGATAGGCCGACGCCGAATGCCTTTGTCTATTGATGCGAATGACTTCGCGCGAACTCCGCAACATCGGCGAAATTGCGGGGGTAAAAGTCGCTCTTGAAACGGTTGCGAATATGCTCGTCTTCAAAAACTCGTCCGCCGAGCAGAATAGGGATTCCTAGTTTAGCTATTTTTCCTCTGAAGTCTTTATAGTCCCGCGACAGTCGATCAACATCATTAATTGTCGCCGCAGAAATGCAGACAAAACTTGGTGAATATCGGATGACCTCCTCAGCCAGACAATAGAGCGGGGTGGCAGCGCCGAAATTTATGACCTCCAGTCCTTCGTTTTCAATCGCTATCTGCGCGAGTAGCGTCGGCAGCTCATGAAGATCACCTTCCATCGCGCTACATACTGCCAACCCGCTTTTCATTTCAGGAATCGGAAGTGCGTTTCTAAGTTTGTAAATAGCGGAGACGACGGTACGAGTTGCCAGATGCTCCTGCGCAACGCTGATCTCCTCTCGGTACCATAATTCGCCAATTTCCTGCATCGCCGGACAAATCAAACGGTCAATTATTTTCGTCAACGGCTTGCCTTCCAAATGGGCAGTAATAAAAAAGTTTGTTACTGCCTCTTCGCCTCCGTCAATCAACGACAGGAGAAAATCTGAATCCGAATCAACCTTTTTATCGCGGGTGCGGTTTGTCGTCTTTGTGACGGATTCGTCCCCGTGACTTTGCTTCAACCCTAAACCCTGATCCCGCTGGAAACGAGCTACCTCTTCGGCGCGAAAACGCCGATGCCCACCGCTCGTACGTTCAGATCTTAAAAGTCCCGCTTCCTCCCACCGTTTAACTGTCGCGTCGCTGACGCGGCATAACCGGGCAACTTCTATTGTGGTGAAGCCTTTTATGTTTGCCATTTTAATTTGTGCCTATTACCAAAACCTTCCCTAAAACTTCCAAGGGAGAAAGAATAACCAACATTTCAGAGCATATCATACATACCGCACAAATCGCACAAGCGGATTTTTAGAAATAGGATAAAGTGTCGCTTCGATTTATATGTTAATTACGGTAGTTTTATTGAATTCGAGAAAACTCGCAACATTTGACTTGACTCCTGAAAATATTTTAAGTAATCTTGAAATCGCACAAACCGCACTGTGCCGTGTTATCTTGAGTTGGTCGTAATTAGCGGTAAAAGTTTGGCAGCGAATCTTTCTTGAGCAACACAGCTGGTTGAAAGAATTTGTAAGGTAAAAACAATGATTCCTTTTCTAAAGCGAAAAACTCTAACAACCGAGACTTCGACGATTCTGCGAAGGGTCGCGGAAAAGGATACATCTGCCTTAAAAGACTGCATTGATGCCTACGGTGATCTCATTTGGGCATTATCGCGAAAGCTAACCGGATCCACCGAAAAAGCCGAAACGGTAACAGAAGAGATTTTTACTGATATTTGGCGATACTGCGATCGTCCGCGCAACACTCAATCAACTGAGAAAGAACTGATCGTGATGATCGCCTTGCGTCGGTTGATGAAACCGCTCCAATTCGCGAATCAAAGATCCATGGCAAGGTTAGAGGCACAGAAAGATCAAGGGGTTGGAACCGACAGATTTTCAGAATTTATTTAGAGTTTCTATCCATTACTTACATTTATCGACTTTATCAAAATTTTTTATTTAAGGAGTTTATCTATGTTCATCAAATCAGATTACATAATTTTAATTGCAGCGTTCGTTTCTTTTCTATTTTCGATTTCACTATGGTTCGGCGTGTTTGGCGGGGAAAATAAAGACGCCGGAATTTTCGTCGGACTGTGGGTTCCTTCGATTCTGGGCTTTGGTCTCTTCTTTAAGACAAGTGCCCAAGGCAGGCGATTATAATGTCGATCTTCATATTCATAGTT
This sequence comes from Pyrinomonadales bacterium, assembly GCA_038245555.1. Taxonomy (GTDB): domain Bacteria; phylum Acidobacteriota; class Blastocatellia; order Pyrinomonadales; family Pyrinomonadaceae; genus OLB17. Next base: position 25,457 of record JBBRSH010000045.1, on the reverse strand, counting down.
GGTTTTCTCGTCAGTGCGGCAGTTTGTTTCGGGTTGTTCGGGTATACGATTCATGAAATGAGTACGAATTATGCAGCAAGTGAAACGTCATCCGACTCAACTAAGGAGTCAATAAAATGATCATAAATTTTAATAGGTCGTCAGTTAGTTCGAAACCACGTTTGGCATCACGCTTTCGAGTGGTCGGTGATGAAGGATATCAATCAGGTAAGACCATTGAGCGTGCAGCCGATGCAAAGTTGCCGACCAAATTTGGAGACTTTCGTATCGCCGGCTATCGTTCGCTCACGAGCGATGAGGAATTTATCGTCGTTTATCAAGGCGAATTGCGTACGGATAAGCCGGTTCCGGTGCGTATTCATTCTCAATGCCTGACGGGTGACGTCTTCAGTTCGGCAAAATGTGACTGCGGCGATCAGTTGGAGCTTGCAATGCAGGCCATCGCAAAAGAGGGACGCGGCGTAGTTGTTTACCAACAACAGGAGGGACGCGGCATTGGCATCATCAATAAGATCCGAGCTTACGCCCTGCAGGACCGGGGTGCCGATACGATCGAGGCGAATGTTCAACTCGGACTCGGGGTGGACCTCCGCCACTACGAGCAGTGCGTCGAGATCCTCAAAGACCTTGGCTTAACCCGCGTTAAAGCCTTGACCAATAACCCTGAAAAGATCGCGGCTATGCGTGAAGGCGGTCTTGAGGTTACCGAACGAGTCGCTATAGAACTTCCACCGTCAAAAGACACGCAAAAATACCTGAGCGTCAAAAGATTTCAGATGGGTCACCTGCTCAACCTGGTGACGCAGAGCTAATTGATGTGACCCGGGCCCCGCAAGCTGGAGGCCATGTACAAGTAGTTGAGGGCAATTCAAAAAGGGGCCGCTTTTTAGCGGGGCCCCTTTTTAATTTCGAACTCAACATCTTAGCTGACTACTTGACTGCCTTAGATTTGGCCTTGGCAAAGTCTCCGGCCTTGATGATGGTGATGTTTTCGACGGTGATGAACTTGCGGATCGCTGCGTTGATCTGTTCAGCGGTTAGGGAGCGGACCTTGTTTTCGAGGTCCGCGTCCCAGGCGATCGTCCGGTTAAGGAAAAGGTAGTTGTTGAGGCGGCCGGAGAGTTCGCGGTCCTGGGCTCGCGACAACTGGCGGCTCTGGAGCCAGCCGCTTTTGGCCGCGGCGATCTCGTCGGCGGTGAAGCCATCCGTTGCGGCCTTTGTGATCTCGTCCTTGAATGCGATCTCCAATTTCTCCGCGTTTTCGGGAGCGTAGATCGCGTTTGCAAGGAAACTGCCGGATTCATCCCATGAGCTCGCCGAAAAGTTCGAGCCGACGCCGTAGCTTAGCCCTTCTTTTTGCCGAATTCGGGTCGCCAGACGCGAGTTTAGAAAACCGCCGCCAAGCATGTAGTTGCCCAAGAGCATCGCGGCGTAATCAGGATCGTCGTCACGCATTTTCACGTTCAAACGGGCGATGAAAAACGCATTTGCCTTGTCGGGCGTTTCGATCGATTTGTTTTCGGGGGCGACGGCACGGTACTCATTCTTTATCCGTGTGAATGGTTTCGGGCTCTTCCAGTTTCCGAATATTTCCTGCACGAGTCCCGCGATCTCTTTTTCGTCAAAGTCTCCGATCACTGTCATCTGTCCGTTCGAGGCACCGTAAAAGTCCTTGTAAAACCTTTTGACGTCGTCAAGGGTTACGCCGTTTATGCCGGCGATAGTTTCCTCGATCGTGCCGGAGTAAAGCGGATGGCCCTTTGGAAAGGTATTGAAGTGTTTGCTTAGCTCGGTAATTGCGATCGAGGTTGGCTCGCTCCTCTGGCTTTCAATTCCCGTCAATGTTTCCTGCTTGTCCTGATCAAACTCAGACTGCGGAAAAGCGGGCTCGCGAAGCATCTCGCCAACCAGACGCATGACCGCCGGGAGGTTTTGCCGGGTAGTTTCGATGGTGATGCCGGCATTGGTCGGACCGCCGAACGCGTTTACCTGAGCCTTGAGCCTGTCGAATTCATCGGCGATCTGCTGGCGGGTATGCTTCGCAGTGCCCCGCTGGAGCAGGTCCCCGACAAAGTTGGCGGCATCGGAGCGGTTCATCAGTGAGGTCTCGTCGCCAAACCGAAGGGTCAGGTTCGCCACGACCGAATTGCCGCGTGTTTGCTTTGAGAGCAAAGCGAGGTCGATCCCGCCGATCTTCGATCGCTTAACGCGCGACTCGATATTGGCGGGCGACGGGTCAAACGCCTCGCCCTGGGCAACGACGGCGTCGCCCTTGTAATCTTTGAGCATCGCGGCGACATCCGCATCCCGGACAAACGGGATCTCGGCACGGTCGGGCTTGTCGGTCGGGACAAATATGCCGACCGTCCTGTTTGACTGTTTGAGGTAGGCGGCCGCGACCCGTTTTACATCTTCGGGTGTGACGGTCCGGAGGCGGTCACGATATATAAAGTACAAACGCCAGTCGCCGCGGGCGATCCATTCGCTCATCTCAAGCCCAACATTGTTCGAATCGTTAAGGCTCAGTTCAATGTTTTTGAGCAGCGCGGTCCGGGCACGATCCGTTTCTTCTTTAGTAGGCGGATTGTTGGCCAGGTTCTCGACCGTGTCGTTCATCGCCGCACGGGCCGTATCCATCGACATTTCTTTTTTCAATTCGGCCGCGAATAGCAGAAAGCCCGGCTCTTTTGTTGGAAAGCTGATGCTGAAGACCGACGAAGCTTTTTTAGATTCAACGAGCGATTTGTACAGACGGCCGCTGGGCGTGTCAGCCAGGATCAATCCCATCATCTCGATGGCCGCACCGTCGACGTGCGAGGCCGACGGAACGTGATAGCTGTTCATCAGGAACTGCGTATCGCCGGTGCGGCGCACCGTAACCTGACGCTCGCCGTCCTGCGCCGGTTCGACCGTGTAGTTTGGCGGAAGGACGCGATCTGGTTTGGGGATCCCTCCAAAGTATTTCTTGATGAGATCCAGGGTTTTGGATTCGTCAAATTTTCCGGCGACAAGCAGGACCGAATTGTCGGGTTGGTAATACTTGCGGTAGAAGGCTTGAAGGCGGTCGATCGGCACGTTCTCGACGTCCGTGCGAGCCCCGATCGTATCTTTACCATAATTGTGCCAGTCGTATGAGATCGCGGTGGTTTTTTGGAGGAGCGCCCGGATCGGGCTGTTTTCGCCTGATTCCATTTCGTTTCGGACAACGGAGAACTCCGAATCGAGGTCTTTTCGCGCAACGTATGAATTGATCATCCGGTCCGATTCCAGATCGAGTGCCCAATTCAGATTTTCGTCCGAGGCGGCAAAGCTTTCGAAGTAATTTGTGCGGTCGTACCAGGTTGAGCCGTTCGGCCGCGTTCCGTGCGAGGTCAGCTCTGAAGGAATATTGGTGTGCTTTGGTGTTCCCTTGAACAGCATGTGCTCAAGCAGGTGAGCCATTCCCGTTTCGCCGTAATTTTCATGACGCGACCCAACGAGGTACGTCATATTGACGGTGATCGTCTGTTTGGTCTGGTCGGGGAATAACAGGACCTTGAGGCCGTTCGGGAGACGATACTCGGTTATGCCCTCAACGCTCGTTATTCGAGTTATGCCATCGGGAAGTTTGGGCTGCGCAGAGGCCTGAGCAAAAGTCATGGGAGCCGAACCGGCCAAAAATGAAAAGAGCAAAAGTGTCGAGAACACGGTTTTGGATAGACGCGAAGTTTTCATGGGATCTCCTGGTTCTAATAGATGTGTGTAGGTTTTATCAGGTCAGCAAAATTGATGACGCCGGCGCAAATTCATGCGGGTATTCTATTTGTTTTTCTGAGGTAATTTGCCGAACAAAAAACTCGAAAGAGCAATAGTAGGAATATACCACGGGCCAAAGCGCGAAGGAAGCACCCGGTGGGCGACGTTTGCCGTCGCCTCGGCGCGAAAAAAGGCAGAGCCATTTTCAGACTCTGCCAGTAGTACCGATCAGGCCGGCAATTTTAATTTCCTGCGAGCGTAACGTGCTTACCGAAAAGCCATGACGGAGCCCGCGGCGTCGGTAATATATTTGACGAAACTATTGCCGCGCATATTTGAGACCTTGATCGCGTTTTTTGGACCCGGAAACGGGTTGTTGTAGACAATATAACCGCCCTCGTCCCAGGCCGGATTGATATAACCGATCGCAACCACTGCATGATAGTTCGGGGCGACATAGCGGGATACCCACAGTGGCCCTTTTACAAGTTCGGCAAGAAAGGCTTCGCAGCCGTCCGTGTCACCGACATCGAAGAAACCCGCCCCGGCCTTGAATTTTGTTCCCGACCACATTGTCATTCCCAGGGCCGTACCGGCGTCTTTATATTTTTTGTCGGAGAGTCCGTTCGCCTTGGCATCATCAACGTCTATTCCTTTTCCGGTCAGCTTTGATTCGATCGAACCGACCGGCTGACCGTGAAACTTGTAAACCATCCCGAAGGACGCCAGCCAGCATTGCTCGTAAGTCGCTTGTCCTGCTCCTAAAACCGGTACGTCGTGAGTAAAACTGTCCATATCATTTCTCCTTGAATTATCTCAAATGGTGCAAAAACCTCTGATCTGTTGACGCTCCGCCAACGACTTTTTGCAAAAGTCGTACAATCAGTCTTTCTTGAGATATATTTCGAAAAGATTGACACGTTCGCCCGCGGTGTCAACCGGACTTTTTGAGACAAAGCCTAATTTTAAAAGTAGAAGTTCTGATGCCTCGTTGCCGGGCGACGTGATGGCTAAAACACGATCGAAATCGAGCTTGGTCCGGCCGTATTCGAGCATGTTCGATGCCGATTCGTGTCCGTAACCTTTTCGTTCGTGTTCGGGAAGGAAGGCAAAGCCAAGGTCAGGGCTGGGAAGTGTGTCCCGTTTTACAAAACCACAGATGCCGACCTGGACGGCGGTATCTTTTAATTCAACGGTATAGAGGCCAAAACCGTTCACGCGATAGCTTTGACGATATTTGTCCTCGATGAATGAGGCCGCTTCACCAACCGAACGAACGCCGCGGTCGCCGATGTACTTGAGAAATTTCGGCGCGTTCAACAGCTCGAACATGAACGCAGCATCCGTCGCGGCGTCCACTTCGCGGAGAATCAAACGTTCAGTTTCGACGATCGTCATCCCGTTATTGTTTGAAGGCTCGATCTCGCCATCCTCCATGGTTTTTGCCGATTGCCGCCGTATATGCCAGAATACTAGTTTATTTTACACGCATATTGATCATAGGAAGGTATATAAATGGCTGTTGGAAGAAATAAAGTTACGGTTGTCGGAGCGGGAAATGTCGGTGCGACTGCCGCTCATTGGATCGCGAGCAAAGAGCTTGCGGATGTTGTTCTTGTCGACATTGTCGAGGGGACGCCGCAAGGCAAATCGCTGGACCTTGCCCAGGCGGCCCCGATCGATGGATTTGACGTAAAGCTCATCGGTGCCAATTCGTACGAGGAAACCGCAAATTCCGACGTCGTGATCATTACGGCCGGTTTGCCGCGAAAGCCCGGTATGAGCCGCGACGACCTGCTCAAGACCAACTCGGACATCGTCGGGGCGGTCACGGACGAGGTCGCGAAATACAGCCCGAACGCTTTTATTATTGTCGTTTCGAACCCGCTTGATGCGATGACGCAGGTCGCGTTTCGCCGGTCGGGGTTCCCCAAGAATCGCGTTATGGGCATGGCCGGTGTGCTGGATTCGGCCCGGATGCGTTGCTTTGTTGCGGAGGAACTCAATGTTTCGGTCGAAAACGTCACGTGCTTTGTCCTCGGCGGCCACGGCGACACGATGGTGCCGCTCCCGCGGTATTCGACCGTCGCCGGCATTCCGATCACCGAGTTGATCCCGAAAGACAAGCTCGATGCGATCCTCGCCCGTACGGCAAACGGCGGAGCCGAGATCGTCGGCCTGCTCAAGACCGGTTCGGCCTACTACGCACCGTCGCTCGGTGCTGTCGAGATGTGCGAAGCGATCCTCAAGGACAAGAAAAAGATCCTTCCCTGCGCCGTCTTTCTGGAGGGCGAATATGGCATCAGTAACCTGTTTGTCGGTGTCCCGGTCAAGCTTGGAAAGAACGGCATTGAGCAGATCATCGAGATCAGCCTGACGGGAGATGAACGAGCGGCTCTGCATAAGAGTGCAGCCGCCGTTCAGGAACTAGTTGATATTCTGAATATCTGATCTTAGATGCATAAAATTGGAGGCGAAAGTAACAAGGTGTGAGCCGCGATACTTTCGCCTTTTCGATTTATGGATTATCCTCTATCGAGCCGATGTCAAAATCCAAGAGTGAATTTCAGATCGAGAGGATCGCTTTTTTCAGCGACGCTGTTTTTGCGATCGCGATCACGCTGCTGGTCATCGAGATCCACGCCCCTGTTTTCAGTCTCGAGATTTCGGCTGCCGAGGCATTCCACGAGTTTCTTCATCTCATTCCAGAGATAATCGCGGTTCTCATTACGTTTGCCCTGATATCCCTTAATTGGCGGCGGCACCATCAGCTTTTCGGGATCCTCTCCGGATACAGCGGGCGGTTGATCACTCTTAATTTCTTTTCGCTGGTCGCGATCATTTTCCTGCCGTTCAGCACAGCGTTTATTTCAAAGAACTACCTGCGATTTGTCAACGACCCGATCGTGCTGCCCTTTGTGGTATACAGTTTTAACAACCTTGCGTGTGCATTTTTTAATTATCTCCTCTTTCGTCACGCACTGGACCCAAAAAATGGGCTAGTTGTTCCGGACGGCGAAACCGACGCCGCAAGGATCAAACTCGAAGTGTTTTATCCCGTCATCGTTTTTACCGTCACTACGGTCGTTGGATGCTTCAACCATTTTATAGCGATGACCTGCTTCGCCTTGTTCGCCTTCGAACCCTTGTTCATCAAATTCATGCTGCGAGGTAAAGATGGAAAAACCTAATTACGGCGTTGACGCGATGCCAGTCGTGAGAAATCTGGGCCTGATCGGTTTGACGGCAGCCGTCCTCTTCGCGTTGAGCTTTGCCGTGAGTTTTTTGGGCGGCCTGCGTAATATGTTTCTCGGCTTTGCAGTCTCGTTCACGTTGACAGCTCTGTTTATGGTGCTCTATGCCAAAGTAGGGAAGTTTAGCCATCGCGACCGGATGTTGAATATGGTCAAATGGCGCGGCGATGAGCAGGTTTTGGATGTTGGTACGGGGCGAGGCCTCTTGATTATCGGGGCTGCCAAACGGCTTGACTCGGGCCGGGCGACGGGCATTGATATATGGAATGCAGCCGATCTATCAGGAAACCGGAAGGAAAATACGTTAAAGAACGCTGAGCTTGAAGGTGTGTCGTCAAAGATCTCCATCGCCGACGAAGACGCGCGCCAGCTTTCCTTCGCGGACGAAACCTTTGACGTTATCCTCAGCAACCTCTGTCTGCACAATATTCCCGATAAAGATGGACGGCAACAGGCCTGCCGCGAGATCGCCCGGGTGCTAAAGCCGGGAGGCACCGCCGTCCTGTCGGATTTCAAAAGTAATAAGTTATACGATTCCTCGTTCAAGGACCTCGGCCTGCAAACCGAACGTTCCTACCCCGCTATCTTCAGCACATTTCCCCCGCTGACCATTCTGAAGGTTCAAAAGTAGAGCTGTCAGCTTCCCTCAGAAGCTCTTTCGAAAGAGGTACGACATTTTTATAAAGAACGTCTGGTTAAGCTGCAGAAAGCCTGGCTGTCTTTGTCCGAAGTCGAAGCCCTTGTAACTCGTGCTGCTGTTATAGCCAATGTAGAGGGCCTTACCCACGCTCGGCGTCCAGGCAAAGGTGTATTGCCCAAAGATGTGATCGCTCAGAGTGTCGTAGTAGACGCGGGCCTTGAGATTGATATACCGCGAGAATTGGTAGGTCGTCGAGAGTCTATAGCTGTCCGCTTCGTAAGTAAGCAGATTGGTTGCGTTGCGCTTTAGCCGCGATTTGTTGTACGAAAGGCCAAAACTGAAATTGTCCGTCGGTTTTACATTCGTGCCCACGCTGAAATTCATGCCCGTCGCCACGCCGGGATCGAGTGCGACGTCTTGCCCGTATGTGACAGCCGCGGGACTGACTCGCGGATAGTCGGGTCCGGCCCCGAAATCATAATCAAGGCTGTTAAAGGACGCGCTAAGATTCGCGTTGACAGAAAATCGCTTGTTGAACTGCTTGAAAAAATAGCTATACGGCCCATATCCAAGCACTGTGCGGAAAGGAGCTCCAAAGAATGCGCCTGCCCGCGTGGCCGTTCGTTTTGGCCCAAACTCATCCTCATAGATCGTCTCGCGCCCGATCGAAAAGCCGCCGCCAAGGCTGGCGTTGCCCTTGAAGTCGATAGAGCCGTTCAAGCCCGTGTCCCACCCCTGGAATCGACCCGACATTGTATTGCTTCGGCTAGCGTTTACACCGATGCGTTTGCTGGTGATGAAACGCTTGGGAGTGCGTTCGGGCTTGAAATAAAAGTAGCCCGAATTCGACATCGTATTGTTCTGACGCGTAAACCCGAGTTCGGACCGAAACTTGTCCGAAACGCCATCGCCGTTAAGTCCCCAGCTGTAATGCCGCGAGCTAAATTCGTATTCATAGGTATAGGCCACACCCTTTCCGCTCCCGTATTTGGAATCGTCGAGGGCCGCGTCGTAGAAATACTCCCGCGAAGTCGAGGCGAGCACCTGGCCGCTAAAGCTCGACTTCTCATTTATCTTCCATGTGCCGTCGACGCCGGCCAACTGGCTGTGCCTCTGCGGATAGCTGTAGCTTGTCGCAAGCACCCCGATGTTCGATTCCTTCCCAATGTCACGCTTTAGGCGAAGAATGCCCGCGTATGCTTTTTTCTGCTCCGGGTTGTAAAGCGGATCGTCCACGGCTCCGAGGATGCCAAACGAGGTCCGGCCGATCTTGCCGCTTAGTTTTAGGGCGACGTCCGGGTTTTCGATCCGTCTGGTATAGACGGCCTCGATCGGTGTCTTGAAGATGTCCACACCTTCAAGAAAGAATGGCCGTTTTTCGGAAAAGTAAATTGGGAAGCGCTGGTTGGCCTGGACGACGGGGGCGTCGGCCTCGGTGTCGGCAAAATCGGGATTGTAGGCCGCATCAAGCGTAACGTTCGGCGAAATGCTGTATTTTGCAGTGAAGCCGAAATCGGCCTTAACCGGCGAGTTCGAGAACTGTGTCAGGCTTGTCCGCGTGCCCGTCTGTTTTACGGTAAATGTCGGGATGATCTCAAGCGTGCGTTCGGGCTTGATCTCGTCCAGGCCGCTGATCTTGCCAAATTTATTAAGAAAGCCCGGGACCCCTCGCGGGAGCGGCACCCACGAATCATATTCCCCGTTGCCACGCGAGATGCTTCGGGCGGCGTTAAAGCCCCACTGTTTACCTGTGCCGGCGGCATAATGGATCGATTTGAAAGGGATCTTGACCTCGACGGACCAGCCCCATTCCTCGATCACGCCCTTCGATTCAAAAACTATGTCGACGTTGTAATCGGTACCCTGGCCTTCCGTTACTACGCCGTCCTGCTGTATCCCCAACGGGTTAAAGCCAAAATTATAGGCACGGCGGCGGTCGTCGTAAGTGTCGAGCCAAAACTGAACATTGTCTTCACCAAAAACCGAGTCACGCTGGACGGTCGACGAGCGGATCTTGTCCTTGTCGTCCCAGCACTTGAAGGCGACGTAAAGATATTTGTCGTCGTATCCGAGATAGACCTCGGTAGGCTTCGTAGCCGCAATATTGTCCTCGGGCGATGTTTGGATCAGGTTCTGCAATACGGCAGCCTGTTTCCAGACCTCATCGCCCAACTTGCCGTCTATCACGGGCGAGGTGGAAAACTTCGGAACCGTTACGGGTTGACGGACGATCTTTAATAGACTTCCCGCGGTTGCACTACTACTCGCGGCAGCGGGACCCTGCGAAAATCCCCAGGCGGTGAACAGCAAAATAGCTATGAGGGCAGATAGAACTTTCATTAGTTCCTCAGTGAGGAATGTATTTGATGATGGGGCAAGACGGATCACCGCTTGTTATGGATATATATAACGCGGCTTCTGCAATAAATGTTGCGTTTTTCCGTATATCATTTTTTGGATAAATGATCCGGTGTTGCGCGTAGGTTAGATCGTCCGCTCGGATCTAAATTACCAGTTTGCCTTAATATCCGGCCCGGGCGTGTAGGTGCCGTTTAGGAGCGGGTTGTTTGCGAAGCTGGTGTCGTCGCTTCGTTGGGTGTGAGCACCGTACCAGATGACGATGTCCTGGTTGTCGGTCGGTTCATTGTTGAGATACGGAGCAAGATTGATCGAAGGGCTGCCGGCCCGGGTATCGCTTACTTCGGTGGGGAAAGGCTGGTAACGGAGCAGCCAGAAGTCACCCTTGGCAAATGCGTCACCCTCGGCGGTCCCGTCATTGGCATTGGGTGTGAGGGTGACCGAGTCACCAGTGATCGTGTCCTGGATGAGCCATTTCATTCCGGCAGTGCGGTTAGTTGTGTATTCGGTTGTTTCGAGCACCGGCGGACCGGTCTGATTTATCTGATAGACGTTGTTGCTGAAGCTGTTAACATCAAAATCCATTCGCCAGTACGCATGATGGGTTCGAGTTATACAAACGCAGCTGCTGATCGTGGATCCAAAGCCGAACCGCGGTTTGATCGTGCCGTCATTTAGGAACTGATATTCGTTAAGGTAGCGGTAAAAGCCGGCGGCCATCTCGGTGACCAAAACAGTCGCGTTTGCATCGTTATAAACCGCGACGCCGCGAAAGTTGCCCGCGTCGCTGCGATTTTCGACGATCGTTGTCGCCGGACTCGGACAAAATCTGATCCCGGGAGCCAGATCGGTCGATCCAGCCGGAGTCGAAAACTCGCTTTCGGCATACTGCCAGTCACGATATGGCCCGCAGCTAAACTGATATTGAACGTTGAGTACCGGAACATGCATCCGTTTCAGCACCATTTTGCCTTTGTATTTAATATCGATCAGTTCGATGCCCGAGCCATCCGTTCCGCTTGAGGATGACGGCCGGTTGACAATGAAATCCCATAGCTCGACCTGCTCGGCATTGCCGACGGGTTTTGAGATCGTTATGCGAGCCGAACCGGCGATCGCCCGCGTACCGGCGGCTCCGTTACCAGTCAAACCACAACTTACAGCCGTCGCTCTTGCTGCCTTCGGCGCTTTGGAAGGATATCGGATCAGTTTCCCGGTGGACATGTTGACACCGACGACCTCATTATCCGGCGAACTTTCGCCTCCGCGAAGACCGATAAAGACGGTTCGCTGCACCTGCTGATCTGTGTCGTACGGGTACAGGACGGGCGGCATCGGAGGATAAACGTTCAGCGTTTTGGCCGCGATGTTTTTGCCCAACTCAGGGTCGCGTTTCACAACGTCGAGGGCGGCGCTGAATTCCTCGTCGTTTGGCGGAAGCTGTTCGTTGGAATATGAGACCTTGAGCGATTCACTTTGGTCAAACCGGCCGTCGACGACCACGTCGCGATTTCGCGAATAGTCATAGAATATCGCCCGAAAACGTGATGGTGGAATGCGCGGCTCATTAGCCTTCGATTCATTATCGATGGTTTGAAACGAGATCAATCGGCTGCGGACGCCAAGCAGAGGTTTTCGCACGAGCGGACTGTGCTTAACATATTGGACAGCGGCATCATAAGCCGCCTGATCCGGTCCCCAAGCCTCGGCCCTAACTATATTCGGGCGCTCGACCGCTGGTGCTGCCGCGTCAATGATGTTGGTGCGGATCATCAAGCCCCAGACGATCACCGCGATGACCGCTAAGATAGTGCCGCCCACGAGGCTAACTGATATTCGATTCATTAAGGGTGGCTCCTTGGATCATAAATTGCGGCGAGTCAGGCCCCGCACCAACCATGAGGAATAGCTAAAACGCGGCTTAACTAACGAGCCCAAAAGGCACCGGCGTCAATTTTAAAAATATCATAAACAGGGCAGATCGGCGTAATGGTTTAGTATTGGGGAGCGGTGGGCCGTCGATCTTGCTATGCCGCGACTATTTTTATGATCAACGATCGCCATCCTGAGGCCTTTACGATCCAGCCTCCGTTTGTAAATTTTTGCAAAGGCTTGATTGTAGGCCGCGTTTATTTGCTAATTACCAAAAACTGACCTAAATTGTTAGCAAATCCAACAAACCGGGTTCTACTTTTATTTTTCGACCTAACCTAAAAATAGCTTTTAGAGGACTTAACCTAGATGAGATCATTTCGCGCCCGAAAAGGCATTAGCGTCTTTTTATTACTACTATTGTTAGTCGTTTTGAATGTCGTGGCTCAAAACCCGACACAGGACGAACCCAGACCAAACGCTGCGGCAACCCCGACGCCCCGGCCGACGCGATCGCCCCGGGGGACGGTCACGCCATCACCGTCACCGACGCCTGTCCCGATTCCGTCTCCGACAAATACGTTCCAGTCGGTGATCTCGAATCTTCGTTTTCGAGAGATCGGTCCGGCGACAATGGGCGGACGAATCGACGATATTGAGGTCGTGCCTAACGATCCAAAGACGATATATGCCGCAACCGCTGCCGGAGGCATTCTGAAATCGACGAACGGCGGGACTTCGTGGACGTTTCTTTTTGACAAGGAATCAGTCTCGAGCATCGGTGACATCGCGATCAGTCCGTCGAACACGTCGATCATCTGGGCAGGTTCGGGTGAAGCCAATAACAGACAAAGCGGGTCATGGGGAAATGGCATTTACAAGTCGCTCGATGCCGGCAAAACATGGAAAAATATGGGGCTCGCCGGGACGCTCCACATTGCGCGGATAGTCGTGCATCCGACGAATCCCGATATCGTCTGGGTCGCGGCAACTGGAAATCTGTGGGCGGCGAGTCCCGAGCGCGGTGTTTTCAAGACCATCGACGGCGGTAAGACCTGGACGCATGTTTTGAAGGTCAACGACGACACCGGTGCTTCTGACATTGCCGTCGATATCGATAGTCCTAATATCCTCTATGCGGCGACAGACCAACGCCGGCGAACAGTGTTCGGCTTTAACGGCAGCGGCGAGGGCAGCGGACTGTATAGATCCAATGACGGCGGCGAGACCTGGACTAAGATCACCAAGGGGATGCCATACGATCATGAAAATGCTCCGACGCCTAAGCCGGTAGATCTCGACGAGACCGGCCGTAATGCGATCGTCGTTTATCCGAAGGACACAAATATCGTTTACGCGTTGGTCGAACACCAAAACGGCGGCGTTTATCGTTCGAACGATAAGGGCGAAACATGGACGCGGATGAGCGATATGAACAGCAACCCGCGACCGATGTATTTCTCGCAGATCCGTGTAGATCCGAATAATGACCAGCGATTGTGGGTCGCGGGCGTTGCGATGCAATATTCGGAAGACGGCGGCAAGACGTTTTCGGGTAATTTTGCGAGAGCCCCGCACGCGGATACTCACGCGATCTGGATCGATCCGCAAAATTCGAATCACCTGATGACGGGCAACGACGGCGGCATCAATATCACATATGATCGCGGCAAGACATGGGACTACGCCAACACCGTTCCGATCGGACAGTTTTATGAGGTTGGTGCCGATAACGGCATGCCTTACAAGATCTGCGGCGGCCTGCAGGATAATAATGCATGGTGCGGGCCGAGCATGTCGATGAATCCGCGCGGGATCACAAATGACGAGTGGTACACGATCGGCGGCGGCGACGGGTTTTATGCCCAGCCGGATCCGAACGATACAAATATTGTTTACACCGAATCGCAGGATGGCAACGTGCTCCGCCGGAACACACAGACCGGCGAAAGTAAAAGCATTCGGCCGCAGGAAGAGGATGGCGAAAAACCACTTCGTTTTCAGTGGAATTCGCCGATCCTGATCTCGTCATTCGATTCGAACACCGTCTATTATGGCGGTAACTTCCTATTTAAATCGACAAATCGGGGCGATAGCTGGACCAGGATCGGCGGCGATGTGACGACGGGTGTCGACCGAAATACTTTGTCGGTTATGGGCAAGGTACCGGATAAGAATACGCGTTCGCGACATGACGGCGTTCAGAACTTCCCGGCGATCACCACGATCTCCGAGTCGCCGGTGAACAAGAGCGTTCTGTGGGTCGGCACTGACGACGGAAATCTACAGGTCACCCGCGACTCGGCGACCTGGAAGAATGTTGTCGACAAGGTGCCGGGGCTTGCAAAGGGAACGTATGTTTCGCGTGTTGTGGCTTCGCGTGAGGGTGAAGGAACTGCGTACGCGACGTTTGACGGGCATCGGAACGGCGATTTCAAGGTCTATGTTTATCGCACCACTGATTTTGGCGAAACATGGAAATCGATAGCAACAAACCTGCCCCAAAACTCGGGCGTAGTGCACGTCATTCGCGAACACCCGCGTAATACCAGCCTTCTGTTTGTCGGAACGGAATTTGGGCTGTTTGCTTCTACCGATAAGGGTTCAAACTGGACACAGATCCGACAGAATCTGCCGACGGTCCCGGTTGACGATATCCTCATCCATCCGCGTGATAACGACCTGATCCTTGGAACCCATGGCCGTTCGATCTGGGTGATGGACGATATCACGCCGATCATGCAGATGAATCAAAGCGTGCTCGACAGCAAACTGTTTCTGTTCGATCCGCGTCAGGCTGTTATGTATCGCACGTGGAGCAATAAAGATCTGACATCAGACAAAGCTTTTTATGGCCAAAATCCGCCGAATGGCGGGATCATTAACTTTTATCTGAAAGACAATCTCGTAGACCGAGAAAACGTCTCGATTACGATCGCCGATTCAAAAGGTGCAACGATCAGGACTCAAAATTGTACCCGGCCTAATCCGCAGGCAGCGGCAGCCTTAGCGGCTCTGGCTGCGGCCGGTCGTCCTGGCGGCGGCGGCGGCGGAGGCGGCGGCGGATTTGGCGGCGGAGGTGCCGGAGCGCAGTGCAATGCCACAAAGGGTGTAAATCGCTGGGTTTGGGACTTTAGAACACGGCCGGCGGCTACACCGGGAGCCCCTGGAGCGGCACCGGGAGCAGAGGGAGCCCCGGCGGGCGGCGGCGGCGGTGGATTTGGCGGCTTTGGAGCACAGGGCTTCCGCGTCGATCCGGGCGAATATACGGTGAAGATCAAGTTCGGCGACACCGAGATCTCAAAAACGATCAAGGTTCTCGAAGATCCTCGGATTAATTTCTCGGCAGAGGACCGTGCCAAGAAACGGGCGGCTCTCAACCGACTGCAGCCGATTGTAACTCAGGCACAGGCTGCGGCGGGCCAGATCGTCGGTCTTCGGGCGAATTTGGTTGCCGCCATGGATGGGTGGAAACGGCCGGGTGCCCCGCAAGTCCCAGATAACGTCAAAAAGGCGGCCGATGATCTACTCAAGAAGATCGACGCGATCTACGTAAACTGGGGAACCCCTCCGGGAAATTCAAATCCGATCGGATCTGCAGGGCCGCCGTTGGTTGAATTGCCAACGCCGCTCAGTCAACGTATCGCCCGGTTAATGGGTGCCATTGAGAGTGCATCGACTGCTCCGACCGATTATGAATTAGGGCAGGTCGAGAACTTCTCGAAACGGATCCCGCCTGCGGCGGAGGAAGTGCGCAAACTGGTTACCGAAGATCTGGCAGCTCTTAACGCCATGATGAATGACGCCAAGATCCCGCACATTCTGCCACCGGCGGGCGGCGGCGGCGGCGGTCGTCGACCGGGTGATAATGACGACGAAGACTGGGATGATCCCGATCGGATCGATCCATAGACGTTTCGCCACACTGACAAAATGGACTGCCCGGAAACGCTGCAACGCGTTTCCGGGCTTTCACGTTTATCTGTAAGTTTGGGCTGGGCATCGAGGCGTGACACAATATTATGGTGTTGAAGATCGATGTACACACACATATTCTCCCGAAAGACATTCCGAGCTGGAAGAACAGCTTTGGTTACGGCGGTTTTATTTCGCTCGACCACTACAAGCCTTGCTGTGCACGAATGTTGCGTGATGACGGGACCGCGTTTCGTGATGTCGAAGCCAATTGCTGGGACCCTCATACACGGATCGAGGAATGCGATGAACTGGGAATAACCGTTCAGGTTTTATCAACGGTGCCTGTGATGTTTAGCTACTGGACGAAGTCTGTCGACGGAGCCGAGATCGCGTCGTTTCTGAATGATCATATCGCCGAGGTCATTAGTGACTTTCCTTTGAGATTTATTGGTCTCGGAACCGTGCCGATGCAGGACACGGACCTGGCGATCCTGGAACTGGAAAGATGTAAAAAGCTTGGCCTCGCCGGTGTTCAGATCGGAACCAATGTGAATCAACTGAACCTCGGAGAACCGTGCTTTTTTGATTTTTTCAGGGCCTGCGAAGAGTTGGGAATGGCCGTTCTGGTCCATCCGTGGGAAATGATGGGCGAAAAGGACATGCAGAAATACTGGCTTCCGTGGCTAGTCGGCATGCCCGCCGAAACATCTCGGGCTATCTGTTCGCTGATCTTTTCGGGGACGCTCGAAAAGCTGCCGGGACTGCGGATCTGCTTCGCCCATGGCGGTGGCTCATTCCCCTCGACGATCGGCCGCGTTGAGCACGGCTTTAACGTTCGTCCTGACCTATGTGCCGTTGATAATCCGATCAACCCGCGTAATTACCTTGATCGAATATACTTCGACTCGCTGGTTCATGACGGAGCGGTATTGGACCATTTGATAGAGTTGGTCGGATCTCGCCGGATCGCTTTGGGTAGCGACTACCCGTTTCCGTTAGGCGAGACACAAGCGGGACGGTTGATAGAGTCGCGAAACTACGACGACGAAACGCGTGCGGATCTGTTTCATAGGTCTGCCCTCGATTGGCTGAATCTCGATACACCTGCCTTTGTCCAACACACAAACTGACTGACCGATAAACAATGGATCCACAACGAACAAAAACTGTTGCCGACGAATTGGATGCATCTGACCCTCTGCGAGCGTTCAGGGACAGATTTCACGTTCCACGGGGCGTCGATGGCGAGGAGGTTATATATTTCACCGGCAACTCGCTTGGCCTAATGCCAAAAATAGCCCGGGGTTATGTCGAGCAGGAACTGAACGATTGGGAGAAACTTGGCGTCGAAGGGCATATCAACGCGAAGACGCCGTGGCTAACTTATCACGAATTTCTGACGGAAAAGATGGCCGTGATAATCGGAGCGAAACCTGTCGAGACCGTCGTTATGAATTCGCTCACGGTTAATCTTCATCTATTGCTTGTGTCGTTTTACCGCCCGACTCGTGAGCGATTCAAGATCGTGATCGAAAAAGGTGCGTTCCCGTCCGATCAATATGCCGTTGCGTCACAGATCGTATTTCACGGCTTTGACTGCGCCGAAGCGATCATCGAATTGACGCCGCGGCCGGGCGCATCTACTTTGAGAACCGCAGATGTCATCGAGGCGATCGAACGTGATGGCGATCATATTGCTCTCGTTATGCTCGGGGGCGTCAATTATTACACCGGCCAGGCGTTCGATATGCAGTCGATCACGGAAACGGGACACAACAGCGGAGCAATCGTAGGTTTCGATCTTGCTCACGCCGCCGGGAATGTAGAACTGAAAATGCATGACTGGGACGTGGATTTTGCCGCTTGGTGCTCGTACAAATATCTCAATGGCGGTCCGGGCGCCGTGGGCGGAGCGTTTATACACGAGCGTCACGCGAACTCCTTTGATCTCCCCAGATTCGCCGGGTGGTGGGGACACGATAAATCGACGAGATTTCTGATGGGGCCGGAATTTCATCCGATCGCGGGAGCGGAGGGTTGGCAAATATCTAATCCGCCGATCCTTCAGATGGCTGCGCTGCGGGCATCACTCGAGATCTTTGAGGAAGCGGGAATGTCGTCACTGGTCGAAAAATCGAGAAAACTGACTGGATACCTTGAGTCGCTTATCGATGAGATCGCTGACGAACGCATTTCGCTCGTCACGCCGCGAGACCCTTCGCAGCGGGGCTGCCAGGTATCGATTCGGGTCAGCGAAGGCGGAAAACATCTACACGACCGATTGATCGAAAAAGGTGTTGTATGCGACTGGCGCGAACCGGACGTGATCCGAGTCGCCCCCACGCCGCTATACACTTCCTATACCGATGTTTACCGTTTTTCCGAAGTTCTGAAAAGAGCGTTGGGAACCAAATGATCGTATATGACGGCTGCGACCTTGCGGTATTCAAATGTGAAAGGAACGGATCGATCGAGGAATAGGCCAATGTCGCCCGCTCGGTATTTGTCCTGCCCGAATTGTGACATGGGTCACCGCAACCCAGTTGTATACTTATAATGAGGAACGATATGTTGCGAGCGAGTATAAATGGGTTGGAACATGAATTCGCCGATGGCGTCACGGTTCTTGCCGCCGCCCGGGAACTTGGCATCGATATTCCGACGCTTTGCAACGATGCGCGGCTAAAACCTGTAGGTGCGTGCCGAATGTGCCTCGTCGATATTAAAGGACGTGCACACGAGGTGGTGTCGTGCACTACCCTTCTCGCCGATGGGATGGAGATCGAAACCCATAGTGCTTCGGTTGAGGACGCCCGAAAATGGAACTTGCGGATGCTCGCAGGCAGTTATCCCGCCGACGCATTCACGGAATATCCCGACAAATTGTTTCACAAACTAGCCCGAGAATATGGACTTACAGCGAATGATTTTCACGGGGATCACACCGTTCAGAGCGACTCCTCGCATACGTACATCGGCGTTGATATGTCGCGATGCATCAATTGTTATGCGTGCGTCCGTATCTGCGCTGATGTTCAGGGCCAATTCGTATGGCATGTACTCGGCCGGGGCGAAGAATCACAAATATTGTCGGACTCGTTCGGTGCCTTTGGCGACAGTACCTGCGTTTCGTGCGGAGCGTGTTCAGACGCCTGTCCGACCGGAGCACTTGAAGACAAAACGGTGATAGAACGCGGTTTCCCGACAGAGTGGACGCGGACCACATGCCCCTACTGCGGCACGGGATGTGAAATGAATGTCGGCACTCGCGACGATCGGGTCGTACAGGTGAAACCAGTGATGGATGCACCCGTGAATTACGGACACCTCTGCGTGAAAGGCCGGTATGCATTTGACTTCATCGACGCTGACGACCGCGTGACCGAGCCGATGATCCGCGAAGGCAACGAGTGGCTCGTAGTTTCGTGGGAGGAAGCAATCGCCTTTGCGGCCAAAAAACTCAAAGCGATTGACAAAGAATACGGCAAGGAAAGCATCGGAGTGCTCGGTTCTGCCCGAGCGACCAACGAGGAAAACTACTTGGCGCAGAAGTTCACTCGCGTTGTTTTAGGTACCAACAACGTCGATTGTTGCGCCCGCGTGTGCCACACGCCGTCGGCAGCGGCGATGAAGATCATGATCGGCACCGGTGCGATGACCAATTCCTTTGACGACATCGAAAAGGCTCGTACGATCATCCTCTGCGGTGCAAACCCAACCGAAAATCATCCAATTCCCGGGGCTCGCATCAAACAGGCCATCATCAAGAAAGGGGTTAAACTGATCGTCGTCGACCCCAGAAAAACCGAACTCACAAAGTACGCTGATGTTCATTTACAACTGCGGCCGGGAACCAACATCCTGATGTTCAATGCCCTGGCCCACGCGATCATCGATGAGGGATTGACTGACCAGGAATTTATTCGGACACGAGTTGCTGAGTTTGAGGAATTTCGCGGATTCGTCGCTGTCTACTCGCCCGAAGCGGTGGCCGAAAGGTGCGGTGTGGACGCTGAACTCATTCGCAAAGCGGCCCGTATTTATGCTACCGATACGCCATCGATGGCGATGCACGGGCTTGGCATGACCGAGCATTTTCAGGGAACCGAGGGCGTGATGACAATAGTTAATCTTGCGCTCCTGACCGGAAATATCGGCAAACCGGGTGCCGGCGTCAATCCTCTTCGCGGGCAGAACAATGTGCAGGGTTCAGCCCACATGGGTTGCGATCCGGGCATTTTGACAGGATCGATCGCGGTGGAGGCTGGGAAAGAGCTTTTCGAAAATGTCTGGAAAAGACCTATTCCGGTCGAAGCAGGGCTCAATCAACTTCAGATGATCGATGCCGCCCGTGACGGAAAGCTCAAAGCGCTGTGGGCGATCGGTTATGACGTTTTTCTTTCAAATGCTAATGCTCACGAAACCGAAAAGGCATTCGCAAATATGGATCTCGTTATCATTCAGGACTTTTTTATGAATGAAACTGCAAAGCGGTTCGGACACGTCTTTTTCCCGGCAACGACATCCTTTGAAAAGGACGGAACATTCATGAACGGTGAGCGACGAGTCCAGCGGATCAGGACAGCCGTGACACCGCGTGGCAATTCGCGATCAGATCTGCAGATCATCTGTGATCTGGCGGCCGCGATGGGCTACCCAGCCGATTTTTCATTCAACACTGCTGAAGAGGTTTGGAACGAGGTCCGGGCTGTTTGGCCTGGCGGCTATGGAATTACATACGATCGGATCGAGAAACATGGTATCCAGTGGCCATGTCCCGATCTGGATCATCCGGGCACTGAGATTTTGCACACAAAGAAGTTTTCCAACGGGCCGACCGCCGCGCTGAGAAGGATAAAGTTCCGCCCGACCAAGGAAACCATCTCGGACGAGTATCCGTTTCTACTGACGACCGGGCGCGTCCTTGAGCAATTCAATGCTGGCACGATGACAATGCGGACGCCAAATATTAAGCTTCGTCCAACCGATCTGCTGACGATCTCACCGGCAGATTCCTTGCGACTATCGATCGTCGACGGCGAAAGCGTCAGGTTGACGAGTCGTTACGGAGAGGCCGTTCTGCCTGCCGAAGTTAGCAATAAAGTAAATGCCGGAGAGCTTTTCGCTTCATTCCACGATCCTAAGGTATTTCTAAACTACGCGACCGGCCCAACACGCGACCGATTCACCCAAGCACCGGAATTCAAGGTCACTGCGGTGCGGGTGGAAAAGCTTGCCTGATCTCGTTATCGGTTAATCGGCGGCGGTAAAATTTATGTCTATGAATGGCAGGACCGGCGGTTCTGCCTTTGTGTTATCTGTGTCCGGTGTGGTGAAATTGCCTTAATTTATGTCGAACGTTACGATCATCGGCGCTGGCCTCGCCGGTTCGCTGTTAGCGATCTATCTCGCTAAACGCGACATTCCTGTCGAGATATATGAGTCTCGCGGAGATATGCGCTTGCAGGAGGTCGCGGCTGGCCGCTCCATCAATCTGGCCTTGTCGGATCGCGGCATCGCTGCTCTTCGCGAAGCCACAATGGACGAATATATGCTCGCCGAGGCGGTGCCGATGTACGGCCGCATGGTGCACTCACCGGCAGGCGATACAAGATCGCTGCCGTATTCGGGGCGCGCGGACGAACATATAAATTCAGTTTCGCGTACGGGGCTGAACATTGCGCTTATTAACGAAGCAGAAAAGTATCCGGGTGTACGATTCCATTTTAACGAACCATGCGTCGATTTTGACTGCAATTCGGGCGAGGCAAAGTTTGCGAGCGGGTTGACCGTGACCGGCGACACGACGATCGCGACTGACGGTGCCGGTTCGGCTGTGAGAAACGCGATGCTTCATGGCGGGGTCGAGCGTTTCGAGTTTTCGCAAAGCTGGCTCGATCATGGATACAAGGAACTTCATATTCCAGCGGATCCGTCCGGCGGTTTTCGATTGGACAAGACGGCTCTACACATTTGGCCGCGTCATAAATTTATGATGATCGCGCTGCCAAATTTTGATGGCAGCTTTACTTGTACTCTCTTTCTGGCTCATGAGGGCGAGAACTCGTTTGCGACCTTAGTTGACGATCAGACCGTCTCGTCGTTCTTTGAAGCGAATTTTGCCGATGCGATGCCGCTGATGCCGACGCTGCATGAAGATTTTTCGGCCCATTCGGTCGGAAATCTTGGCACGATAAAATGCTTTCCCTGGAGTGTGGGCGGCAAAGCCCTCTTGCTTGGCGACTCGGCACACGCGATCGTCCCGTTCTACGGGCAAGGGATGAACTGTGCATTTGAGGACGTTCGTGTGCTCGATCTGCTTATTGACCAACACGGCCCGGATTGGGAAGCCGTGTTTTCAAAGTTCAGCAAACTTCGGAAGATAAACACCGACGCCATCGCCGATATGGCGGAGGAAAATTTTTACGAAATGCGTGACGCCGTCGCAGATCCGGTCTTCGTCCGCAAGAGAGAACTTGAAACGAAATTGGAGCAGATCTATCCCGACTATTTCTCTAAGTATTCGATGGTAACTTTCCGCGAGGATATGCCGTATTCTCTGGCAAAGGAACGGGGAAACGCTCAAGACAGCTTGTTGATGCAGATATGCTCCGGTATCGAGAACGTTAATGACATCGACCTAAATGCCGTGATGATCCAGATTCGCGGTTTATAAGCTTCGCAATTATCCGATCGATTATTATGACCACATTTGATAGTGCTTCAAACACGGCGGCGGCAGACCGTCCATTCTGGGGGGACCGATCTACTCCGGATGATTTCGTAAAGATCCAGGAGGGTCGGGTATCGCTTGCTCAAGCCGCTCTCGACCGCATGTTGTCGGTTACAGGCCAGCGGACGATCGAGAATACGCTTGAACCGCTCGATGAGGCTTACGCGTACATCGATTCGGCGGTGCAGCAGGCGTCCCTTATCCAGGAAGTTCACCCGGACCAGGAATTTCGCGAGGCTTCGGAAAGCATTTCTCAAAAGATCGCGGCGTTTGCAACCGATATCTCGCTTAACCGCGAGATCTATGACGCATTGGCCGCCGTAGACGCCAGTCAGGCGGACGACGAGACGAGGTTTTACATTGGAAAGCTGCTCAGAGATTTTCGCCTCGCGGGTGTCGATAAAGACACGGCGACGAGGGAAAGGATCAAAGCTCTGAACGACGAGTTGGTACTCATTGGACAGGAATTTGCACGAAATATTCGCGACGATAAAACTACTGTTGAGATCGACACGGTTGATGACCTTGTGGGCCTGCCCCAGGATTTCATCGAGGCTCACAGGCCCAATGCGGACGGCAAAATAACGCTTACGATCGACTACCCCGATCTGGTCCCTGTAATGACCTACGCAGAAAACGGATCTCTTAGGAAGCGAATGTATTATGCAGCGAATAATCGAGCCTTTCCGCAGAATATGGAAGTCCTCGACAAGATGATCGCGAAGAGATATGAACTCGCCAACTTGCTCGGGTTTCCAACTTGGGCCGCATACATAACCGCTAACAAGATGGTCAAGACGCCGGAGACGGCATCGGATTTTATTACAAAGATCGTCGGGGTTTCCGCAGACCGGGCAAGACGCGATTATCAGGAATTGCTCGAGCGTAAACGTAAGGACGTGCCCGATGCGACGGATGTCGACCGTTGGGAGACGGGTTATTATTCAGAGCTCGTATCAAAGGAAAATTACAGTTTTGACTCGCAGAATGCACGGCCCTTTTTTCCGTATGCTGCGGTAAAGCAAGGCGTTCTCGACGTAACCGCAAGGCTTTTCGGAGTGACGTTTGAACGACAAACTGATGCTCCGGCGTGGGACCCGCTGGTGGAATGCTGGGAAATGTTTGAAGGCGGCAAACTAATTGGCCGTTTCTATCTCGACATGCACCCCCGCGAAGGCAAGCACAGCCATGCTGCCGAATTTCCACTGAGAAACGGGATCGCCGGGAAACAGATCCCGGAAGCTGCCCTTGTCTGCAATCTGCCGCGAACCACGGTGGACGATCCCGGCTTGATGGAATACAAAGACGTGGTTACCCTTTTTCACGAATTCGGGCACCTGCTTCACACCCTATTTGCCGGGCGTCACCGGTGGATCGGTGTTAGCGGGATCCAAACTGAATGGGACTTTGTCGAAGCTCCTTCGCAAATGCTTGAGGAATGGACACGGGACGCCGAGACCCTGCGGCAATTTGCAAAGCATTATCAAACCGGTGAGGTCATCCCAGGTGAGATGGTCACAAAGATGAAGGCGGCAGACGAATTTGGAAAAGGATACGGAGTCCGCCGGCAGATGGTCTTTGCAAGGCTCTCGCTTAGCATTTTTGACCGGCCGCCCGCCGAAGTAAATACGGATGAAATGGTCAAGAGCATAAACGACGACTACCTCCCGGGACCCAGTATCGAAGGGACGCATATGCAGGCGTCATTTGGTCACCTGGACGGATATTCGGCGATCTACTACACCTATATGTGGTCGCTGGTGATCGCGAAGGATATGTTCAGCCAATTCAATAAAAACAACCTGTTTGACGCGACGATCGCGGATCGGTACCGCCGAACCGTACTTGAACCGGGCGGTTCAAAACCCGCGGAAGAGCTTGTCGAGGGGTTTCTCGGGCGCCAGTACAGCTTCGACGCCTATCAAGACTGGTTAAACGCCTCCGCCGACATTTCTTCGCAGCAAAACCCACGATGACCTTACGATTCGAGTCAGGCGGCGTCACTTTCGAGGTCGATGGCGACGTCTCCATTGACATATCGATTCCGCTGCGGTTCAACGGCCCGCAGCCGAACGCATATGGCGTCGAGCCGGCCGTATCCCAGGCATGTCGATCGGGCGAAATGATCGGAGATACGCGACAGGGCGGCAGCGTTAATTTTGAGCGATACACGCTGATCCCTCATTGCAACGGAACTCATACGGAATGCGTCGGGCATATTACAAACGAGCGGATTTCAGTCAGAGACTGCCTGCACGACGTACTGGTCCCGGCTATCTTGATCTCGGTAGAACCTAAAAACCATGGAGACTCGGCTCGTCTGATCACGAAGTCGATGAGCGAATCGGCAATTTCAGGTCCGGAAGCGTCTCTGGTAAACAGAGGGGCATTGATCGTGCGGACGCTGCCGAACGACGATAGCAAGTTGACCCGTCAGTACGGCGCCGAGATACCGCCTTATTTCACAGCAGACGCTATGGAATACATTGTGGACTGCGGTTTCAAACATCTGCTCGTGGACATGCCCTCGATCGACCGCATTTTCGATGAGGGGAAGCTTAGTAACCACCGAATTTTTTGGAATATCGAACCGGGAAGTTTCGATACGAATCCCGAAACGCGCATAAACAATACGATCACTGAGCTTATCTACATTCCCAATTCAGTTGAAGACGGAGAATACCTGCTAAATCTTCAGATTGCTCCATTCGAAGCCGACGCCGCCCCGAGCCGTCCGGTCATTTTCAAACTTCAGCAGTGATCCTATTTAACCGCACGCTCGATAGCTTCTTTTAGGTGCGGATATTTAAATTCAAAACCCGCTTCTTCCAGCCGCTTTGGCATTACCTTTGTGCTCGCGAGCAGCAGTGCGTCGCCCATTTCGCCGAAGACCATACTGACCGCAAATTCCGGGAGCGGCAGGAACGTGGGGCGATAGAGGACCTCG
>JBBRSH010000044.1:0-29336 GCA_038245555.1 Pyrinomonadales bacterium | reverse complement strand
TGGATGGCGTAGCGGCCCGAAACCTTCGGGTAAAGAAAAGAGGCGGAGAAACGACAGTTGAAGGTAGAAACATTACGTCGCGAACGGCGGCTTTCGGAAAGAACAAGGTCACGGGCGTAAACGTTAGCGAACTCAAAGTTAAGAATAAGAATAAAGCTACAGATATCTCGGTTGCCGGTCTTAGAGCCGATCGTGTCGATAGCAACGGTACCCGCATTGAGGGGGTCGAATCCCCGCTCGCGACATTGCAGTATAACGATGGAACGTCGGTGATCTATGCCGACAAACTCCGTGTAGCGAAGATCGACACCAATTCGGCTGTGCTCGGCAACCTGAATATCGGAGGGGTCCGGCTAACCATCAGGAACGGAACCGTGGAGGGCAGATCGAACGATATCGACGCCGGAAGGATAACGCTGGCTAAAAGCAAACAATTAGAAAACGGGGGTACGCTCGACGCGGTCAAGTTCAACAAACCCGTATTCATCGTTGAACCCTCCGGACGGTATCGGGCAACCGCCGATATGAGTATCGGCGGTGGAACTGTTGGCAGCGTTTCGCTCGGCTCGGCCTCAGCCAAGGTTTCGATAAACAATGATCGGGCTCTTTTGGACCAGTTAAATGCATCGGTAATGGATGGCTCCGTGAATGGCTCGGTGGAGATCGCACTGAATGCTCGCTCGGAATCGAAGATCGACGCGACGTTTACAGAGCTCGATCTTTCGAAGTTAGCAGCTTTGCAGAGCGGACGGGTGATCGCCATCGCAGGCAAGACAACCGGTCACGCCCATCTGACATTTCCGGGTACCGATTTTCGGTCGGCCTCCGGACAATTGGATCTGGATATTTCTGCAAATGCGGGGTCCGCAAGCAGTACTATGCCGATCAACGGCAAGATCGATGTCACCGCCGACAAAGGACTCTTTACGATCGCAAGTGCTCACCTAAATACCGCCAACAGCGAATTAGCCGCGGCCGGGCGATTCGATCTTCGTGACAACGATTCGAATCTGCAGCTGACCCTTAACTCGGCTGATGCATCGGAGATCAGGCGGTTGATCCAGATAACCGGGGCTTTGCCCGCCATGGAACAACAATTTGAGTCGCTCAATATCGAGTTTGCCGGGAACATGAAATTTGCGGGCACGGTCACTGGCAACCTTCTTGATCCCAACATCCAGGGCAAGATAGATATTAATTCGTTCATTATGCGGCAGCGTGATGTGGGTTCGGTCTCAACGGATCTGGTCGTTAATCAGTCTGGAGTTGAAATTCGAAACGGGAAACTTGCCGAACGGCTGGGAGGCACGACGGATTTCGAGATATTGATACCATATGGCGGTTCGAATAACACGACCGTCACGGCGCGTCTCAGCGGCATCAGTGCTGGTGATCTGCTCGCCGCACTTCCGGTTGATCTGCCCGATGGACTCAGTGACTTTAGCGGCAAAACGTCGGGAACGGTCGCGATCACCGGACTACCAAACAACGCCCAGGGGAACATCGATATCTCTGCCGCGAATGGCAGCATAGCCGGACAGACCTTTGACACGCTCGCCGCCAAAGCGGTGTTTCACGGAACACGCATCGATCTCGAATCGGGCGAAATTCATCTTGGCAGCGGGTTCGTAACGGCCAAAGGCAGCTATGATCGAGAATCTTCTGCATTCGACCTCGATATTATCGGAAAGCAAGTTCCCGTCCCTCTCGTGCTCGCATTTTTGCCAAAGAACGATAGTATTCCAACGATCAGCGGTCTGATGGACTTGACTGCAAAAGCCGTCGGCCAGGCTGACCGTCCGGCAACTTTCGACGTTCACTTTGACGGCGTGGCCAGACAAGTGCTCGTTGGCGAAAGTCCGCTTGGTGACCTGACCATCAACGGGAAGACCGAGAATAATGTGCTGACCGCAAATCTGACCGCAAATCTTGACGGACGGAATCAGGTCATAAATGCCGAGGTTCATTTTGACAACGACAATTTGCCCTTTAAGGTGACGACATCGTTTGATCAGACCCCGCTTTCACCATATCTCGCATTTGTTCCGCAGTTGAAAAACCTCGCGATCACCGGAACAGGAACCGGTCGGATCGAGTTCGGTGGAAATCTTCGAACAAAGGATGCGAACGGCGTACTTGTATACGATTCGTCCACCGTTAGCGGAACGGCATTGTTTGACCAACTGGCCCTGAACATTCAGGACACTCCGTTAACCGCAGTGGAACCGCTCTCGGTTAAGTTCAACCGACGCGAACTTGTTTTCGAAAAAGCTAAATTTGCCGGAGGCGGTTCAAACATGACCGTTAGCGGAACCAAGGCTCTGTCCGACGATGCGGTCAATAATCTGGAAGTAAATGGGAATGTCAGCCTAAATCTTCTGAACCTGGCAAATTCCGACATGTTTTTTTCCGGCATTGCTGATGTCTCGATCCATTTGACCGGGACAAATAATGCTTCGCGACTGTCCGGGACGGCTTCGACTGAGAATGCGTCAGTAGCTACATTTGTGGGATCGGACCGCCTGACATTTGAAAGGGTGAAAACACGGGTCATTTTTACGGCAAATGAAGCGGAGATCGAGCAGGCAAAGGGATATTTGGGAGGCGGTGTATTTAACGCAAATGGGGGTGCCATTTTAAAGGACCTATCGGTACAGTCTTTTCGGTTCGCTCTGAGCGGCGATAACATCACGGTCCCGCTGCCGAAAGATTTTCTCACAACCGGCGATGCCCATCTAGAGTTTTCGGGCAGACGGCTGAGCTCTGGCGATAATCTCCAGATGACCGTGTCCGGACGGGTTTTTGCCCGACGGATCCTTTATTCAAAGGACATCGACCTCGCTAATTTGGTGAGTGCACGTCGCGATACAGTACTTTCAACCAGCAGCGGCTCCATGTCCGCGATCCGGTACGATCTGGTGATCGAAGGTCGGGACGCTCTTGTCGTCAAAAACAACATCGCGGACCTGACAGCCTCATTGTCCCTTGTCCTTAACGGCGATTCGAACGATCCAAGGATCACCGGCCGCATAACCGCGACGAGCGGTACGATCCTGTTTCGCAAAGACCGGTACGAGGTGCAGCGTGCAACACTCGAGTTTCCGCCGGATACATCGATCGATCCCATTATTAACCTTCAGGCGGAATCCGAGATCGCCGGTTATCAGGTCTTTGTGAACCTTTCCGGCCCGTTGAAGGATTCGGAATTACTTTCGGCGACCGTTCGGTCGAGTCCAGCTCTGCCTCAGGCTGACGTGGTTTCGCTGATCACCACGGGTTCACTGTCCAATGCCGTTGGAGGAATCCCGACGATCGCTCAAACCGGTATCAATACGGCCGCTGAGATCCTAACCGACAGTATCATCAATAACCCTGCGCGAAAGGCGACGGATAAGCTTTTTGGACTCAACGTGTTTGAGATCGACCCTATCATTTCGGGCCAGCAGCTCAATCCGTCCGCACGATTAACGGTGGGACGGCAAATCAATAACAACTTGCGGGTGACTTATTCGACCAATCTTTCACAGGACCAAAATCAGGTCCTGGCTCTTGAGTACCGCGTTTCGAATAAGCTGTCATTTGTTGCCCAGTACGAGCAGCGATCGCTAAGTAATGTAACGCGAAATCGAGATAACTTTAGTTTTGAAATTAGATTCAGGAAGAGATTCTAGGATGGCTTAGGGCAGTTTGGGAATGGCGCAGGTTATCAAACAAAATTTGTGGGGAGACGAACTGCGGGTTCGAAGATTGCCGATGCTTCGAGGGCCTCTAACCATTTTTACGTTCGCAATTTTTGTCCTTCTGTTATGCGTGGTCGCTGAGGCATCGGGGCAGAACAGATTCGAGCATCAGAGGATCGATAAGATCGAGATAAATCTCGGAAATGGAGCTGCGAGTTCCGCTGTGGAAACCCTTCGACAAAAGGTGGTTGATTCTGTTGGCACCGCGTATGCGACCAGTAAAGTCCGCGATTCTATCCAGGATCTGTACAATACGACCAAAATAGCCTCGGTCACAGTTGCCGCGTCCCTAAATTCAGAAGGTGGTGTCGTTCTGTCTTACGTCATCAAGCGCAAGCCGGAGGTCGAAAAGGTCAGCATCGAGATCGGCAATGGAACGGGTGACGAGATCACCGAGCAAGATCTGCTTTTCAAACTAAATCTTCTTGCACCCGGCACCTTTTTTACACAGCAGACACTTCAGGAAAATGGCGATCAGGTCCTCGATTACTTACGTGGACGCGGGTTTTATAAGTCGGAGGTTAGCTTCGTGCAGAAACCAACCGACCGCGATAATACGGTGGGCGTCGTTTTTAAGGTCACTCCTAATGAGCAGGCGAAGCTCGAAAAATTTGCTATCAATATCGAGGGGCTAAAAGCTCCGATCCCATCCGAACTTCTACGTCTGAAGCCGGGTGAATATTACTCGCGATCAAAGCAGGATAATGACATTGAAAAGATCAAGTCATATCTGCAAAAGCTCGATTTCGTGGCTCCCGAGCTTGCGGAACCCCGCACGAGCTATGACAGCGATAAAAACACGATCTCGATCGAATTAAATGGAAAGGTGGGTCCGATAGTCAAAATCACGGGCGTTGCCGATAAATCGAAAGTTAGCGATTCGGTATTGACGCAGAATATACCTATCAAGCGCGAAGGAAGTATAGATTACTCCGCAATTGTTGAAGGCGAGCGGAGGTTGGAGAACTATTTTCAGGAGAAAGGTTTCTTCTTTGCCGATGTGACGCCAACATGCTCAGTTATCCCGCCGATAAGTGACACGGGAACTTTGCCCACGATCAACGGCACGACGGCGGTCTGCTCGACCCTTGGCGGCGCGGATCTTAACGGCCGCACGGTAAACGTTCAATATAACGTTAATAAGAATCGAAAGCTTAAGCTCGTAAGCATCCGAATTACCGGTACAGATCTACTACCGATCGAAGAGATCCGTCCCGTTTTGGAGTCACAAGAGGCCAATATTTTGGGAGTGATCCCTATATTCGGTTATGGAAACGGCTACACCAGTTTGGCGATCTTGGAGCGCGATTCAGCCACCATAACGTCGTTGATGAATGAACTGGGGTATCGATCTGCGCAGGTTCACGTCAATCAGGGTGTCACGCCCGACGGTGACAATCTGATCATTAGCTTTGCAGTCGAAGAAGGGCCTCCGTCCGTTGTAGAAGCCGTTGACATCATCGGTAATAAGGCATTTTCTGAGGATGAGCTAAAGGCTCAGCTTCCAACGATGGCGGGTGCGAATTTCTCACGAGCCAGGGTTAGAAACGGGGTAAAGAAGTTACGGGAATTTTATTCGAACCGTGGATACTATGACGCGCGGGTCACGTATTCGATCACGGAACCCGGAGCCAGCGGGAATCGTTCCCCCGTAAAGATCGAGTTCAAAGTCGAGAACGAAGGCCAGCGAGTTGTTATAAACCGCGTCCTCGTGACCGGCAACGAACAGACAAAACCCTCGGCCATCTTAAAGGCATCAACATTTCAGAGCGGTGATTTTTTGCGGGCGACGGACGTATACTCCAGCGAACAGAATCTTTACGGAACCGATGCCTTCGACAGAGTTGAGATCAAACCCGAGCCGGCCGGAAATAAACCCAATGGCGATCGACTTTCGGACGTGATTATAAACGTAAACGAACAGCCACCGCGGCTCCTGACCTATGGCGGCGGCTATTCGACGGATCTTGGGCTCAACGGCTTTTTTGACATTCGTCACGTCAACCTTATGGGTAACCTTTGGCAGGGCGGAGCTCGTACCCGCTGGAGTCAACGCCAACAGCTGGTTCAGCTTGACTTGATCGAGCCGCGGTTCTTACGTGATGGTGGACGACGATTCACGCCATTAACTATTTCCGCTCAATATCAACGGGATTCGACGGTGACTCGGTTCTTTCGATCTGCCTTTGATAAAGGAACGTTTGGTGTTGTGCAGCGAATCGACGCGAACGGCAATCCCATCGATGAATTCGGAACGAAAACCGGAAGCCCGACTATTAACCGCCTGTCGTTCTCGGTTGAAACGAGCCGGACACTCAGTCGAAAAAATCGCAGCATTGTTTTTATGCGATATCGATTTGAGGATGTCCGGTTGGCTAATGTCGGCAGCCTTCTGATCAAAGACCTGTTGGAGCCAGATGCGCGCGTTCGGATCTCGGGGCCCGCCGTAACGTTTGTGAGAGATACTCGCGAAAACTGTTCGAAGAAGTTTTCACTCTTACAAATGATAGCTACCGGCGAGCCGGACCAAGGTTGCCGTTACAATGCGAGCGATCCGACACGAGGCGATTACCTAACTGTCGAATACAATCTGTCTGTGCCGCAACTCGGCGCAAATCGGGGTTTCCAAAAGTTTCAGGCCAGCTACAATCTGTATTACACATTTCCGGGGGTAAAAAATACTACGCTTGCCGCCCGTGCGGTGCTCGGATTGGCGTCCGTCTATTCGTCGCCAAACAGTTTAATAAATCCCCAATTACCGGACCTCACAGGGATCCTTCCGATAAGCGAGCGGTTTTTTGCCGGTGGCTCGACTACTTTACGCGGGTTCGATACTGAAGAAGCCGGGCCGCGAGTCGTCATTGTGCCGCAGGGAACATTTCTTGATAGCAACCGAAAACCCGTCAGCATTTCTCCGTTTACGATACCGTTTGGAGGAAATGCCTTGGCCATCGTCAATCTGGAAGCTCGTATTCCCCTAACCGCTTCAATTCGCGCGGTGCCATTCTATGACGGCGGCAACGTATTTCGACGAGTGGGCGAGATCTTTAATCCTCCAAACGCTCCGGTAAATGACGTTGTTAAACAAAATCTGCGGGCCCTCTGGTCACATACGGCAGGTCTGGGCTTGCGACTAAAAACCCCGATCGGTGGTGAGTTTGCGGTCGATTATGGATATCTTTTTAATCCCCCGAGGTTCCTGATCCCGCAAACGGTCGGTCCTAATGCGATTTATCAGCTGAAGCAAGGGCATCTTCATTTCCGCTTTTCGCAAGCATTCTAAACAGTATCTAGTTTACTGACGCGGAAGCCATCAGAACCGCCGACTCGTCGAGTTCCACGATCAGCCCATCGCCAGTCGGCCTGTCCGAGTGTTCTAATTCTGTCAGGTCGTACTCCGCCGCCTGCGCCAATAATTCCGAGAGCGGTGCCGTCGCAGTCTGTCTTGCCTGATCTTGGGTCTGTTTACGCCTCGCTTTTCGAACATACATTGCCTTATCGGCAGCGATCACCATTTGGTCGAAGGTCTGTCCCTGTGCCGGATAGCCGGCAGCCCCAATACTTACACCAACCGACGCGTATCGCTGTTCGTCGATCGTAAGGCGAAATTCCGAGACGGCCTTCTCTATTCGTGAACATACGTCAACTACAACCCCGTGATCAGCCTCCGGGATCAACGCGACAAACTCGTCACCACCATAACGAGCCAGGAAATCGTATTCGCGTAGCTGGTCCTGTATGACTCGGCCGACGCTACGCAACATTTCGTCGCCGACTTTATGGCCAAATGTATCGTTAACGGTTTTGAAACCGTCCAGGTCAAGAACCAGAACCTGAAAGCTCATGCCGGATCGAGCCGTTCGTCCAACTTCTTTATTAAATTCGAGCTGCAAGCTTCTAGCGTTTGGAAGCCCGGTCATCGTATCCGTTAATGCGTGTGCCTTGGCCTCGGCATGCTGTCTGGATTTGGAGATGGCGTCTGCGGCAATCCTCGAGATCGCTACTAACAACCGGATGTGCTCCTCTTCGTACGAAACCAAGTCGTTTGCATAGACAGATACGGCTCCGATCAAGGCGTCGTCGCCCATTAAGGGGATCGATGCCATCGTTGAATATTGCTGGATCAATTCCAAGTGCGACACCGAAAAATCGAGATCGGGATTTACGTTCTTTACCGGCTCCAGTTTCTTCAAAGCAAAGCCGGTTGCTCCTTCACCGATCTTTATTCGCTTTGCCAGCAGAAGTTCACGACGGTCGCCTTCAACGTGAGCGGCGGCGGCATACTGGTTTGACTCATAGAGCAGATATACGGCGCAGGTATCGAAAGGAACCAACTCTTTTATTTTGAACGTGAAAAGCGAGAGCATCTCTTCCAGGCTTCCGCAGTCGCCGAACTCGCGGGCGAGTTCGAACAGGGTAACGACCTCCTTGTTAGCGTGCTTGATCTGCTCGACATAGTTTCCGGTCGAATCGTCAAGGGCGGAGCCGAAGACCGACACTACCGGTTCATAACCTAGTGAATGCTCCACGAGATCGGCGTCGAACGCAGCCAGATTTTTCAGAAACACGCTTACCAGCTTCGGATCAAATTTTGTACCGGAACACTCGCGCATGTGCTCTCGGGCCTTTTCCCTCGACATCGCAGGCCGATAGGGCCGCGGGCTTCG
This sequence comes from Pyrinomonadales bacterium, assembly GCA_038245555.1. Taxonomy (GTDB): domain Bacteria; phylum Acidobacteriota; class Blastocatellia; order Pyrinomonadales; family Pyrinomonadaceae; genus OLB17. The sequence goes on along the minus strand of JBBRSH010000044.1, from coordinate 20,929 downwards.
GAGGGTGTCAAATGTGTCTGCGATAGCCAGGATGCGGGCTGTCAACGGTATGTTTTCACCGCTCAATCCCTCGGGATATCCCTTTCCATTCCAATATTCGTGGTGGTATTTGACGGTGGGAACCACTGGCGAGGAAAATCCGACCTTTTCCAGAATGGAAGCTCCAACCAGGGAATGAATCTTTGTTTTGTCGAGTTCAGCGGGCGTCAACGGCCCGGGCTTGCTGAGGATGTGGTCAGGAACCGCTAGTTTGCCGATGTCATGGAGGAGTGCTCCGGTGCGGAGCGCATCGATCTCGTTCTCAGACAGCGAAAGCGCTTTTCCCAGCCCGATAGCGTAGATCTGCGTCCGCCTGACATGCCCGCTGCCAACCTGGTCACGGGCGTCAATAGCGGTTGCAATGGCTTCGACAGTCGCTAAATGAACGCGGCTTGCCTCGAGGATCTGGGCTGTTTTGAGCTCAAGGCTGTTTAAGTGGATCCGGTAAGCGATAACTGCAAATACGGCCAGCGGTGCGACTACAAGCCCAAAGGCGATACCAAAACGTGCAAACAGCAAGCATAATGCGATGGTCGCCCCGAGTGACGCCAGTACCTGTAATATTCGGGAATTGACCGTCTTGCCGTATCGGTCGATCGAAGTACCTTGCGTCAACCGAAAACCGAGATCGAATAACGTAAAGATAAGAAAATTGCCCAGGCATATGGCCGATGAACCGACCAGGATAATAGTTGTGTCGTCAATTCCCGACCCTTGAGGATCCTGGATCGGATTGAGCCTGTAGATCAGTCCGAAGACCGTCGCACACAGCCCGACCGATATGACACTCGAGCAGATGGCGAAAACACCTGGTGCCTTAATGTTGCGATCACGCGACATCTGCGTCGCAAATGCGATGGTGCCGAGCAGGATCCCGCCACTTTCCCCCAGCCAAAACACGCCCCAGATCGCAAAAATGATCCCGATATTTATTTCGATGTGAGTTTTTGGCAGCCGAACTTCGTGCTGGCCGGTTAGGCCGGCAATACATATCGCCGACAAGAGGATAACTAACTTATAAAGCGGAAACTGGACGGCGCCCGCGATGGACAGAGCAAGGACCAAAATTGTACCCGTCACCGCGAAGGACCAAAAGATTCTCGCTGCGGTGCGAAGATCAGAAAATCCAAAATGCTGTATCCCGAAAATGGCCATTATGTGTTTATGTGAATGGGAACCATCCGCAAGGTTGATCGTTGTCAAACTAGGTGACTGCCCGGAAAGCCGTGGAGATCCGGACCGTCGACGGTTCCCTATACAATTCGCGTGCCAGCTCTATCCGCTGCGGATGACAAGGTTTTTCCTTAATTTTTGAAAGAAGAGGCGAGCGGGGAAAGTTGCGGTTCGTTCTAAATGACCGCTCCTATGCCACGAGACAGGTCAATGTGACCGCATCAGCGATTCCGATGATATCGTAAGTGGGATTACGAAGACCTTACCAACAAAAATGCGAAAGCCGCCGACGGCTAATAGTCGCCGTCCGGGTAGCTATCATAGTCGTCACCCTTGTCCGGATGATCATCGTCCTCGGACTTCACATCAAGTTCGATCGGGTCGAGCCCGACGACGATCAAGCTCGAACCGCACTCATCGCACGGTACAATATCGCCTTGTTCGGAATCGGCATCGACAAATACTTCTTCGCTACACTCTGGACAGCTCGTCGTGGGCATCGCTTAATTTCTCCGGGAATCTTGATTTTGGTATGATAACTAGCTTAATCACAAGAGACAATATACATGTTAATCAATCTAACTTGATATGCAAATATTTGGCGAGATTTAGTTGCCTTAATTATCAAACTTATTTGTCACCTACTGCTCGCTCGCTAACGCCTTCATGAATTTCCCGTTTACATTGCCACCCGAAAGAGAATTCGATGCGGTTGGATTTGGAACCAACGCCGTCGATTTTTTGATAGGCGTGCCTGAGTATCCCAAGTTCAATTCAAAGATCGAAATTTCCGGCTATGTCCAAGCCGCCGGCGGCGAGGTAGCCACGACGATGGCCGGGCTCTCGCGTCTCGGACTGCGGACTGCATACGCCGGCAGATTTGGCGACGATACGGCGGGTGAATTTGGAATAAGGACGCTCGTGGACGACGGCGTCGACATCCAGTATGCTGAACGTGTCCCCGACACTAAAACCCAGATCGCATTTATCGTCATCGATGAACGAAGCGGCGAACGAACCGTTCTATGGCAGCGGGACGACGGCCTTGCGTATACGGCCGAGGAAGCCCCGGTTAATGCGGCAACCCGTGCCCGGGTTCTCCACCTTACGCCTCATGACGCCGGCGCCTGTTTGGCGATGGCGAGGTCGGCCAAATCAGCAGGAACTATTATTTCGGTGGACGTCGACAACATTTTTGACGGTATCGAGGAGGTTCTCTCGCTGATCGATATCCTCATGGTTTCGTCGGATTTCCCCGGCCGTTTTCTCGGCATCACAGACCCGCGAACAGCTCTATCGGAACTCCGGTCCAGGTTCGGATGCGGCCTCACGGGTGTGACTCTTGGGGCCTCCGGCTCGCTCATGCTTGCCAATGACGGAACTTTTATTGAGTCGCCCGGTTTTGCCGTACCCAACGGCTGTAAGGACACGACCGGAGCCGGTGACGCATTTCGAGCTGGGCTCCTGTACGGGTTTCTTACCGGCGGATCGATCGAAGAAAGTGCCCGGCTGGCTAATGCCGTCGCAGCTCTCAAATGTCGCGAGGTGGGTGCACGAACTGCCCTTCCATCCAGCGTCGAGCTTAAAAACTTCTTAAGAAACGTATAGACAAACAACGTTGATATCGATTAAACTTGTTTTGTGAACACCCACGTCCGGTTCGCGCCTTCCCTTGACCTCACAAATCGAATTACTTCCGCGAAAGCTCTGCGTCCACACGGTTTATGGATTCGAAAATAGGTTTACTAATTCAATTGGCGGGCGTCTGTCTGATAACCCTTCTGACGCTATTCCTGCGTCGGTCGCTCAAGGTTAGCGCGCTTAGACATTGGACTAATGCTTGGTTGTGCTTATGCTTCGCATTATTTTGTCTCCGGCTGGCGTTTAGTTACCAGGAATATTCGATCCAGCTTTTCAGTTTTTATTTCCTCACTGAGTACCTTTTCGGATTTCTAATTGTGGTCGGCTGCCGCAGCCTGGGGAAAGATGGTAAATTACCGTTCCGCCAGGAAGTATTGATCCTCCCGTTCATAATCGTTGCATTCGCACTGCCTTTTGTTGCGGACGACTTTAACCTCGTATTCAACCTCCATTCTCTTATTCTGTCGGGATTCTTTTTGGTCGCCTTTATAGAACTTTGGCGAACCCGCATTGGATCGTTCGGGTGGAGAGTAATGCTGATCGCACTCGGGCTGTTAGTTGTAAACTTCTTTCAATATTTTGTCGTTTTCACAGCTCGCCAGTTTATCCACTTTCCTGAGGCCTTTCTCGCTTACACATCTGTCATTGACCTCGTTCTCCAGATCCTGCTGGGTTTCGGAATGGTCATCGTGCTGCTCGAACTAGTGCTCTCGGACGCGAAACTGGCAAACGACAAATTGAAAAAGGCCCACGAAAAGCTCGAAGAACTTGCCCATATTGATCCTCTGACGACCGCTCTCAATCGGCATGCCTTTCACGGTTTCCTAAAACGGCGCGGTGTCGAGGGCGGATCGGTCTCCGGCACTGTCGGATTCTTCGACATAGACGATCTCAAGGCGATAAACGATCTGTATGGCCACGCGGTCGGAGATATCGCCATACGTGCAGTCGTCCGGGCGATACGCGAGATCATTCGCGGCGAAGACCTGGTCTTTCGCTGGGGAGGCGATGAATTCTTCGTCCTGATGATCGGTCTCGACTCCGAAACTGCCACGACGCGACTGGCCAAAATGGAACAATTGCTCTCCAAGGTCAGGATCGAAGGCGTTTACCAACCCCTGTCGATAGGAGTTTCACATGCTTTTGAAGATTTTGACGACCTCGCAAAACTCGAAGCCACGATCGAAGCCGCCGACGCAAAAATGTACCGCCAAAAACAGATCCGCAAAGGCCTCGCCGCCCCCGCTCCAGCGGCCGCCTTCGCCGACGCCCGCCCCGTCGAAGCGACCAGAACCTGACCTACGCGTTATCAAACACTTATTTAAGCTCGCCATCAGAGAGGGTCGCGGGCAAGATGGCTCCTCCGTAGCTCTTTAGCGTTCCGACAAAACTTATCTTGGACCCCTTGGTCAATTTCGATGCGGCATCGTGAAATTCCTTTTTTAGTTCAAGGCTGATGTCCGAAACGAATGTCGTCTTGTTCATTTTAATCGAGACCTGCAAGCCTCCGAACGTCCCGTTTGAAACCTCGGCAACCTCGCCAGACCACGCGACGCGTTTGCCCTGGAAATCTTTCCATGACTGCTCCTTTTGCATATCTGTCGTCTTGGCGTCCGAGCCGTAGATCTTGTCGTAACTAGCCCAGGTTATCGAGCTGATCTCTTGGGTGGCGGGCGCCGAATTGGAGGTTGACGATGAGTTTTGACCGCCGCAGCCGAGAATCACCAAAAGCAAGACCAGCAGCGGGCCCAAATTAGTTTTATTGGTTTTAAGCATATTATTTTCCTTTTTTTCGTTCTGCCTCAGGATCAAAGGTCATCGTTGAAATTTCAAAACGTTTGGCCGAAGCGCAATCTTTGTTTTGTGTTACCACTCGAAATCCGATCCTCTGCACAAAAACAGTCACGACCCCATACTTACTTTCCCGTGACGGCCAAGGCTAAACCCTCACCGGGCGGCCCCAGAACGCTATCATGATAAATACAAGTTCTAGTACGAAACTATCCGGGCAGTGCGCGTCCATTGAACTCCGTTCAAATTATTGAAGATCGTCCTGAAGATCGGCCCCAGATTCTGGTTGTCATCCAGCGAAATGATAGACAAGCGAAAGCTGTCGCCCGACATCTCTTCGACAACGACCCGAAATGTCGATCTGACGCCCTTATCGGCCGCGCTCATAACGATGTCGTAATAGATTCCCTCAACGCGGCTGATCGCGACGCTTTCGACCGACAAACTCGGATCTATACGCCGAGAGTGTAGCCAGCACAGTATGTTCAACGCCGCCCATCGCAGAATGTGCTTGTTGCCGAATAAATGCGTCGATGACAAAGGAATGCGATCCAAAGCGGTCTCGCTCATCGATTTGCTCACCATATCGTGGTCGCGAATGAGATCCATAAACATTGACGAAAAACTTCCTAAATTGAATTCCGTCGGTCCGCCTCGTGGCCGAAAATGTGCAACATGTGATGCCATATTTCCTCTATCTGATCGTTGTTTTTGGGTCCGTTATGACAACAGCACAGTTGTAAAGACTTTGAGGCCGGGCAACGATATCATTACTCGAATGGGGCACATTCCACCTCGTATACACTCCCAGTGTCTATCTCGTGACCGCCGCCCATGCGTATTATGTTGGGATAGCCCAAACTGCTTCGATCGATCCAGTTGCCCATCTCGGTATTGAAAGTTCCGCCGCCGAGGGATTCATACCCAAAGCTTCGCCATTCCATGTGGCATTTCCCGTCTGCCTTTGATTTGAAAACGTAGAGAGCAGGTATTGTCTTTCTTAGGATCACGCCGAATTCATTCCTGACGACATCGTAGCCGGCCTGGAGGAAATAGATGCGGAGAATGGGATTTATCATGCCGGCCCCCTTCCACCATTGCAAGATCGATTTCTCAAGCGTCGGATCAACCCGTTTAGATGTGTAATTTTTAATCCAATTGGTAATAACGCCTTTGGTTTGGGAATCAAACACGGTTTTGTCATTAGCGTCCTTCATTTTCTCGAATGACCGTACGGAAGTTTGGAAACTTCCGAGGTTTGCAAGAGGATTGAACGAACATCGACGTTTATCGTCGCTTTGGTCCGATTTGCTTTTGTCCGCGTGATAATAGACAAAGGCTCCGAAGTCAGAAAACTCTCCGGATTTACCTGAAGCGATAAGAAAGGAATTGTTGTCTACATTACGTGCATAAAAGGCGGCCCCATCCGTTCCGCCTACCAATAAATCGGACCCGCTTACGGATTTTCCCGCGTAGGTCCTGCCGGCCGAAACAAATACTATCGAATCACTATCGAGTGTTTTGACGGTGATACTTTCCCGCCGAAAATCACCTATCAGCTCGGCATCGCTCTGACAAACGTTATAAAAGAGCCTGCCTTCCTGGGAAAATGCCGTACTTGCCCAAAGTAACGAGAGAAACAGTGCGCATATCAGGGTTTTCATTTTGTATCTCCTCTACAATTGTTTTGTCTAAATCTAGATCGCCTTTGAAGCCGATTTACTATTGGTTGATATAACAAAAAGATATTGTGTTATCGCGTCCGAAGTTTCGAAGCCCGTTGGACGCCAGCGGGCGTTAACGCCAGAGCTCAATAAACAAATGCGTTAGCCGTCGGCCAGTCGCCATTTTGGCCAAACGGGACAGCACCAAAACCCGATGCCGACTGCTGCAGATAATTCGTCCCATTCGATGGCCGGAATACTGCAAAATCTGCCTTGCCGTCGCCGTCGTAGTCGCCTGGTTCTGGCATATCGGTCAACAGGCCAAATCCCGCTCCGTAGAACGAGAGGTCTTCGCTTCTCAAGACGTACCATATGCCATTCGAAGGCCGCCAGACCGCGACATCCGTCTTGCCGTCACCGGTGTAATCGGCCGGGACAATCTTATCGCCCGCTGCACCGAACTGAACCGCGAAGAAAGATCCGTTCCCGCTGTTAAGCCGGTACCAGTAGCCCGTCGAAGGCCTATAAACAGCGATGTCCGCTTTTCCGTCGCCGTCAAAGTCGCCAGCGGCCGGCTTGTCCTCTGAAATGCCGAACTGAATTGCCAAAAAGCCTGTCGTCGATCGCTGCAGATACCACGTCCCGTTCGACGGCCTAAAGACCGCCTGGTCCGCCTTTCCATCACCATCAAAATCACCCGGTGCCGGAATATCACCATTTGTCCCAAACCCGACGCCGTAAAACGTGTTGTCTTCGCTCCTCATCACGAACCAGGTTCCAACCGACGGACGAAAAACAGCAACATCCGCCTTGCCGTCGCCCGTAAAATCCGCCGGTGTCAGCACGTCGCCGGCGGCTCCGAACTGAAACGCGGCAAAGCCCGCCGTCGAGCGGTTCAGGTACCAGTTGTTGTTAGATGGTCGGAAGACCGAAACATCCGTCTTACCGTCGCCGTCATAATCAAAAGCCGCACGACGCACAGCCGCCGCTCCAGCCCAAAATCCGCTTGCGAGGCTAAACGTCCCACCCGCCGAGGTCGTCCCCGCGACCGATTGGCCGATCGTCCCGTCAACCGTAAACGCCCCGCCCGACGCCTGGCCGCCGCCACCGCCGATCACCGATTTCGTTATCGTAAAACTTCCGCCGGACTGCGGCCAAACATTATAAATGGCTAAGACGCTCACTAGCGAAACGAAAATGACTGCACCAAGATTTTTCATAATAAGTCCCAATCTTCCAACAGTTAATGAATCAACGTTGTGTCGTGCAAACGTCGAAAAGTGTCCGCGCCCAATTACTGATCAATGCTTTCGGCGGCCCGAAACCGATTTCCTACTCAATCGACTTTCGACATGACGCAAGCGCCCGTTCAGCGCCGCGTTTGACACCATAAGAACCGCGATCTGCTTCTTTTGCTCCTCGATCTGAGCCTGCTGCTCTTTCACCGCATTGACCAGCACGACGCCGATGCGGTCGTATTTGACACCCTCGACCTGGCCGTCTTTGTTATATGTGACAAGTAGCGGCTCGATCTTCTCAACATCCTCGGCACCAAGTCCAAGATCGTGCATCCCACCGTCCTTCCAATCGAATGTGATCGGTTTCAGGCGCTTAATGAGATCTAGCCCGTAGAGAAAGCTGCCTATGTTCTTCTTGTATCGCAAACTTGACGAACACCCTCCAAGGAATTGACTTGACGAACTCCAGCAAACGGCTTGATTCCCCCCCCCACTGAATAATCCCATTCCCAGCGACCCTGTTGCGAATATTGTTCCAGTGGCGACTGTCTCTCCATCTCCATGGACAGCGAAACGTTCTATCCCCGCCTGATTTTGTACTAAAAGGGCGTAATCGAGGAAATTGGTGCCGGCCTGAACAAGTAGCCCGTCTGAATTAGAGGTGGTTAACCCGCTAGTCCTGATATTTGCGGCGAAGGCACCAGGCGTTGTCTGGTGGACAACGAATCGATAGCTCCCAGGACTATCAGTGCCTATACCAACGTTTCCGTTAGCAAGCAGCGACATTACGGTTACATCCGGAATGATTCCAAATTGATTGCTATTTGTTGGAATTCCGGAAAGCCGAAAATCCATTCGAGCCCTACCGAGAATGCCCGTTTCAAAAGCTCCCACAGCTATTCCGGCACTGTTTGTATTTTTTATTCCGCTTACGGCGGGCCGGTGCAGCCGGATCATCTCTGACGTTTCTATATTAACCGTCGAAGCATCGCCAAATATGTGAAGCCGAGCGTCTGCACTACCGGCTCCGGAACCGATACCGACGTTGTTGCCCGACTGAAAAATATTCGAGTCAGCTAATGCGTTACCGCCGGACCAGATCGGAAGAGTACCGGTCGATCCGCTGCCGGTCACCCCGTTACTCGAGATCAAATCAACGTATGGACCTCCATTCTGCGAAACCTTAAATCGATTGAACGTCGTGTCGAAGTAGATCCTGCCTTGTCCGCCGGGGGCTCCGGGTGGGGGTACGGCTCCGCGGACTGAGAAAGCACCGGTTATGTCGAGAGCGGTATTCGGGTCGGCGTTTCCTGCACCTACCCTTGTGGCTGCCAAGGTTCCGCCCAAATTGCCATCACCCGAGATATTGAAACTCGTAAAAAATTGTCGGCTCGTTGTATTTTGAACATAGTTCGGGCTTCCCGGTAGGGGCAAACGTGCATCTGAAAGTCTCGCATCGTTTGTCTGGACGTACTGCGCCGCGGGAATACCGCCCAAAGAATCCGCGCTGGTTGCGAGAGAAGAATAAGTTGAATTTGTCGCATTAATCGCGGTGTCTGCGGTCAAACTTTTGACAGCGTAAGGCGTGCTGTTGATCAATTGCCGGGGTGCCAGCGTAGTTATGCCGGGCTGACCTGTTAGCCTGACACGTATCTCTAAATACCTACCGGCTCCGGGATACTGCGAGCCAAAATCAAGGTTCACGGCAAACGTGCCATTTGCCACAGCAACACTGTTGAGAGCGATCGTTGAACCCAACTGAGTACCGCCGGTTAAGGCGCTGTAAAGCCCAAATTCAAAATCGAAATTGCCGGTCGCCGCAGTGCCGCTATTTTTGAGACTGCCCTGATATGTAAACTCGGTTGATTGAGCTGTCGCCGTAAAGGCCAGAGATATAACAAATATGACCGAGGCCAATAATTTGATCTTCATATTACTCCTTCTTTCTTCTTGAAATTAGTCATCTTTCGTAAGGTCGCTGTATTGAAACTAGGGAAACACGGGGAGCTTGACGACGGTGTTGCCACCGCTGTGTCGAGTTCGTTGCGGTGACGGCCGTCGTTGCGTTTGTAGCATTAACGGCGTTCGCGGCATTGGTCGCGTTTGCCGCGGTATCCGCTGCGAGACTTTTGACAGAATATGGTGATGAGCTGACAGCTTGCCTGGGTTCCGCTCGACAACGCGTCGAACAACGCAAATTCGAAATCATAATTGCCATTCGCATTCGTTCCCGCGTTCTTCAGGCTGCCCTGATAGGTGAACGCTGTCGTCTGGGCGTTTGCTAAGAGTGAAAAAGCGAGTATTAACAGAGTTACTGTCATTGAATACTTCACACGATCTCCTTGAACTTATATATCGTCGACCCAACGCTTAAATGAATGATCTTTATTGAGGGAACGCTGGAAACCGGGTGACATTATTGTTTCCCTGGTTTGCGACCCAAATATTTGCCCCATCAAATGCGACTCCGAATGGGGTTGTGCCGACCTGTAAAGTGCCTTGATTCGCGCCGTCGCCGGGACGAACCTTGGTGACACCGTTTTGGTTTGCTATCCAAATATTCGTTCCGTCAAATGCGACCCCTTGCGGCGACGGTCCAACTGAAAAAGTCCCTTGATTTGATCCGTCGTTTGCTCTAAGTTTTGTGACATTGTTGCTCTGTACATTCGCCACCCAGACGTTTGCTCCGTCAAAAGCAACTCCGGATGGACCGATGCCTACCGCAAAATTGCCCAAGTTCTGGCCGTCAATGGCTCGCAGCTTTGTCACATTGCTGCTGCCATAATTCGCAACCCAAATATTTGTTCCGTCGAAGGCAAGACCGTCTGGATTCGTGCCGACAGAAATGTTTTCAAGATTGGCGCCATCACTAGCACGAAGACGCGTTACACTGTTGCTAAGCGTATTCGCTACCCAAATATTGACTCCGTCGAACGCTACTGCTCTCGGATTTGTGCCAACATTGAAAGCAAGCAGGACCTGCCCGTCGCTTGCCCGCAGTTTTACGACTTTGCCGAGGTCGTCTGTGTACCAAATATTCGCCCCGTCAAATGCAATTCCATAGACTAAACTGCCGGTATAACCGAAAGTGCCTAGGGACGCACCGTCGCTGGCCCGTAGTTTTGTGACATAATTCTGTCCACTGTTCGCAACCCAGATATTTGTCCCATCAAATGCCAGCTGAACTGGCGCCGGCCCAACGGAAAACGTTCCGGTAGGCTTTAGCAAGTCCCATCGAAGTGAACCTAGCAGTTTTAAGCTGCTGCTGTTCGGTAGTGAGGCAGGATCGATCTGGGCTGAAGTCACGGATTGTGCAGCAATATTACTACCGTTTATATTGGTCAGGCCCGCTCCGTTGCCTGTCATCGATGTAGCGCTGATATTGCCAGTAAAAGTCTTATTGCCGCCGACCGACTGGTCAGTCGAAAGATCGACGAAATTTTTCGACGAACTGCCGGTTCCGCCATTGGCAACAGCAACAACACCGGTCACATTCCCGGCCAACACTGCAGTGGCGGCAGCGATTGCGTTTGTCGCACTATCGGCGTTCGTGGCCGTATCCGCCGAAAGGCTTTTTACCGAGTATGGCGAAGAGCCGACTGCTTGGCGAGGCGCAAGTATTGTAATTCCGGGTTGGCCGGACAGACGCACGCGAATCTCTAGAAACCTAGTTGCTCCGGGGAACGCGTTGCCGAAATCGAGGCTCACTAAGAATGTGCCGTCGGCCACCGCGACATTATTCTTCGCTTGCGTCGAACCCAATTGGGTTCCGGCGTTCAATGCGTCGAACAACGCGAATTCGAAATCATAATTTCCATTCGCGTTCGTCCCGCCGTTCTTCAGGCTGCCCTGATATGTGAATGCCGTCGTCTGCGAGGATACCGCGCCTACAGAGAATAAAATTAATAGGGCTAAAAAAATTGGCTTGTTTCTCATTTTGGCTCCTCCTTACAGATTTCGGACTGTTTATTCATGAGACAAACGAGTCTTTTTAATTCATTGATCTGACGCTGCTGTGATTCGATCTGGGCCTGCTGTTCCTTGACGGCGTTGATCAAAACTACACCTATTAGGTCGTAACGCACGCCCTGAATTTGCCCGTCCTTCAGATAAGTAGCCAGCATTGGTTCGACGGTCTCCACTTCTTCCGCGATCAGGCCGATGTCATGCCTGTCGTCGCTCTTCCAGTCAAACGTGACCGGCCGGAGCGAACGGATCAGATCGAGCCCGCGGCTAAAATCATTTATGTTCTTTTTGAATCGTCTACTTGAAGCACACTGAGAAAAGAAATTGGAGGTGGTGGAATAACAGACGATAGGCAGTCCTCCGTTTGGCATGTTGTTAAATGTCACAAGTCCGTCGAAGTTTGCGTCGCCGTGAACGCTTGCGGTCCCGGTGATAGAAGCATTGGTTGAGATGTTGAGGTATGTCGCGAATAAAGAGCCTCCCACTTGAACAGCAGTCGAACCCACAGTAAGTGATGCTCCGCCTGTGGCCGCGGACAATGCTACAATGCCGCCTGTGGTTCGAAGCCCATAGTAGTTGCCCTGGATCAGCGCTGTATAGCCGTTGCTTTCGTTAGACTCCACTACATGCAGACGATTTGTGGGATTATTCACTCCAATTCCTGTAAATCCGTTTCCCTTTACTCGCAACAGCGTATTGCCGCTTAAGTCGTCGGTCTCGAACGCAGTATCGTTGCCCGATGTCCCGCCGCGGACAAGCAGCCCGTACGAGGCGCCGGTGGGTGACCCCACGTTTCGTATTGCTGCCGCAAACTGGTTGTTCTGTGTGCTGTTGACCTCAAATTTGAAGTTAGGATTTGTCGTGCCGATGCCGACGTTTCCGCTAGGTGAGATCCTCATATGTTCTGCAGCGGACGACCCCGAAAAGTAGATTCCACCGTAAGTGTTAAAAACAAGTGGGTTCTCGGCATATAGAAAACTGGTATTCGCACTGTCAAGCCCCGGCCAGTGGACTCCCCCGCCAACCGTTCCATAGTTACCGATATAAAGCCGTTTGGCCGTACTGGTATTCTCCATCTGGATCGCGAATCCCGTCGTGCTCGGGCTGAGTAGGTGCAGGCTGGTATTCGGGCTTGAGGTGCCGATGCCGACGTTGCCGCTAGACTTTTGTATCGTAAACGCATTGCTTGCCGTACCGTAATTGTAAATGCTGAAATCCGAAACTCCCGCCGAGCCCTGCGAAGTTCCCATCGCGAAGTCTGTATTTCCGGCCGATGAAAAACTGATTTGGGCTGAATTCGCCGATGCCGCTGAGGCCCTGTCCAGGATCAGCGTGCTGCTGCGGAAGGTGGACTTTGCCCTTAGGGCAACCGATTCCGTAGCGCTCTGTACGTCGAGTGTTTCACCTGGACTTGTGGTGCCGATGCCGACAATACCCTTTGTTGCGAAGTCGCCGTTGACGATGCCGTTGCCGCTGATGTTGAAACTGCTCAAGGCTTGAGGCGCTGCATTTTGATTCTGGATATAGCTGGCACTTCCAGCCGTCGGAGGACGTGGGTCGGTCATCCTCGGATCAGTCGTGACGACGTATTGGTTCGCCGCGGCACCACCTAGCTGGTTCGCGTTGGTCGCCGTTGTCGCGCTGTCGGCGCTGAGGCTCTTTACGGCATAAGGTGTGCTCGAAACCGATTGCCTGGGCGTCAGCGCAGTAAATGCTCCACCACCTGTTTGTCGAAGGTGGATCTCAAGAAAGCGATTTGCTCCGGGGTAATTTGAGCCAAAATCAAGTTTGACCGTAAACGTACCATTAGCGACCGCGATAGAGCTCGCCGTTATCGTCACTCCGACCTGCGTTCCGCCGGTGGACGCGTCAAATAACAGAAATTCAAAATCAAAATTTCCTGTCGCCGCGGCCGCCCCGTTTTTGAGGCTGCCTTGGTACGTGAACTCTGTCGTTTGAGCGCCGGTCAGAACCGCGCCGTAACAAATGATCAACAAAGCCGTAACGAAAGGAATTGAAAATCGCATGAAAAATACTCCTTATATCTATTTGCGGATTCTTTTTTGCCCGGTGGTACGGAGTCGCCGACTATCGACTGGTACAAAAATGCTAGTACGTTATCGAAATCTGACCTATAATCGGGTAGCAATTAATTATTAATTGGTGTTTTATATCAAAAGGACTCTCTTCGAGTCTTGCGGATTTTCGGAAATTTTTCGGAAAAGATTTGGAAACGTCAAACGGCAATAAAAAGGGGCACAAAACCACCGGTCACCGGCTGACGTTCGATAATTTCGAGGTCGATCGGACGAACCGGACTATACTGCGCGACGGCGAGGCTCTGCAGTTGACGGGAAAGGTGTTTGACGTCTTGCTCGCTTTTGCAGAAAACCCCGGACGTTTGCTTTCCAAAAACGAGCTGATCGAAAAGGTTTGGAACGGAGATTTTGTCGAAGAGGGGAATCTTGCGCGAAACGTCTCTTCTCTCAGAAAGACGCTGGGCGACGAATCGAAGCCCCACAAATATATTGAAACGGTGCCGGGACACGGCTATCGGTTTGTGGCAGACGTAGCGGACGTCGGAAATGTGCCCGTGCCGCCACCTGTTGAACCGTTTCCTCCATCAGGTGATGGCGGCGTAACGTGGCCCGATAGGCGGGTCGCAGGCGATGAGCGTCTGGGCGGAGAAACTGGCTGGGGTTTCACGGCACAATTGTTCGGCCGCCCTCGTTTCTTGACTCTCGCAGTTATCTGTCTGGCCGCGACGGTCATTATTGCTTTTCGTTTCGAGGGCCACAAACCGCGTCAGATCGAAGCTCTCACTTTCGACCGGATAAGGCGCTCAAAACTGACACAGGATGGCGATGTCTACGGAGGATCTATCTCGCCAAACGGTCAGTATTTGGCTTACACCCGGATAGTTGGAAACGATAAAGCGTTATCTCTTCGGCAGGTCGCTACCGGGAGCGTGGTGGACCTGAGGCCTCCGCGTAGCGACATCGACTATTGGGCGACGTCTTTTTCGCCCGATAATACTTTTCTGTATTATATTGCCCACGAGAGCGGTTCGGACGAGGGAAATATCTTTCGCATCCCCCTGCTCGGCGGAAACCCGCGGCGGGTGATGGTACAAGCCAGCGGCGGGCTTGCGATCTCTCCGGACGGCACCCGTCTCGCGTTCGTGCGGATCGACCGGGAAAAGCGTCTGACATCAATCATTGTCGCCGACGCGGACGGTTCTAACGATCATTCGATCGGCTCATGTGACGTCGATTCAGGGTACTTTTCCCTCGATTGGTCTCCGAACGGTGACAGTCTCATCTATGCATTTCGTCGTCATGGTGACGATCACGATCTTTGGTATCTCGCCGAGGTCTCAGCTGCCGGTGGGCCGGAGCGGCCGTTTGGCGACGCCTCGGTTGTGCCGGTTCTGAAGGCTAATTGGCTACCTGACAGGAGCGGGCTGATCGTGAATGCCGTCGACGAGGCGACCCGGCAGCCGCAGATCTACTCGGTTTCATATCCTGATGGAGTAAAACGCCGGATCACAAACGACCTGAACAGCTATGTCGGTTTCAGTATGACGGCCGATGCCCGCATTATCATTCTGCCCCAGACAAATTCAAACCGGCAGATCTGGACTATTGCTGATGGCCACGGAAGTGCGCCGATCCAGATAACCAGCGGCAGCGAAAATCATTATGAATCGGTTTCGTGGATCGGCAACGACTATATTGTTTACGACCAGGATGAGAACGGCAGTTTTGACAAGTTCAATATTTGGCGAATGAGGCCCGATGGGACCGAACGCGTCCAGTTGACATTTGGCGCCGACAACAATACCCAGCCTGCGGTCTCGCCGGACGGCCGAATAATCGTCTACGTATCCCGGCGAAGCGGTAAACGGCAGATCTGGCGAATGGCGGGCGACGCCAGCGGTGCACTTCAGTTGTCGAACTGTCCGAGCGGGGTATTTAATCCAAGTATTTCACTGGACGGAAAATGGGTCTATTTCCGCAGGGTCCAGGACGGAAAAAGCCTCGTCCAGAGGATATCGATCGACGGCGGGGATACCTTCCCGGTTTTCGACGATGGGGTACACACCTTTGACATCTCGCCTGACGGATCGCGGATCGTCTTTTCGTCGGTCGACCCGACAAGCGGTACCGACCGCACTCGTATCCGCTTTCTCGATGGCCGTAGTGCCGATACTCCGATCGGTATTCTGCCCGAAACGTGGGTGACCTGGTCGCGGGACGGCCAGGCGCTTTACTTCAATTCGGGTCGGAATCTTTGGACGGCGCGGTTGGACGGCTCGCCGCCGCATCCGATCACGGAATTCAAGGAAGAGACAGTGTTCGGGTGCGGTTGGTCACCAGACGGCACACGTTCCGCCTGCCTCCGCCAGGCTATTTCTTATGATGCGGTTATGCTGCAAATCGAATAAACTCGACAGACCCGGTTGTATGGGTGGAATCCTTCATAACTCTTGACACCGATGGTAAAATTGCCTTTAGTTCGTCGTTTGGGGAAGGCTTTTTGTTTCCACGGCGGCGATGATCTTCGACAAATTAAAAACGAGTCTGGAGTCGGAAGCCAGCGGATCTGTTTGGGGGTCTTTTAGCCGCGAGCAGGTCCGCAAGAGGGATGGGCGTTCCGAGGATGTTCGGGCGGCAGCGGCGGGAGTTGTTTTGAGAACCTCTGTGTTTACAACACTTATCAAATTTTGTAGCACACGTGTGGTGTGTTTTGCTCAAACCTCGCCGAACGTACTCACAATATGGTCGTAACCCTAAGAATCACAACGGTTACAGCGTTCGCGGGCGTCCACGAACGTTCGCCGAACGCTTCGAACGGTCGGGGAACGGCGATGAGTCTTTAGTCGCGTAAATGGTGAGTTCAGAATGGGGAATGATGAAGAAAAGTAAGCCGGACGCCGGAATCGAGTTGCGGGAGAATGCAGGGACAGCGGGACAGAGGACGAAAATGATGAATTTAGAATATCGAATGATGAATTCATCGAATAAACATTTTGTGTTTACTCAGGCATAAATTTCCGTTATAGTGATAGCAGTTTGCCCGGTTGGACACTCGAAAGGGTTTCGGTGGGACGCAAACTTCAGAAGATTTTTACAGAATTTTTATTGAGATTGATATTTTGGGGTTGAGCACGATCCGCAATAGTTGCGATATGTGCTCCCCGCGAAAATGAAAATGGCGAAGGCGCTGTTTTTATAACAGAGTTTCCTGCGTGAACAAAACGGCAATACCTATCTTTTTGGGGCATAGCTCCAAATCCCAGATACAAAACCATAACGCATTTATCGCTCTGCCGATCAAGCTACAATATTGCTCTGCCTAAGATCCGAAATAACTGAAGCTGCTTCCATCGCATTGGCCAAACACCGGCAATTCGAAGTTTAGAATTTTAAAAGGATTTTTTGTTATGTCAAAA
Source organism: Pyrinomonadales bacterium (assembly GCA_038245555.1). GTDB lineage: Bacteria > Acidobacteriota > Blastocatellia > Pyrinomonadales > Pyrinomonadaceae > OLB17. The sequence continues at coordinate 3,962 of JBBRSH010000044.1, read as the reverse complement.
GAAATGATAGTCAGCGTCAACGGACGCGAAAAGAAGATCGCCATTCTCGAGAATGGTAAGGTCACCGAATTTTATATTGAACGCGGCGAGGAAAACTCGGGCGTGGTCGGCAATGTTTATAAGGGGCGCGTGATGCGTGTCCTGCCGGGCATGCAGTCGGCGTTTGTCGACATCGGGCTCGAACGCGATGCATTCCTTTACGTTTCGGACTTTTTCGACGAAGAGGAAGAGATCGAACGCATTGTGATGGAAAAGGGCAAGAAGGGTTCGCCCGAGGACGCCAAACGCGAGGCCAATGACCAGATCGACCGTTCGCGCATAGAGCGCGAAAAACAGATGGAGTCGGTCCAGGAGATTGCTGAACCGCTCTCCGACGACGTACCGAGTGAGGATGACGGCGACAGCCTGCCGGAGACTCCGGTAGCGGAGGTCCGCGAACCTCAGCCGGAACGCGGAACACGCGGCCGCCGCGGAGGACGCGGACGAAAGGACCGCGACTTTGACGCACCCGTACAGGCGGCACCGGCGGAAAGCCGGGAGCCAGCCTTCGAGGTGGAATTTGATAGCGCCGGATTCGAACGTATCAGCGACGACGAAGACACAGGTGAAATGTTCAAGGACGCTTACATGCAGGAGGCGATCGTACACAAGGTACGTACGGCCGAATTTGACCTGGAAAGCATCGGCAGCGCCGAGGTCGGCTCGCTGTTTGACGAGGTAACCGCGGATTCGAGCGGTTTTGAACGGATCGCGGATGAAGACGAGGAACCGGCCGCACCCGCAAAGGGCCGAGGACGCTCAAAAGCAGCAACCGGCGTAAAGGCCGCCAAGCCCGCTGCCAAGACAAAGGAACCCAAAGCCGCGGTAAAGAAACCGGCTGCAAAAAAGAAACCGGTAAAGGGTAAGAAGACGACTGAAACGGAAACACTCGGCGATGCCGAGGCAAGCGTTCGATCGTCGGATGACGCTGCCGAAATGGCAGTTCGCCGCGGTGGTCGCGGCCGGAGACGCGGTGGCGTCAAGCCGAAATCAGGCGGACACCCGGATGAAACAGGCGAAGAAATATTGGACGGCCCTGAGGCAGTATCCGACGAGACCGAGATCGAGGCTTCGGAACCCGTCGCTGAGGTCGAACAAGTCGCGGCCCCACCCGAGGCAGAACCCGAACAAACGAGCGAAGCCGGCGACGAGCCCCAGCCTGAAATCGACCGCGGCCGAGGCACACGCGGACGCGGCGGACGCGGCCGAAATGACCGTAATGAACGTAGCGAGCGTACCGACCGGCAAGGCGGCGACCGGCCCGTTGCCGATCGTCAGGCCGACCGGCCCAGCGGGGATCGTCCGAGTGGCGACCGCCCCAGTGGCGACCGGCCGACCGGCGACCGGGACCGTCCAAGCGGTGACAGGGATAGAGGCGGAAAGCGCTTTGAACGAAACGACCGTCGGGACCGAGGCCCTCAGCAGGCGATCTCCGACATGCTTCGTGAAGGGCAGGAAATTCTTGTCCAGATCGCAAAAGAACCGATCGCGAAAAAAGGTGCTCGCATCACATCACATATCGCCCTGCCCGGACGATTCCTCGTCTACATGCCGACGATCGAGCATCTCGGCGTTTCGCGCAAGATCGAATCGGCAAGCGAACGAGCACGTCTGAGAACACTTATTCAGCGTATTCGCACGGAACCCGAAATACCGTCGGGCGGATTTATCGTCAGAACGGCGGGGATCGGCATCTCCGAGGAGGACCTGAGCAATGACGCGAAATATCTCGTTCGCATGTGGGTCGACGCCAAGAAAGGCTCGGAAAAACGGCGATCGCCTTCGATCGTCCACCAGGATCTGGACCTCGTACAGCGAATATTGCGCGACCAGCTTTCGGACGATTTTACGGCGATCCGCGTTGATTCGGAAGAGGAATACCTGCGGACCGTCGAGTTTATTAACCTGATCCAGCCGCGTTCCGTAGGCCGCATCAAGCTGTATACGCGGGACGAGCCGATACTTGATTACTACGGCGTCCAGGAAGAGATCGACAAGGCACTCAAACCTCGTGTTTGGCTAAAATCAGGCGGTTATCTGGTCATTAATCAGACTGAGGCCCTCGTGGCGATCGATGTCAATACCGGCAAATTTGTGGGTAAGGGCAACGCCCGTCTCGAAGACACGATCACTCGTACCAATATGGAGGCGGTCGATGAGATCGCACGTCAGATACGCCTTCGCGATCTGGGCGGCATTATCGTTCTCGATCTGATCGATATGGAAGACCGTCGCAACCGGCACAAGGTCTCACAGGCTTTGCAGGAGGCCCTGTCGTATGACCGTTCGCCGACGAAGGTCCTGTCGTTCAACGATTTCGGGCTGATCATTATGACGCGTAAGCGGGTCAAACAATCGCTCGAACGCACGATGTGCGCACCGTGTGACTATTGCGAAGGTTCGGGCTGGGTCAAATCGCCGACCACCGTCTGCTATGAGATATTGGCAGAGGCTCGCCGCCTTAAAAACAGTGTCGAGGACGTTCGCCACACCACGCTCCGCGTACATCCGGATGTCGCAAAAGCACTGAGAAACACGGAACGAGAAGTTCTCGACGAGATCGAACACAATCTCGGAAATATTGACATCGCCTCCGATAAATCCGTCCATCAGGGGCAGTTCGATTTCGCGTTTGTTTAGAAACTATTTAACAGGGATACAAGGGATTAAGGGGATGGGAATTTGTTTCCTATCCCCTTTATCTATGGTCAGGTTAATACTTCAGGTCTTTCCTAGCTTCTTTGACGTTCGCCGGTTTGGCAAATACTGCATCTGGGAGGGGCTTGTTGAATTCAACGGAGTCGTAGTTAATACGTGACGTTTGCCTGCCGCCGGTGAAGCGGTCGATGATGAATGGTGTTTTGATCCCGTCCACCTCAATGAATTGGGCGTAGCGGTCTTCTTCCGTAAGCGAGTCCTCACCTTCTTTTTCCTGTTTATAGACCGCTTTCTGCGGCATCGCGTCTCCAGTTGAAAACTCAAATTCGATCGCAAAACCGTCCTTATATGTGAGGCGAACGACATCGTTCCGCTTGCCGAGGCTGGCCGGACGCGTCCCGATATAGGTCAATTCGGCTTTGCCCTTCCAGTTTCCGCGAAGCAGGGTGTCAAGGCTCGTCCGCTGCGAGCGTTTGAAGTTTTCTATCTGGACCGACGTCTGCACCTTGATCAAGTCCTGCCCGCCGTCATAGATCCACCCCGTTTCTCCGGTATTGACCTGCGTCATTTTGGCACCGCCGCCTTTGAACTCGGTGCGTTCGCGATCCGGGATCACGATCGCATCGACAAAGCTCTGAAAATCCACAATCGTGCCCTCTTTGATCGTGCTGAATTTGCCTTTTCCGACCTGCGTCGATACCTTCAAATAGCGGTCGCCTCCGAGATTTTGGACCGCTTTTGCGACGATCATTTCAGCCTTGCTGGGGTCACCCGCGACCCGAGTTTCCGGCTTGGCGGCGGCGGCGGACGGTACGCTCCAGCCGCCGTTCCAACTGTAGGAGTATTCAAGCTGCTTATAGACGGTAATGGGCTTACCATCCTTTTTTTCTGGTTCAAATTTAACCTTTTTGGCCGCAGCAATTGCTCTCTCAGTCAGGCCGCCAGACAGCCCCTTGACCTCGATGACCTCGCCGATCTCTCCAAACTCCAGAAACTGGACCTTTAAGATCACGGTTCCCTGTACGTCGAGGGTCCCGTAATTCTGCGGCAACTCGGGCTTAGGCTGCTCAAGGATCCTGACTCGCGAATCCTGGCCAAAGGCTACTGGTGCAAAACAAAGAATAATTGTAAGAACGATCGAGAATTTCTTCATAAAAGGCTTCGGTGAAATATTATCACCGAAGCCTTTGATGCGAGAAATTTTGAGAAGGTTTAGTTCAAGCTGAAGACATCCGCCGGTTTGACCGTTATCTCGCCGTCGGCCG
>JBBRSH010000043.1:0-29395 GCA_038245555.1 Pyrinomonadales bacterium | reverse complement strand
CCCGATCGCGAACGTGCCATCTTTCGCCGCTGTCGCATGGCCGACCACCGAACCTGTCTCCGACTCACTGAGCCAAACTTCGACGCTCCTGGAATTCTTGCCCATGCCCGATATTCGACCGTTAACGCTGCCGCAACACGCGTCTTCTTTCGCAAAGCCGTACAAGTCGCGGATCGCCGAAATATCGTCTTCAGTGATAGAACTCGCCCCCTTGAAGATGCTGTCGCCAAATGCCCCGTTCCTGGCCGATACATCGTACATGATCGATCCGATCACGGAAGAGTGGCGGAGGCCAAGGAGATGCCCTATTTCGTGTCTGAGCGTCGTCTCAAGGTCAAACGTTCCGTAAGTGCCATCAGTAGAAAATTGTTGAAAAGGGCTCAGGACGATGTCGGCTTCTGTGATCGAACCGCGACGATTATAAAAGACCCGGGTCTTTGCCGCGGTCGCCTCATCGTTCTTGCCGAACATCAGTACGTTTTCGGGGGTCTGCGCGATCGTTATAAGGCTGGAGCCGTCCCCGGCCGCACCCGCCGGGCTGGCGTTCTGGTTATCGCTGACCTCCTCAACAAACTCAATATCAGCGACCGAATGCCAGGCATCGAGGCTTCGCTTGATCGCACCATCGACATCGCTTCCATACTTAATGTTGATAGCACCCGCGAACATGGAACGCGACACCGAGATCTTTATCGACGAGCCGTTCCAACGAAGCTTTTGAGTCCGCTGCGTAGACGCTGACGCCGATTGAACGGTGCCAGCCGCCGCTGAAACTACTAAGAGGTTCAGCAGAACCACGAACGTCACAAAACTTCGAATACAGTTCATTAGCCCTATTCAGTATTACCCGTAGTTTGGGTGCCGTCAGCAGAGACGCGTTCAAGATCCGAAAAGCCCACGACCAAAAGCAGAACAACTAGCGATAAGGTTGCCAGCACATAGAGAACTGAGATCTGTTCGTAGTAGATGAGCGAACCGATCACAATACCGACGAACAAAGTCCAAAATAGCGCGATCGTTCGTCGGCTGAATTTCTTGGTGATATTAGACATAGTTAATTTTGGTAGGAAGCCATGTTTCGTGACAACCTAATCATCAATGATACACGTTCAAACACTCATTCATCAATCTAGAATTCTAAGCGGCAATGTTCGCTCGATCGCGGCTTTTCCCATCGCGACGATCGGAGCATATTTTCGTTTAGATCGCCCCTTCTGAGCAACATCGACAATATCTAACGCTTTCAACTCCGGATCGGTGGCCGCGTCAGTAAGACCCTTACTTAGATCGACGTCGATCACGCTGGTCTGGTTACCGATTTTTCGAAATACCGTTACCTGACTCGCATCGGCATCCTTCGAAAATCCTCCCGCACTCGCTATCGCTTTGGTCACGGTCATATTTGACCGTGCTGAAAGCTGCTTCGGATTATTGACCCCGCCGATAACATATATCGGTACAGCTCGCTGGACCGTGATCAGATCTCCACTCTGAATGATCGGATCGGCAGCTTCAAAACCTTTTAATAGATCTGAGATTGTGATGTTTATGAGTTGTGACTCGTTGCCCTTTGACCCGGCATCAAATTTAAGCCCGTTCGGCCCGCCTTTGTCGGATGCTCCACAGTTCAGGCTTTTCGGTCTAAAGATCTGAATATTTCCACTCGCCTCATCCGTTATCCCGCCACTCAAAACGATCAATTCGCGAAGATGAGCAGTCCGCCTCATCTGAAAACGCTGCGGCGATCGAATGGCCCCATCAAGCGTAACGACCGCACGATTCGACCTATCAATTAAACGTACAATAACCTTCGGATCCCGAAGAAACTTCGAAAACGACTTGGTCAGATCGACCGCTATTTCGCCTTCGCTGCGGCATAACCCGTAGATCGGGTCGCCGAAACTATTGGCACCGTCAAGAAACCCTTCTGGCGTAAGAGTTCCGCGCCAGTCGAATTCGAAGCCGCCTAAAACGTCAACATCGATCAGATCCCCAAAATGAACAAGATCTTCTTCGCGGTCCTTAGGTGCCTGGGCAGGGACAAGCTCCCAAAAAAATAATGCGGCGAAGGCCGCCGCTGTTAGTGTTAACCCTCTCGTCATGTCACATCGCGAACGTAGCTGAAAGTCGTCATGCCATTTTTAGAAAACCGTGCGACGCGTCATGTTTACGTTTTATGGTTTCGAGCTGCGTTTCACATTTGTATTGTTCTAAAACGAAGAAAACTTATGGTGCCGATTTCCTTACGGGCTTTTTCGGGATCGTTTTTCTTACCGCCAGTTTCTTTTTGACTATCGCGTTTACCACTTTCTTGCGTTCCGTCCCCGTTTCCTTAACCGCTATCACCTCGGCGTTCGCAGGATCGGTACCGGTTTTACTAGGTCCGGTTGATTTCGATCGGCTGCGCAGCGTCGCCGCAACGCTCGCTGGTTTTATGTTTTGCCCGCCTACCTTAGTGGACGCCGTTTTTTTTACAGCCGCTCGACCTCGCACCTCTAGGGTCCCTTGCTCGTCTTTAGCGGGTGTCTTAGCAGATTCCTTTCGGGCAACAGCAGAACTTGTCCGTTTTCGGGCTATGTCGTCTTGAGAGCTTCGAGATGAGACCGCGGAAGACGACTTCTTGACCTTTTCATCGCGTCGCCTGCTCCGCTTTGACCGCTGCCCCTTCTCCTTTGCAACACCTGATAGAACCTTTTCGGTATGTTTCTCCGAAACAGCTTCTTTATCGGTCTCCGGAACATCAAGCTTTTCGACCAGCTCCTGCTCGAAAGGCGAATCGAGTTCTGAATACTGCGAGGCACTCGACTGACTATCGCGTGCGACAGATTCACTCCAGTATTCGTTTGTTCGGTTAATTCCTATGGCCGCCTTTTCCGGCACTGACTGTTTCTTGGCATCGGTGTCGATCTCGAACGGAAATGCAAACCCAGTGAATTCCCAATTGCAGCCGTCACAAAGTAAGTTATAACGAAATATGAGCTTAGAAATTACCGACGTGTGGCGATATCCACGGCGTATACGGTTGCTCCTGCATTTCGGGCATCGTTGAGTGATCATCTACCTATACAATAACGCGGCGAGCGAATTATCGCTCTCCATCTTCCATCATCCGAAGTTTTTCTATCTCCGATTGAATTCTTCTAACTGCCAATTGTTGGCTGTCGCTATCAATATTATTTCGGCCAAGGTAAAACAAAGCGTCTCTGTAATAGCCTCGAGCCTTACTATATTCGCCCTTGAACGTCGCCAGCTCCGCGATTTCAACCAGGTTCGAAACCTTGATGGACGTCAGGAGTTCTTCGAGCAGGGCATGCGACTCAATTAACGAGCCTTCATTTGGATAATACGTGAGTGCCTCTTCAATAACATTGATGGCTCTCTGTGCGGCTTCGACCTTGTCATCCAAAACCGCTCTGCTTTTTGCTTCAACTGTCAGCCCTCGAGCCTCTATCTCAGCCCACTGCAAAATATGAAACCGATGGTATCGACTGACCCTTTCTTTCCCTTTTCGCAGCGATGCCAGCCGCGGTGATCCGACTCCGATCTGTCGAAGTTCGCTTTCGTTTCGAGCTAGATAGTCGTCGCACAATTCAAAAACCTCACGGTGACCAGCCGCAAACTTGCCCAGCACCTTGGCCGCCTCAGACTTCTGCTTGATCTCACGAACGACCGCTTCGTTCTGCTCGATCGAAAGCTTTCCGGATTTTCTATCGTTGCCAGACCGAGAATAAACGTTATTGAGCTGTCGGTCAAAGTTCTTTTCGACCAACATCATCCGCGTTCTTGCCCCGCGAAGAACGAATTCCCTCAGGACCGCCGCACATGCCACGATGATCAATGCCCCGATTCCGCCGACACCCCATGCAAGATCTTCCCCGCCGTCATGCAGAATCGCAAGTACAAGGAAGAAAAAAGCAATGGTGAGACACGCAGTCAATCCATAATAGCTCCATACAGGCAACCAAAATGGACGACCGAGTCGCGGAGAATTCCCAAATCCGCCATCGCTGGCAACAGTTTTTGGTGTTCGTTCAGTCAAATTTCGCTCTGCTCACCGACTTGTCTCGAATCGAAGCGCCAATCTAACCATAGTGAATTGTTAGCCATTTATTGTCAACAGATTGCAGATCGCCGGTGTTTAGATGGTGTTTCAGTGTCTGGTATACTTGAGAATATGGCGTCCGGTTCCAGAAAAAAGGCGGTCAAGCGTCCGATCTTCGATTCGATTCGAAAACCCACTGCGCCGCCGAGCCAGACAATGGGAGCGGATAAACCGGAGGAAAAGATACATCCGTCCCGCCGAAAGGTCAAACACAAGCGCCCGGTCGAGAACGACGAATGAGATGAGCATTTTCAATCGAATAAAAAGCCACGCGAATCAGGTCAAAGAAAATTTCTGGGCCCGGGACGGTATGAATGTTACATTTCGGGCGGAGATAATGCCAGGCAAGTCCCGGGAGGAACGCACCTACAGGATCGACAAGGTCTTGCCGAACGGAAGGGTCGTTCTTCAGGATTTTCTTGGCGAACACCGCGAAGGAGCTTTCGAACCGTTGAATTTTCTGCGCGAAAAAGTGTTGAAGGATCAAAACTCGTAACTCTTACCGATCTCGAAAATACTCAGATTTGAAACAGTCAGGTCCGCGATCTCCTTAACTATGGTATCGCGATACATTGGTTTCATATTTACAACGAAAACGGGTACATCCGGACGCTTGAATTTCGCTAGTTCGGCCGCCAGCAGAGTCGGGGTCATGTGATGTGACGCGGCCGCCAGATCAGTAAGTCCATCCGGAAACGCACACTCGACCAAAACGGCTGCGAGGTTAGAGCAACTATTGAATTCTTCCCAGATCTCGCTGGTGCTCGAGGTATCGCCGGTCATGCCGATCGAAACTCGCTGATCAGAAACACGGACGCCAATGCTCTGGACCTTGTGATTGACGGCCACCGGACGCACCGACAAATGCCTCACCTCGAACGGCCGGCCTGGCTCAAATGCAGTATATTCCAGAACAGGGCCGTTACTATTGCCAAGTTCGGCAAATTTCGGATAGATCGACCAATTAAAGATGTCACGCTCCAGAATATCGATCATTTCGCGAGTCGCGTGGATCCGAACGGCTTCGGTCAGAGTGTCAAAAAGGTCATCGATAAATATTGGAAGTCCCGCGATGTGATCAAGATGAGCGTGCGACAAAACGACGTCGCGGATCTTTTGCCGATGAACTTCGGAGCATGAAAAGGCGAGGCTTCCCGCGTCAAAGGCAACGCAGTCATCGACCACAACGCAGGTGAGATGCTGGCGCTGCGAGATCCCGCTTCCGGTTTCGATCGAACTCGGTAATAGTTGGACTTTCATTTGCGATCATTCGCAGACAAATTTATCTCGCACAAGTTTGCCCGCGTCCTCCGTCGATCGGATAAGTCGCTCCCGTTATCCATCCAGCCTTATCTGACGCCAGGAAACAGATCAGCTCAGCAACCTCCTCAGGAGTACCGGTACGGCCGATCGGGTGAGTTTCTTTTGAATGCTGAAGAAAATTTTCGTAAGATCCGTCGTCCATTCCGCTCCGGGTATGAAGATTTGTTACAACAACTCCCGGATTTACGGCGTTCACCCTCACGCCCTTTGGCCCGAGTTCCAAGGCCGCACAGCGGGTCAACTGGTCAACTCCCGCTTTCGACACGCAATAGGATAATACGTTTGGAAAAGAACGCGTGCCCGCGACGCTCGAAACATTTACAACATTTCCCTTCGTTGCGATCAGATGGGGCACACAAACGTTCATCAGATTAAACACCGACCGAAGATTGACGTTCATCATCTTGTCCCAATCGTCCAGCGTGGTGTTTTCGATCGTCCCGTTCTGAATTATCCCGGCAGAATTTACCAGTATGTCTAATTGACCGAAATCCCGCACTATTTCGGATACTAGTCGTTCCATATGACTCACCTCATTTACATCGGCGAGATGAGGTGTGATCGAACCTTTTTTAGAATTAAAGCCATTACGGAGAGCGGCAAGCTCCTTGGCATTTCTTCCGACCGCAATAACGGAAGCTCCATTCTGAGCCATCATCAATGCCGAAGCTCGCCCAATTCCGGAGCTGGCTCCTGTAACAAGTGCAATTTTCCCGTGCATAATATTAAGCTGGCCAACAACTGGAACGGCCCAAAAGTTCAGCATAACAGCGAAGCGGTAATTGCCGCAAACCACAAATACCCGGCTGCATTAAATGTCTAAATCGGTTGCTACCGCAAGCGACATCCGATCCGTAGCATGTGTGCATTCAGCCACCGTTCTTGACACGAATGGTAGAATTGGTTTGTAGGTTTGTTCTTTGAAAACCGAATAGATATTTTTGGATAGAGGGTATTTTACTGCATGCGTTCAGGACGAGGATCCAATTGATCGACCATAGTCATGGATCGATTTGGCGCGAAAAACCTCCTGGGTTATGTTCCTTGATGTTGAGTCGGAGTGTTCTGACAATCTTTTGAGACGCAGGGACGGCTGGGACATTTAGGACACTTGGGACATCTGGCACAGCGGACTAACCCTTTCATGTACTGCAGTTACGAGAAACAGGTTATTCTTTCGACACGCAGATGATCATACTTTGTAACGCAAATTAGTCACAGATGTATTACAAATGTACCCGGGGTTCGGGAAGGCCGTCCACGATTTTTTGTGGAAGTAAGAGGCGGAGGAAAAGACAAGCACCTGCTTGACGCAAGAAACGCTCACTCAAAAATGAGGAGCGTTTTTAGGTTGGTGCAAATTTGTTCAACGAAGATCAGCGAGAAGGGCGGCTGGAAGTGGAATTAAACGGCCGGTAGTGGTTCTAAGACTCACTCGGTTGGGGTTGCTTGGGGAAAAGCTTTTCAAAAGCGACCCTGCTTTCGTCCGCCCTGCGTGTCTTGAACTCGGAGACCCAATCAGTTACGTTCGATACCATTTCACGAGCTGCGTACCGTGCCGCCTTTGCGGAACTCACTTTTACAGGCTTTGCAGCCTTATCTGCTTTCTTTACGATCTTCACTTTAAACTTTTCATTCATGACTGGGACCCTCCTTGTACTTTTGGCAACATGATCGGAAACATCTTCTAAGATCATCCGTCAGGCTCCTAGACATCCTTTATGCAACTCCTATGCCATGGTTGCGGAAATTAGACGCCGCTATCAAATAATTTTGCCTTAATTTGAAAACAAGCTTTCAAACGAAAAACTTTTGCATTTTGCCAAAATCTGATTAATATTTTGCGAATTGCCAACATTATGATTACGACCGAGGCTCGGGAGTTGTTCCCTATTTTTACAGAAGGGCGATTTTCATTCGGCGGAACGCTTTCTTCTATTAGTTGAGAGGCACGGCAGTAGCGTGGAACGTAGTTTGCACTTGCATCTGACTGATGAATATCTGGGACTTTCTGATCATCTATCTGGCATGCGGGTCGCCGTTTGCTGTTCACATTCTTGTCACAAGCAATGGCAGCATCTCGAAGCTTTCGACAACATTTGTAGTCGTGAGATGGACGATGTGGCCCGTGTTTGCGATCGCTCTGCTGGTTCGTTTGTTAGGGGAATTTGCTGACCCGTCTTCCCGCGGTCCCGGCCGCACAGAGCAGATCGCTCTCGACCGTGCTCGTTCGGCAATGGAAAATTCGGAATTGATAAGTAATGGTACCGTCCCGCTTTTTGAGTTTCGGGATTCCCTTCTTCGATATTCCGGTTTGAGCCTGGAGAGCGGAATCTCGCCGCGTATTGAAAGCGTTCCCGAAATCTTTGATGTATCGATGCACCCGGCCCCGCTGATTGCCTCAGCTTGTTTACACAGAAAGAACCGCGAGCGCCTACGCCATCACCAGGACAACGCGAGAAAGGATTTTCTGGATATGGTCGAACGGATCGCGGGTGACGAGGGCGAACGGGAACCGATCCTAAGGTCCGCTCTGGACACTGCCTCGGTCGCAAAAGACGCTGAGGGAGTTCGAGCCATTAGCTTAGCCCTCGGGATCTCTGAGAAATTCCAGGATCTCGTATTGGAGACCAACAAAGGTGGCGAAATATGGAATACCGCACCGCACAGCGAACCGAACATAAGCTGAACAGCCAAGTTTTCGACGAGATATCCGTTAACGAAAGGTTGGAAGCTCTGCTGAATTTGAATGCGCAGTACGATCGAAAGGCCGCCGAACTCGACGAAGAGCTCGACGCAACAACGATGCTTTTCGCGTTAAATCGGAAAGAGACTTTTGCCTTTTTCGGAGCTATGCTTGGCTCGATCCCTCCGGTTTCCTTCTTTCTACTGCTGATCGTCAAAGATGGCAACCACCAACCGCCGCCACTCTTGCTTGTCTTAATGCTCGGCACCGTCATCATCGCTTCTCTAACGGGCTATCACTCCGGGAAATTGGTAGCATCTGCTTTGCGACAGGCAGAGGGCATGGCGTTTTGGACGCGACTCCCATACTTCGCCCTTATTGGACTTTTGTGGGGAATAGTTTCGGGAGCCGCGGGAGGCGTGCTTATCTTTCTCATCGGAGCGATCTTTGGCGCGTTTCTAGGAGGTGTCGTGGGGGCTGTAGCCCTTCCCCTTTTTTCAATTCCCTATATGGCGGTAAAACGTGGAGAATTGATCGAGTTAAAACATTTTCTTCCAATATCGATCGGCATAACCTTGTCGATCAGTGCCTATATTCTCGGATCGCTATATCGGTGACGATCGAAGTTGGCAGCCTTCCATTTTGCATTCGCGTTGAGTGACATTAGTATCTAATCGATGTTGGTGCTGTTACAACTGTTTGCCCTCTTCCTTCTTGTGACGCTGGGCTTTTATGTATTTGTCGCCAATCCTCGAAATCGCGCCCATCAAACTTTTGCCGCATTTATAGCGTTCCTCGCCTTTTGGACAACAAAGGACCTGATCTTCTGGAATTTCTATCCGGTCGAAAAAGCTTCCGGCTGGTGGGTCGGGGCAAGCTTTGTGATTGCCCTGTTAATGCAGTTCGCGATGGTGGTATTCGCCTGGGTCTTTCCAGAGAATGCACGAACGCCCCGCCGAAGAGCAGCCATCATTTTTGCTCCTGGATTAATAATGATCCCCGCCGCTTTGTTTGGGCTGCTTTGGCAGCGGGCCGGTTTTGAAGGGGGTCGGTTTGTAATTGACCTGACGCCGCTCGCATATGCATTTGTCGTCTATGTTTATTTAGTTTTCTTTTACGGGGCGGCCGTGTTGTTCCGAAAATATCAGAGGTATCGAGGAACTCAAGCAGGCCAGCAGGTAGGAGCGATCATATGGGGATTGGCGATAACGGGGGTTTTGAAGACGTTAGCAAACATCGCTCTTCCTTATTTTGGCAATTATGACCTGTTGCCGTTTAGTGCGATCTTCGTCCTGCCGGGTGTCATCATTTATGCCTACGCGATCCTGAATTTTCAACTATTTTCACTCCAATCGGCGCTAAAACAGTTTCGACTGTTTCCGATCACGTACAAGGTGGCCCTGAGTATCGCATCGGTTGCTATCCTGAGCTTCGTTTTATTCCAGATACCGATCGCGTGGTGGGCTTTTCGCAATGGCATGGATTACGACGCCTGGCAAAGGTATCTCGTTTTTAGTGTTATCTCCGCACTTATCCCGAACTTGTTATTAGTGCTTCTTGTTCTTCGGACGATCTCGCGGCCGCTGCAACGGATAACGTTAGCGGCCGTAGAGGTCGCCAAGGGTGGTTATGGGACCGAGGTCGACCTGCGTAAGACAAATGACGAGATAGGGCTTCTCGCGGATTCGTTTAACGAAATGAGCCGCAAGATGGCGGCGGATATCGACGAACTCCAGCGGTTGAACGCTCGCTTGATCCGTACAGAGAAGCTCGCGGCGATGGGAACACTCGCCGCAGGTGTCGCCCACGAGGTCAATAATCCACTTGCCGCGATCTCGTCGCTTATCCAGATCATTGAAGCCAATGACGAGCTTTCAAAAGATATGAGCGATAAACTCAAACTCATATCCGGCCAGATACGGCGAATAACGCAGGTCACTAAAGACATGACGAATTTCGCCAGTGCCAAGCCGGCTGTGCGAGCAGCGGTAGAGATAAACAAGATCGTGGAAGCCAGTCTCAGGCTGGCCCGTTTTGATAAATCGTTTCAAGACCTGACAGTCGAGACCGACTTCGCCGAAGATCTTGCCTGGTTTGTCGCTGACCCGGACCAACTTCAGCAAGTCGTTCTGAATCTGCTTCTGAATGCACGTGATGCAATGCCCGGGGGCGGCCGTCTTGCGATCTCGACGAAACGGATGGATAACGAGGTCGCAATTTCCATCGCCGATTCCGGGTGCGGAGTAGATACCGTGGTGGCGGAGCATATTTTCGATCCATTTTATACGACAAAGTCTGCCGGCCAGGGAACGGGCCTGGGGCTCGCCGTCTGTTACGGGATCGTCACTGCCCATGGCGGAAGGATCGAGCTGGCGGACAATAAGCCCTCGGGAACGATCTTCAACGTGTATCTCCCGGCGGTCGCCGAATAATTCCTAACACCCCGCTACGATTTATGATAATTTGTGCCTATCACTTCGCAATGTCGTGATCCCGATAAAATGAAGTACGTTCGTCTTTCCGCAATCTCTCTTTTCTTGCTGGTTTTGTTTTTCGCGTCTCCACGTCCCACTAATGCAATGGACGTTTGGACGCAGGTTCGTTCCAAGAATTTCCTACTTGTCGGTAATGCCTCCGAAAAAGACATAAGAAAAGTCGGCACAAAACTTGAGGAATTTCGCGAGACTTTCCGGCTTTTGTTTGGCGGTGCCAATCTCACGTCGGCGATACCGACCAACGTAATTGTCTTTAAGAGCGATTCGTCGTTTAAGAATTTCAAGCCCAAACGAGGCGACGTCAAGATCGACACATTTGTAGCGGGCTATTTTCAACCGGGCGAAGATGTCAATTATATTTCACTCTCGGCCGAAGGCGACGGAAGTGGCGACGCGACTAAATATGGTGTGATCTTTCATGAATACGTCCATTTCATAGTCAACACGAACTTCGGGAAGTCGGATGTTCCTCCCTGGTTTAATGAAGGACTGGCAGAATATTATGAAACATTCGCGATCGAGGCCGACCAAAAAGTGAAGCTCGGGCTTCCCCAGCCACGTCATCTGGAGCTTTTGAATGCCAACAAATTGATACCGCTAGAAACACTATTCAGCACAACAAACCGGCAACTCCTGCAATCCGGCGATCATTCCCGCAGTATATTTTATGCGGAAAGTTGGGCCCTCATTCACTATCTCATTCAAGGCGGCAAGGCTGACGCTCTGAACAAGTTTCTGAATTCGTTGGTGAATAAGGACCCGCCGCAAAAGGCATTCCAAGATGCGTTTTTGATCAATTACGCGGCAATGGAGGTTGATCTTCGCAGATATGTCTCACAAAACTCCTACCCATACCGAGTGATAACACTTCCCAAAAAACTTACTTTCGACGATGACATGAAGACCTCCATCTTGGATGAGTCCGACAGTAACGCCTATCTAGGCGATCTCTTGTATCACTTGAATCGGGCAGATAATGCTGAGCCGCTTCTTGTTGACGCGCTCAAATTAGCCCCACATTCGAGCATGGCAAACACAACGCTCGGGATGGTTAAACTGCGGCAGCGTAAATTTGATGAAGCGAGGAAATATCTTGAGACAGCCATGGCTGGCGATCCTAAGAATCACATCGCTTATTTTCGCTACGCCTACCTGCTGAGCCGAGAGGGTCGAGATGAATTTGGATACGTAAGCGGGTTTCCAAAGGAGACGGCGGACAAGATCCGTCAGGTCCTTCAGAAAGCGATCGAGATCAATCCTTCGTTTACCGAAAGCTACGAACTGCTGGCATTCATCAATCTTATTAGCAACGAAAACCTGGACGAATCTATTGCCCTGCTTCAAACTGCCCTCAAATTTCAGCCGGGCAATCAGCGCTATGCCCTGAGGATCGCCGAAATCGAGTTGCAGCAAAAGAAATTTGACGCCGCCTCGCTCTCGGCCAAAAGAATCGCGGCGACGACGGATGACACTGAAATCAAAGGCAGGGCAGATAACCTGCTCGCCCAGATCGGCCGGCTCAAACAATTTTCGTCGCTCGAGACGGCACAACAGAAAACTTATGAAGAAGCCGTAGCAGCAGTTCAAAAAGGCGCGGAAGTCGCAGATGACCCGGACGTTAACCTCCGAACGATAAACCGCGCGTTGCGAAAGCCTCGCCCCGACGAAATGCGGACCATTGGGTCTGTACAGAAAATAGACTGCAAAACCCGCCCGCTAACATTTACGATAAAGACGCCAACCGAAACGTTTTCCCTAAATAGCCCCGATTTTGAATCGCTAACCCTTAACGCGTTTATCCCCGAAGCCAACCAGGCACAGGTGGGGTGCGATGAGAATATGTCTGCCTTTCACGCCGTCATCACGTATAAGCCGGCGACTGGGTCAAAGAATTCGGCACGCGGCGAACTGGTCGCGATCGAATTCGTAAATGCGGATTTTCGTTTTTTAATGCCATCCGACGACCGAGTAGCGATATCCCGGCGTGAAAATGAAACGTTGGAATCTTTATCGGGCACACTTCTTAACCCACCGCCCGCCAAGACGCCCGAGGGAGAAGCGCGGCAGCGCGACTTAATAATGCGGACTTTGAACGATGGATTGCGAAAACCAGCCGAAGGCCAGAAGCGCGAGGTCGGCTATCTGGAAAAGATCGAGTGCACGCCCAAGGGAGCTTTTTTTATCATCAAGACACCCTCCAAGACCCTAAGATTGCTAAATCTAAATCCCCAGTCCTTAAAAATCGGCGTGTATGCTCCTGATTTGGCCGAGATGCAATTTGGCTGTGCGATCAAGCCCGTCGAGTTTCCTGCCGTATTCATCTTTGTTGATAAATCGGATGCAAAAACGAAATCTGATGGCGAGATCATTTCAATTGAATTCGTTCCAAAATCATTTGTGCTGCAGTGACTGCTCCGACCGACGTCCCAACCTTCAGTCAACGATCGATTGATATATCAGCGCCCTGATCTTGCCGTGATCGTCGATACTTGAAGCAGGTATCAACTGAGTAAAATAAACGACGACCAGCTGCTCTTTCGGATCGACCCAGTAGGCCGAGTGATAGGCACCGCCCCATCCGTATTCGCCAACCGACGATGGAACACCTAGTGCACCGACATCCTTGGTGATCGAAAAACCCAATCCAAATCCCTGCCCAGCATTGTAGGGTATAGTCCGAAGTTGGTCAGACGTCATCAATTCAACGGATTTTCGACTAAGGATCCGCGTTCCCTCCAGCTGTCCGCCATTAGCAAGCATAAGCAAAAAGCGACCGTAATCATTGGCGGTCGAAAGAATTCCCGCACCACCCGAAAAACTCTTTCGCGGACCGCTTATGTAAGCTCCCTGCCCTACTCCAATGCCCGGCGTTGGAGCACGCTCGATGGAACTTCCCTTTTGCGAGTAGACGGCGGCTAAACGGTCTGTCTTTGCGGTCGGCAGGTAAAAGCTTGTATCGCGCATTTTAAGCGGCTCGATGATCCTTTCGGTTAAGAATTGGTCGAGTTGCTTTCCACTGACCTTTTCGATCATCGCTCCGAGGATGTCTGTCGAATAACCATAGACGAACTTCTCGCCCGGCTGTGCGTCCATCGGGAGGGCAGCGATCCGCGAAACCGTCGCAGCGATCGGTTCATCCCGATTCGCAAAGTACCATCCCGTGATCCCCGCCGCTTCCCATTTATCCTTCGCCGGGCCGGTGCCGTAACTGATGCCAGAGGTCTGCGTTAGGAGATCGCGGATCGTGATCTGCCTCTTTGCCTTGACCACATCGTAACCGCCGCCGTCCTTTGGCACCGCCACAGTCGTATTTGCGAATTCAGGCAGGTACTTACTTACTGGATCGGAGATCAGAAGCTTCCCTTCTTCCTGAAGGATCATAACGCCGACGCTCGTGAGGGCTTTGCTCTGCGACGCTATTCGAAATATAGTGTCCTCTTTCATCGGCGAGTTTGTCTCGCGATCACGCTGGCCGACAGCATGCATGTATACGACCTTTCCACGCCTGATAACCATCGTAACGCTGCCGGCGAGCTGGCCATTTTTCACATAACCATCAAGCGTTTCAGTCAATCGATCGAGCCGTTTGGATGAAAGTCCAACGTCGTCAGGCTTCGCTTTTTGAAGTTCCTGGGCCGGAATGAAGAAAACAAAAAGCAGGTTCGTTAATACTAGAGTTGCCAACGAAAAACGGCGGTTTCGGGTGAATACTGTCATAGATTTAGTTGTGGTTCGTTTGAGGATTATATTCCCGAACTACGGGATATTCAAACTTCCGCAGGAATTAGTAAAACACCAACGTTCGATAGTAGTTTCACTACCGCTATGTTACTCTTCTGGGCGTAATTCCAATCTTTCAAACTAACAATTAGCCGAATCTATGAAAGTCATCAAACTTCTGTCGTTTTTCGTTTTTTTGCAGTTGGCGGTCTACGCTCAACGACCCGATGGTGCTGCCGGCTCTCAGCGTCCTTCCCCAACACCGGAGAATACTGGTGGCCAAACTGGACGGCCAGCAGTGACGCCTGATCGCGAAGAACCGCCGATCGTAACAAAGCATTCGATCACTGTCGGCGGAAAACAGATCAACTACACGACGACGACAGGCTTCATGCCGATCAAGAATGCCCTGAACGGAGAAACCGAGGCACGGATATTCTTTATCGCGTACACGATGGACAACGCACCGGCGGGCCGCCCGTTGATGTTCTCATTTAACGGCGGGCCGGGCTCGGCGAGCGTTTGGTTGCACCTCGGGGCTCTCGGTCCGCGTCGCATAAAGATGCTCGACGACGGCATGATGCCGCCTCCGCCGTATCAGATGGAGGACAATCAAAGCACGTGGCTTGCCGACTCCGATCTCGTTTTTATCGACCCGGTCGGAACGGGCTACTCGCGAGCGACAAAACCGGAATTCGCCAGCAAATTCTTTGGCGTCAACGGCGATATTGAGTCCGTAGGCGAGTTTGTCCGTCTTTACCTCGGTCGCAACGAACGCTGGATGTCGCCGCTGTTCCTGGTCGGCGAAAGCTACGGCACGACTCGAGCATCGGGACTTTCTAACTGGCTTTTCGACCATGGAATTGCTCTCAATGGTATTACGCTCATTTCGACGGTGATGAACTTCCAGACCATTCGATTTGCAAATAACAACGACCTTCCGCTCGTGTTAATGTTGCCAAGTTATGCCACGACGGCGTGGTACCACAAAAAACTATCGGCATCGATGCAGGAGAAATCGGTGGCACAAATTGCGAAGGAGGCCGAGGAGTTCGCGATAAACAATTATGCCCCCGCGATGCTTCATATTGATCGTCTGACCGCCGCTGAGAAATCATCGTTGCTCGATAAATTCAGCAGTTTTACCGGCTTGAGCAAAGACTTTATTGACCGTAGCAACTTTCGGGTGGAGTTGGATGAATTTAACAAGGAACTACTGCGAAGCGAACGCCGAACGACCGGCCGTCTTGACAGCCGCTTCAAAGGTATTGACCGTGATTCCGCCGGCACCTCACCTGATAGTGACCCGTCCATGAATGCGATCCGCCCACCATACACGGCGGCTTTTAACAGCTACGTCCGCGGTGACCTTGGCTTTAAGTCCGATGTCGAGTATTACATTCTTGGCGGCGGCATCACCTCGCCATGGAACTATAACGTGACAAATCAGTACGCCGACACAAGCATTCCAATGAAGGATGCCATGGCAAAAAATCCGTATATGAAAATATTGATATCATGCGGATATTACGATATGGCGACGCCCTTCGCGGCGGCTGAATATACGGTTTCAGCGATGAATTTGGATCCGTCGCTTCGAAAGAACATCAGCTTTGAATATTACGAGGCCGGACACATGATGTACATCGATACTCGCGGCCTTAAGAAGCTTCATGACGACGAAGCAGCATTTATCCGGCGATCGCTGAGAAATTAGACATAGAGAGAACAATATGAACAAAATGTTTCGAACCACTTCAGTTGTTGTTGTGGTTTTCACGGCCCTTGCAATGTCGGCGTATGCTCAAAAACCCAGGCCGGCCCCGGCATACAAGATCGCCGCCATCAAGATCGTTCCGTTTAACGAACAGATCGGCAAATTCGAGGACGAGATTACCAGCAAGAGCGATCGATCGTTTTTTAACGATCTCAGCATCTCGCTATTTGTAACCGTTGAGGTAAGTGGCGAGGTTGGAAGCTTTGAGTCGGGCCGAAATCTCGTGATAATGGTGACCGAGGGGAAAAAGGTAAAGTATTCAAAGACCCAGCAGATCGGCCTCATTGGACCGGAAGGCAATTACCATATTCCTGTCTTCCTTTATTCTTCGATGTGTAGCAATGTCACAATTACCGCTAAGATCAGCGGCCAGAAAACAGTTTCGTCAATGACAAGAAGGGTACCGTTCCTTTGCGGAGAATAGTGGGTCCTTTGAAATCAGAAGGCACGAAAAATGGGCAGCCGTCTTTCGTGCCTTTGATCTATTAGCGGGCTTCTTTCCAGTTCTATTTTTTGCGATACGCGTCACAGGCGGCTGCATCGACCACGCCGATAAATCTTAAGCCATATTTATAGGCGATCAGGACGCTGTTCATATTGATATTCTCTACTTTATCGTTGGACGAATGAAGAAACGCCGTCCAATTGGCGTCGAGTCCGTCAAAAGTGATCGCCGGAATGTCCTTTCCGATAAATGACGACGAATCTGCATCTGCACCCTCGATACGGACATCGGTGAACGGGATCTTCAGTTCTGCCGAAAGAGCCTTGGCTGAAGCAACCATTTTAGGGCTCGATCCGTTTGAAAACGTTCGCGGATAGGTAAAGCCAAAGCTGTCAAAATTCACCATCGAACAGTATCCGGCTCGCTTTTCCTTCGGAATGCCTTTTGCCATCGCGGCCGAGCCGAGAAGCCCTTTCTCCTCCGAATCAAACGCCACAAACTGATATGTTTTATCGGTCGCCGTATCTTTCAACGTGCGATAGAGATGAGCAATTATCGTAATTCCCGTCCAATTGTCTATCGCCCCGCAGCCGTCGGCGACCTTGTCATAGTGGGCACCAACTATGATGATTTCCTCAGATGTACCCTTTTTTGTAACGACGAGATTTTTAAGGCTGTCTTTCGTGTCGATCACAATATCGCTTTCCGCCGCTCCCATTTTTTTGAAAAGGTTTTTGACCGCCTCAAGCCTTTCACCATTCTTGCACGGCACCGCCTTTATATCCGCGGTGATCTCCTCGAGCGTTGACACTTGCAGTGTCGGAGCCTGGCCTAAGGCTATTTGTGGGACAGCCGCAGCGGCTCCACCCAGCAAGCAAATCGAAATAAGAAATGTTCTGATTTTATTCATGGTTCGTATCACCTGAGATCTGTTTGATCGCGTGGTTCAGGACCGGCCGGATCACCTCGAAACACTCTTCGACCCCGCGCAGAGAGCCCGGAAGGTTTATTATTAGCGTCTTTCCGCGAATCCCGCAGACGCCACGCGACAGCATCGCCATTGGGTGTTTTGCCGCGGTCTCGCGACGCATCGCCTCCGCCATTCCCGGAGCTTCTCGCTCGATGACTGCAAGAGTTGCCTCCGGCGTATTGTCACGGGGGCCAAAACCTGTTCCGCCGGTCGAGATGATGAGACCGACCTCTTCCCTTTCCGTCAGCCCATAAAGAACATTCCTGAGATGCTCAAGTTCATCCGTAACGATCAAGCGGTCAACTACCTCTGCCCCCATCGCCGTGGTCAACTCGACCAGTTTGTCTCCTGAAAGATCGTTGTCCAACACGCGAGTGTCGCTGACGGAAACGATCACCACTCGCATCAAACTTTTGTTCATCTTAGTTGCCCCGTACTCAATACCACCAGCTTTATGATCTGCTTCAAGCTTTAGCTAGAGGTAAAGATCTCATGAAAATCCCGCCTTCCGCCAAATCTAGGCCGCGGTCGCTTCGATCTGTTCGATCCGCTGTTGCCGGCGGCGGCCATACAGAACGCTCAGCAAAACTCCAAGTACTACGAGCAGCATACCGACGATAGACATTATTCCCTGGACCTCGCCGAAAACAAACCAGCCGACCGTCACAGCATAAACAAGCCCCGTGTAATTAACGATCGCGACTCCGGCGATCCTTTCACGCTGGAGAGCGTTAGTAAGAAACATCTGGCCGATCTGGGAAAACACACCGATCAAAAACAGAAACAGCCAATCCCATCCGACGGGCGTTTCCCATTGAAAAAACAAACTTGCGAACCCCACTACCGCTCCGACAAGCTGGAAATGAAACACGACCGTCAAAGGATGCTCGCGACCGCGCAGGCTTCGAACCAGATTGTACGCGACGCCGGAACAGAATGCCGAAAGTATGCCCAGCACCAGATATACAGGTGAGACGCGACTGTCAAACCGTTCGATCAGCACCACACCGCTGAACGCGAGCATGTAAAAAAACCACTGCATCGGGATCACACTTTCTTTTAAGACAAAGATCGCGATCGTTGCGGTAAAGATGGGCGAAAGGTACTGGATCGTCTGCGCGGTTGCGAGGGGCATCTGTTGAAGCGTCAGGAAGAAACAGAACAGGGCTGAGGTTCCAAACAATCCGCGCAGAAGCAGCATCAGGTGATTTGATCCGATCAGGCTGCCATTTGCCCGCCGCAGCCCGTATATGCAATACGTGCTCGCGACGATGCACCGAAAGAAAACAGTCTCCATCGCCGGAATATGGGCAACTTGTTTTACGAATACATTCGCCAAAAAAAAGGCGAGCGTCGACAGCATCATTGATCGCACGCCCGTGGTTAGCAGTGTCGGTTTCTCGCTCAAGCTAAAAGGGTAATTTTTTCCGGCGTAATGTGCAATTGACCTGTTAGAGACGGCGGCCCAGCCGGCCGCAAACGAGTCATTCAGTGTTCATGGGGATTAGAGCCTTGCCTCTTTCTGATCTATAAAGGATCTCTACCCGGCCCCTCCGTCTGGCCCGGGATCGAACGTTTTCGGGATCTTCTCGTGGACGGCTCGTGCTCATTGAGAAATGATCCTTACTCCTCCGGTGCTTTACCCGCCCCTACTAACCTACCGCGACACGGCACTTTCCGGCTGGAAAAATATATACTTGACACTGGAACTAATTCCACGGTTTACACTTTTATCTATGGAGGATAATTCCACAATTCGAGACCATTGGCTGGCAGGAGAACTGGCGAAGGAAACGGGTGTTAGCACGGATACTTTGCGGCATTATGAGCGTAAAGGTGTGCTGCGGCGTCCCGTTCGCGGGAACAACGGATACCGTTTATATTCTAAAGACGCCCTTGAACGAGTCCGCCTTGTGCGGCGGGCGTTGTCGGTTGGTTTTACGCTGGATGAACTCGCCCGTATACTTGGCGAGCGGGAAAAGGGCGGTTCGCCCTGTCGCGAAGTCCACAAACTGGCCGCCGAAAAGCTTGACCGCGTCGAGGAACAGCTCACGTCGCTAACGGCGCTGAGGGACGATCTAAGACAAACGCTGGCCGATTGGGATAACCGCTTGTCGCGAACGACGTCGGGTTCTCAAAGCAGATTGCTTGAAAATCTTGCCACCGGGAACAAGGACCGACTTCCTGAAGCCTTCAGAAACGGATTGGGGAAGGTATCGCCAAATTCGACCAAAAAAGGAAGATAGAAAATGAAAAAAAATGATTGGAAAAGCGTTTATCACTTAGCCATTATTTGTGTGTTTGCGATCGCCGCATCCGCGCAGCAGAAACCGGCGGCGGCGGATATAGGTAAACCAATGTCGCACGATGATTGCCCGATGATGAAGAAAGGCGGGCCTGCGATGTCGGACAACATGAAGAATTCGACCCACGCAGATCATGATAAAATGGTGATGGAAAATGGCGAAAAGGCGATGGGATTTTCGCAAATCGCCACAACGCACCATTTTTTGATCACGAAGGACGGCGGGGCGATACAGGTCGAGGCCAATGACGCCAAAGACACGGAAAATCGCGATAAGATTCGGACGCATTTGACCGAGATCGCGAAGCAGTTCCAAAACGGCATCTTTACCACCCCATTTGCCGTTCACGGCCAAATACCCCCCGGCGTACCGGCAATGGATGAACTAAAAGCCACGATAACGTACACATACGAGGAAACCGACACCGGAGCACGCGTCAGGATCGTGACCCGCGATCCTAAGGCTCTGGAGGCGATTCACGCGTTTCTTAAATTCCAGATCGAAGATCACAAGACCGGCGACCCGGCCAACTAGGGCGGCAATTACCCGCTGTGAAAAAGCGAGGCGGCCTGACGGGGCCGCCTCTTTTTACATTCTCGTTAGTTAGCCGCCGGGGCACATTAAAAATTACTGAGCGGTGAAGAGCCGGGGCGGCGCGATCCTTTTTTTTTCTGTTTGTCTTTCGGCGTCAGAATGGTCTTGACATGCCAGTCGATGTCGACGAATTTGTCTTCTACCTTTATTAGCAGCCAGTTTTTTGGCACGTTATGCATTCGCGCGAGGACAAATTCGCCCCGAACCTTTTTGCCAAAGAAGGTGAAGACGAGCTTCCCCTTTTCAAGCTGATAGGCGGGATCAAAAGAAGTCAGGTACTCACCCGAGTCCCAGATCCGCACTTCGCCAGCCCCGTACGACCCCTCGGCCAGCTTCTCTTCAAAATCAAAATATTTGAGGCTGTGATCAGGCACGGCGACCGCCAGTCGTTTCTCGTCCGGATCCATGGACGGGCCTTTGGGTACCGCCCAGGATTTCCCCGTGCCCGCGACCTCGAGTCGCAGATCAAAATGCAAACGGGTCGCGTGATGCTCGTGGATAACAAATTTACCGCGAAAAGGCTCGGCGTCGCTGTAATCGATCTTTTTCAGCTTCATCAGATAATTTTACTAATTCCCCTAACGCCGCGGACGTAATCTAGAGTACACACAACCCTCTTCCAAAAAAGGTAATCTAATTGTCCAAACGATAGAGTCGTCGCAGTGGATGGAAATAACGACGAGGGGGTATGAAAAATGACCGTTAAAGTCAACCTACAACCTGACGGAACCAATGATGAACTGAATAATACACGGCGAGCTCCGAACAGGACCGTTCAATTTGCCGCCCCGCTGCCGTCGCCGCAGACACCTGAATTTAGGGTGTCGATCGACGATTCCGTAAAGCGGGCCGTACAGTCTTCGCCGTTGGCGCAATATGAGCAAAGCAGTGTGTTCTATCGCAAGGCGAGGCCCCGAAAGGCGTCGAGCATACTGTAACAAGGATACGCTCGATCGGTATCCGAGACTGGAGAGCGACCCTGTGGCCGCTCTCTTTGTATTTACCGGGAGTCAAGGATCGATAGAGGAACTTTCATTTATCGCATCGTCGCAGTCGGCAAAGGCGATGGCGTCACCGAAGCCGTTGGCGTGACCGTTTCACAATGCTAGATTTCTCCGCTAGTAAAAACGAAAAAAGGAGGCAATTTCTTCCTCCCTTGTCCTTCTATATTAACATGAGCTAGCCCCGACGGCCTGTTACAAGCTGTACGATCAGAACGATCACGGCGATAACCACGATAAGGTGGATCAAGCCGCCTCCCGCACCCAGCCCGCCAATTCCGATGCCGAGTGCATATAAAACCAAAAGTATTACAATAATCGTCCACAACATAGTTTTTTTTTCTCCTTTTACCAAAATTCCCCGCCTCACTTCCACTTGAAAACACGGGAAGGTCTATTTCCTGGAGGCACCATGAGTTTACCAATTGCTACGTGTTCTAACGTCTGCTGACCTACATTAAACACAAGTTTTGCGCGCCCGGCCTGATAGGATGATGATCAGGATTGCGAACGTCCGGCTTATTACACCTTTCTTAGAATTTTGATGATCGCCGGCCCCGCAGATGGACGAGAGTGACTGAATCTCAACTATGTGAGGAGAGGTAAATGCAGGAAATTTATCTCTGACGCGGTAGCTCTAATCAGCCTGTCTTTTGGCTTGTCTAGCTGTCTGCCAGAGTTTCCTTTCGACGATTTCCGGCTCACGCGACCACAACTGCCAACGCCATGCGAGTCCCAACGGATTTCGGGTCTGGTACAGCCCGGCCAGAATGCGAAATCGCAGGCTAAAATAATAGACCGCAAATCGACTTAACCTGATCAGATCAAAACGCATGTTCACTGGATTTAATAGGAGCAACTGGGCGCTGAACATATTAAAGGGTGAATCAGGCGGTTCTCCCAACAAAAAAGTTGCCGGCGTCCCCGAAGCCCTCGCCATCAGATATGGAATGATTCAGCTGCACCTAAGATTGAGCGTCCTAGTGGATCATCTCATCCGGATCTTCGTCGTCTTCGCCCGGCTCCATAAGGTCAAGCAGATCCAGAAACATTTCGAGATTGTTTGAACGGAGCTGGATCAGATCTTCCTCTTCGCCGGCGATCACGTCCGGATCGATGGAGGGATCGTTCTTATTGGATTTGGATTTTGGCGGTTCGTCGATGCCGATATTCTTTCTACCTCCGTCAATCGTTTTCGCGGCCTATCCATAACTGCCGCCGCCATTTAACAGTGAGGGGATTGCGCGTGAGAGGCTGTCCAGTCAAGGCTCGTATTCGTAGTCTCAAATATTAGAAAACAAAAATAATTCTTCCTGACAAGAGATCTCATTTGTTATATTAGCAATAAATTAACATCGGTCGTAAAGGAATAGAACTAGCTCAAAGACTGTATCAAGCTAGGCGGCCTTGAACATTATTCAAAATTCTTAAATTTTTCTGATGCTACATGCCGATTTTAATCGGCTTTGCCCACTGTATTTACTGCCTCTTGGATTTTTCCCGTAATTTTATTAAGCTATTGGTTTTTGTCCTTTTGGTCGGCAGTCGGAATCTTTAGTGGGAGCAATAAATTTGAGCAGAGTCATTGATCAGACCAAGGAAACGTACGGCATCGATCATTGGGGAGCCGATTATTTTGACGTCAACAGGAAAGGGAATCTCATCGTTCGTTCCCCGGAGAACGAAAACCTGACCGCGGACGTCAAGGAAATTATCGATGACCTGCGCAAACGTGGCGTAAACACGCCAATCCTTCTCCGTTTTCCACAGCTCATTTTTGGACAGATCCGCAAACTCCAATCGGCCTTCAAAAAATCTATAAAAGAATTCGAGTACGAGGGAGGCCACCTATGTGTCTATCCGATGAAGGTAAATCAAAACCGAGCGGTGATCGAAGAGTACCTTCGTGAGGCATCGCGTTACAATTTTGGGCTCGAAGCCGGTTCCAAGGCCGAGCTCTATGCCGCGCTCGGCCTGGAACTATCAAAAGAAAGCCTTCTGGTCCTCAACGGTTTTAAGGACCGTGATTTTATCCGGCTGGCCTTTGCTGGAGCCGCTTCCGGTAAGAACGTCGTGATCGTGATCGAAAAAATGAGCGAGCTTGATCACACCATCGATCTCGCCGAAGAGGTCTCAGGACTTAACCCCGACGCCAAACTCCCGATGATCGGGGTCCGCGTCAAACTTTATTCGAAAGGCAGCGGCAAATGGGAAAAATCCGGCGGCGAAGCAGCCAAATTTGGACTTACGACCACTGAGATACTAGAGGTTATTAGAAGGCTGCAGGAAGCAGGCCGGATCGACATGCTCCGTCTCTTGCATTTTCACATCGGATCACAGCTAACCGACATTAAACGCATTAAGAATGCGATGAAAGAAGCCGCTCGGACCTACGCAAAGATTCGCAATATGAAGATCCCGATCGAGTACCTCGATGTGGGCGGCGGCATGGCTGTCGATTACGATGGATCGAAAACATCGTTTGAGTCGTCAGCCAATTACAACGCGAGAGAGTTTGCAAACGACGTCATTTACGTGATCAAAACGGTTTGCGATGACGAAAACGTGCCGCATCCGACCATCATTCAGGAATCCGGCCGTTACCTGTCAGCGTATCATGCGATCCTTGTAACAAATGTTCAGGACGAGATCGAGACAGTTGTCGAAGATACTCATCCGATGGAAATGACGACCGATGATCCGGTCGTCGTTAAGGAGTTGTTCGATCTCCGCGACACAATAAACGCCAAGAATTATGGCGAATACTATCACGACGCGATCGAACATCGGGAAGAGCTCTTTACGATGTTTAACCTGGGCCTGCTGTCACTCGAATCCAAGGGCAAGGGCGAGGTACTGTTTTGGGACATCTGTGAAAAAGCAGACCAGTTTGCACAGTTAAAGAAGTATGTTTCGGAAGAATTTGATGATCTGCGCCGTTTAATGTGTGCGAAATACCTCGCAAATTTCTCTGTCTTTCGATCGATGCCGGACAATTGGGCCCTCGAGCAACTCTTCCCTATCATCCCAATACATAAACTCAACAAAAAGCCCACAGAATATGCTACGCTATGCGATATAACCTGCGATTCCGACGGTATTGTGGATAAATTCGTGGACCTGCACGACGTCAAACCGGTTTTGGAATTGCATACGCTCGTAAAAAATGAACCTTATTACCTCGCGATGATGCTTGTTGGGGCGTATCAGGAGGTAATGGGAAATAACCACAACCTCTTCGGAGTGCCGCACGAAGCCCACATATTCATCGGCGAGGACGGTTTCATAATTAAAAAGGTTATTTATGGAGCGACACTTGGCGACTCGTTGGCGGCCGTAAGATTTGAAGCGAGTTCATTGCATGACACGTTTCGAAGGGCGGTCCTGCTGCGGATCAAAGAGGGCGGCCTGACAAACAACGAAGGCAGCCGTCTGATAGAGTTTTACGAGACGCAGGTAGACAGTTACACATATCTGACGCCAAATGGCTCGAATGGTAACTAAGAAATTTAGATAAGGAATTTAAGCGATTTTTTACTCGCGGAGAAATTATGGTAGCTCAAAAGAAAACAAAGGCTTCGAAGTTCTTAACTGTTCCGACGAGGCCTATACCGATCGATCGGGACAGGTCGGTCGCGGGCCTTCTGGAAAAAATGGAAGGCGCCGGATTTGGTGCAAAACAACTGGCCGAGGCACATCGGATCTGGCTCGACATGCTTGATGACAATTCGACGATCTACATGTGTGGATCGGGTAATTTGATCCCGTCAGGCATGCGTCGTTTATTGGCCTATGTAATCAAAAATAGGTTTGTTGACGTCCTCGTCCTCTCGGGAACCGTGCTTTACCAGGACATTCATGAGATATTGGGCCGAAATCACTATCAGGCTCATCCGAGCATGGACGACGGTGAGCTCGAAGCATCGGAAGTTATGCGAATGGGTGACGTTCTCGCGAATCGCGAGGAGTATCAGGAAGCGGATGAATGGATCGGTAGCGTGATCAATCAACTCGAACTAAGCCGTTCCTACTCGGTTCGGGAATTCCTGCATCTGATGGGCCGCGAGTTATCCGAGATCGCCCATGAAGACGGTTTATTGACATCGGCGTTCAAGGCACGCATCCCGGTTTACTGTCCCGATCTGGGTGGTTCAGAATTGTCGGTCGGTGTCGCTCGTGCCAAGTTTGAAAAGAAAATAAGCATTTCCTTCGATACTACCCAGGATACGATGGAGATGATGCAGATCGCGCACAAAACGCGAAACTCCGGCATTATCACTTTAGGCAGCACCACGAGCCAGAACATGGTCAATGTTGCCGAGCTTTCCTCTTACATCACCAGATCAAATCTGCGTGGGCACAAATACGCAATATCCATCGCGACCGATACAGTTCCGCTCGAGACTCGGACTCCTTCATTCGGTGCTGCTCATACATCAGTTTTTGGCAAATTGCTTCGCGGAGCGACGACCGCCTACGTCCCAAGCGACCCGTCTATCGCGTTGCCGATGATAATTACGGCCCTCTCTCAGACCGCAGCAAAATTCATGAAGGGACGCAAGCGCCCCAATTTCAGTTTTACCGGTAGGGAACTTGTCATTGACGTCCCCTAAGCTCGTTTTATGAGCCAATCTGCTGAACTTCCGATGAACTTTGGCGGTATCGATGAAGAGCAATATTGCTCCATCGATACCGCCAGGATATTGATCCTCCCGGTCTCATACGAAGGTACGGTTTCCTACGGAACCGGAACTGGGGCCGGTGCGATGGCCATCGTAGACGCGTCGCGCAATATGGAACTCTATGAGGAGGAGACCGACGCCGAAGTCTATCGAATCGGTATCCACACACTTCCTGAGTTTACAGCCCGTGAAACACCCGATCTGATGATGGCCGACCTCTACGGCTATACAAAAAAACTGCTCGAACTCGACAAGTTCATCTGCATGCTCGGTGGTGAACATTCGGTGTCCGCTCCGATCATCAAAGCTCACAATGAGAAATACGAAGATCTCAGTGTCCTTCAGATAGACGCTCATGCCGATCTTCGCGACGAATATGACGGTACGGAACACTCACACGCGTCGATCATGGCTCGGATTGTGAAGGACTTGAGGATCCCGTCGGTTCAGGTTGGCATCCGTTCAATCTCCGGCGACGAGGCCCGGGCACTGAAGTCGGGGCTACCGACAAAAATTTATTGGGCCCGCGACATCGCCGGACGCACGGATTGGATCGACGAGGCGATCGATAGCTTGTCATCCAATGTCTACCTGACGATCGACATTGACGGTCTCGACCCAAGCATAGTCCCCACGACCGGTACACCGGAGCCGGGCGGATTAGGCTGGTATGAAACATTAAGTCTTATACGCAAACTCGCTGAAAGTAAAAGAGTTGTTGGCATGGACCTCGTTGAGTATTCGTACGTCGAAAATTACGATTCGCCGGCGTTTCTTTGTTCGAAACTTGTATACAAATCACTTGCATACATATTCCGAGACTCAACACCAAAGATCATGTCCGCCTAAACCGCCGTATCGGTTTTTCTTTCCAATTTCGCCGAACCAACCTTTCGTTTGTTTCGTATCATTGAAATATATACTTCCCAATTATTTGGGTAGAATTGGATATTATTTGTTCTCTGGAGATAAATAACGATGTTAAGAAGTAAAGTCCTTGTAATAACGATGATGATAGCGGCGATCCTCGCAGCTTCTTGTAAGACCGGGTTGCTCGGCTCTGGTGAAGTTCCCGCGGCACAGCCTCAACCGCCCGCTCAACCGCTCGTTGTGGATGGCGTAAGGACCTCCTATGCCGATGTCGTCGACAAGACCTCGCCGGCGGTGGTTCGTATCGAGGCTGAACATAAGGAAAAGGCATCACCGATCCAACAAGGGCCCGGTGGTGAGGACCTGTTTCGCCAGTTTGGAATTCCTGGCCCGAATCAGGCTCCCAACCAAAATCAACGTCCGCAGATCGAACGAGGCTTGGGTTCCGGAGTGATAGTCTCCGCGGATGGGTCCGTATTGACCAATCATCACGTCGTAGACGGTGCGGAAAAAATAACCGTCCTCACGAGCGATAATAAGTCGTACACCGCCAAGATCGTCGGTACGGACAAACCGAGCGATCTCGCGGTTCTTAAGATCGAGGCCCAAAACCTGCCATTTCTTTCACTTGGCAATTCTGATAGTGTCCGCGTCGGCGACATCGTTCTTGCGATCGGCAACCCGTTAGGCATCGGACAAACCGTCACGGCCGGAATAATCTCGGCGAAAGGACGTCGAACCGGGCTGAGCGACGGCAGCTATGAGGATTTTCTTCAAACAGACGCTCCGATCAATCGCGGTAATTCGGGTGGAGCACTCGTGAATCTCAACGGCGAACTTATTGGCATCAATTCACAGATCCTGTCGCCGGGCGGTCAGAACGGCGGCAACATCGGCATCGGTTTTTCGATCCCTTCGAATATGGCAAAAACCGTGCTTGAGCAGCTTCTGAAGGACGGTAAGGTCCACCGTGGCATGCTCGGCATCAATATCCAGAATGTTACCGAAGACACGGCAACTGCACTGGATCTGAAGGATCGAGCAGGCGTTCTTGTGAGCGGCGTAAAGACGGGAACTTCGGGTGAAAAGGCCGGTCTAAAACGCGGCGATATAATCACCGCAATTAACGGTGAAAAACTTGAGGACAGCAACGTATTGAGAAACAAAGTTGCGGGCACTCCTCCTGGAA
Source organism: Pyrinomonadales bacterium (assembly GCA_038245555.1). Classification (GTDB taxonomy): domain Bacteria; phylum Acidobacteriota; class Blastocatellia; order Pyrinomonadales; family Pyrinomonadaceae; genus OLB17. Next base: position 1,235 of record JBBRSH010000043.1, on the reverse strand, counting down.
CTGCGATCAAACTCACCGTCGTCCGCGATGGCAAGGAAACAGAACTGACCGCCACGCTTGATGAGTTCAATAATGACGATTCAAAGAAAGCCACTAACGGCAAAGACGAGCCTGACGGTTCAGGACCGCAAAATCAGGGCGGCAAGCTTGGCGTTACGCTTGAGCCGGTAACGCCTCAGGTCGCGAAACAGCTGGGCTTGGATGCGGCCGAAGGATTGATCGTGTCCGAGATCGATCCCAACGGCCCGGCTGCCGAAGCAGGAATGGCTCGTGGTGATGTCATTCTCGAGATCAACCGAAAGGCCGTTTCGTCGGTCAGTGATGTCAAATCTGCTCTGGAAGCCGCGAATGACAAGCCGATCCTGCTACTCGTCTCTCGCCGAGGTCAAACGACCTACCTAACGGTACGTCCTGATTAAGGGTCGACACCGTAAGATTTAAATGCCGGCGGAAACATTTCCGTCGGCATTTTTGTTTTGGCAGGTCATATGTGTTAAAACCTTGCGGTATGTTCAGCAAAATTTACTTGGGCTTTCTGGCCGTTTCGGTCACGTTAATGGTGTTCTTTATTTATTACTCGTGGACATGGCTCGCGAGTATTGGAGCCCCGACCGCTGCGGTTGAGGGCTACGGATTTCATTCGGGGTTTACCGTAACTACCCTATGTGTGTCGTCTGTTGTCCTTCTTTTGCTCGCGAACGCTGTTCTTTGGTCTACCCGCACGGCCTGGGCGATGTGGACGACCGCAATCTACTTCTCGGTGTTTGTCTTACTCAAGTTTTTCTGGCTCGATCAGGTGCTTGCTCAGTTCAAAAAAACGAATGCCCTTTCCGAGAGCTCTTTTTCAGTGGGACCTGTATTGGCCGTTGTATTCGTCATAATTGCAGTCGTGGTCGTGTTTCTCAATCAGTTCATAGCGGTAAAGCTAAACCGCGCAATGTATGCTCCGGACGCTACGGAAGTCGTCGCAGAACCCGAAACAGAAAGCTCCCCGATAAAGGAACCCGCAGCAGAATAGTCTCGCACGGCCCCCAAAATCAAATGCTTCCGGCCCGCTGGGGAACCGGAAGCATTAATTGGTCGGGACGACTGGATTTGAACCAGCGACCTCTCGCACCCCAAGCGAACGCGCTACCAGTCTGCGCTACGTCCCGAAATGTCGAATTGTTAGATTAGTTTTACCGGGAGTGAATGTCAACCAGTACGATTTTCGAATCGAGGCTATATCCGGTTTG
>JBBRSH010000042.1:0-29866 GCA_038245555.1 Pyrinomonadales bacterium | reverse complement strand
GGCGCTCAGGACAACGAGTACCGCCGACAGTTTAATGTTGTAGATAACATTTGCCCGCAGGAAGCCTTCGCGGGGCTTGCCGTCGGCGTCGATGGTTGACAGGACAAGGGCCGACAATCCGGGACGCTCGGTGTCGAGCAGCCCATGTGTGGCAAAGTGAAGATACCGATATTGGCCGAGGCCGCTGTTGAGAACGTTTGACCGATTGGCGTCAAAGTCGACGGCGCGAAAGCTCGTGTTCTTTGGTGCAAGTCCGACCAGCCGGTCGGCCTCCTCCCGCGTAAATGGCAGGCGGCGGATCACCCCCCTTCCTCTATTTGCATCCGTCTCATCGGCTAGATGCTCAAGCGTGCGCAGATCAGCCGTTGAGACGTTTTTAGGCGCTGGGTTTGCGGTTGGCTCGTTGGCTGGCGTTTTGAACCGTTCGTCGGAGCGGTCAAATACCGGGTCTGCGATTACCGCAAGCATTTTGGGTGCGAGTTGACGACCTGCCAACTCGTTTCGCTGCACAGCTAGTATCGAGGCTGAGGGCAGACTCACTAGTTCATGGCCGACGATGAGCGGTTGAGCAACGCCGCTGGCCGGATCAGGTAGCATCGCAAAGGGGATGTATTGCAACGCGCCGTCGGCGACGATGACGAGCCGCTTGTTGCCGAGTTGTGCGGCCACGGGAGCGAGGATGGTCTGGCTCAATTGCTGGGCAGCGGCGGGAAGGCGCGCTTCCGATTGGCTCAGGCGTTGCCCCCTTTGAGCATCGGTCTCGCCGCGTTTGTTGGAGCTGCGCGCCGTCAGGAGTTCGTAGACTGAGCGGGCGGTTTTCTCGATCAACTCCCCTTTCGGCAGTACATAGCTGGTGAGCGAGTCTTTGGTGATCGCCCAAAGGTAACTGCGATCGTTGCCGAGCGCGTACTCAAGGAGCACTACGTCAACGTCCATCTGCGCCTGGATCTCTTTGAGCTTGAGCGGCTGCGGCTGCGTGAGCGCGGCGTAATGCGGGCTGGCCCCGCGAATGGCTGCCTGCGCCCGATAGTAGTCGATTTCAAGCTGGGCGATCTCCTTTTTTAATGCAGCAGCCTCTTCGGGCTTATTGACCTGCGTCAGACGCCGAGCTTCGTCGTTGAGTTGGCTGCCCAGGCTGCGTTCACGTTCAAGCAGCCCGGCGTCCACTCCCTGGCGGACATCGGCGCGGGCTTCGGAGAGCAGGTCGAGTAGGCTGCGGGCACGCTGGCGTTCGCTGACCTCGATGGCGAGGGCGTCAAAACCTTTGGCCGGCTCCTGAATGTGCAGGCGCATCAGCAGGTCGATGTAAAGCTGATACGACTTTTGCACGCCGATGAGAAACGAGGAGCGCAGTTCCGGGCTGGTGATTTCATTAGCTCGCAAAGCCTCGGAAATTGTCAGGCTCTTTTCGATGTTCTTGAGGGCCGCCGCGAGATTGCCCCGCGCGTTTTCGGCTGATGCCAGGCCGTAGAATGCATCTGCCGCACGGTCTCGCGCACCTATTTCTTGAGAAATTGTGAGAGCCTCCTCATAATATTCGATCGCTCTATCAGGACGGCTCAGCTCGGTATATGCGTCGCCCAGGTTATTTAGCGCATCCAGTTGGTTCAACGGAAACTTCACCTCACGAGCGATTGCCAGGGCCTTCTCGTAATATTCGATCGCTTTCTCCGGACCGCTTAGCTTGCTGTAGGCTTGGCCCAGATTGTTGAGAGTGCTCCCTTCGAGCGCTCGAAACTTCACCTCACGAGCGATTGCGAGTGCCTGCTCATAATATTCAATGGCTTTGTCGGGACGGTCCAGATTGGCATAGGCAAGGCCCAGTTCGCTGTTCGCGCTACCTTCGGACAAACGATTCTTCCACTCCCGTGTGACGACAAGCGCCTGCTCAAGATATTCGATCGCTTTCTCGGGACGGCCAAGCCTGTTATACGCTTCACCCAGGTTGATGAGCGCTTTCCCTTCAGCCGCAACTGCGTCGCCGCTGCGTGCCGCAGGTTTTGGACCCGTAACACCGTCAGCCGCGGGACTGTTTACCTCACGAGCCATTGACAGCGCCTGCTCGTAATATTCGATCGCTTTCTCGTAACGGCTCAGCCGGCTATGGGCTCCGCCTAGTATGCTGAGCACGTATGCTTCGGCCCCGCGATTCTTCATCTCACGATGGATCGCAAGCGCCTGCTCAAGATATTCGATCGCTTTCTCGTTACGGCTCAAATTGAGACAGGCAAAGCCAAGATTGATGAGCGCATTCGATTCCAACGCGCGATTGTTCACTTCACGGAAGTACGCCAGCGACTGCACAAGAGTTTCGATCGCTTTCTCGCTGCGGCCCAGCTCTATGTAGACATTGCCCATGCTTTTGAGCACGCTCGCTTCACCGGCTCGATCCTTCATCTCACGCCTGATGTCAAGAGCTTGTTCGTAATATTCAAGCGCTTTTTCGCCACGGTTCAGACGTAAATTGGCTCTGCCCAGGTTGCTGAGCGTACTCGCTTCACCGGCGCGATCCTTCACCTCCCGCCTGATGTCAAGCGCTTGACTGGAAGCTTCATTCGCCTGCTCGTAGTTCCTGGCCGAGTAATAAGCGATACCGATTAGATGGAGGGCGGTGCCTTCCCAATACCGGTCTCCCAGCTCGTGCCACAGGGCGAGCGCCTGCCGCGCTTTCTCAACCGTTGGCTCAATCGCCGATGCCCCTTTCTGGTTGGACTTTCCAGCCTCGTCCAGCAGCCGTTCGGCGCTCATACGCTGCTTGTCTTGCGCCGTAGCGGCCGCCTTGACTTCCAGCCCCATCTGATACGACCCGGCGAGAGCGGCTCCATCGACGGCACGTACCGTGAGCCGATAATCACCGCTCGCCACCGCTACCGCAGAGAGGGATTCCAGCCCGCCGCCAACCCCAGTGAGTTCGATCTCGGCCACCTGCTTACCGTCCGGGGCTGCGAGCACCAGAGCCACGTCAACGGCTTTCTGGTCTACCACGAAACGCACGAACTGCCCCGCGGTAAGAGCGATCTGATAGATGTGCGACCCGCCGCCCGCTATTTCGCGCTCGACCGATTGGCCGGAACCAAGCGTCGTCGGTTCCGGAGCGACCTGGGCTTGTATAACGACAGCCGACAAGCTAAGAATTATGAGTAAATATCCTTTGATGAACATAGGGCCTCCGATCTAGTGGCACTGCGAGTCACTCTTCAATAACGTCTGACAATGGTCGCATTCATGGAGCGGGCTTGACGGACGCCTTCTCCGGCTTCGAGCTGATCGTCAGGGGAATGGTCAAGAGCAACGGTTGACCCGGCTTTGCATGGACGCGATAGATAGTCTGCGGAGGCAGATCGTCCTGCGTCAGGTCTTTTTTGCCCACGGCCGCCGCACGTTCCGCCTTGCTCATCGCGGTTCCCGCTCCGCTCTCCAGTTCAAGCTGCTGTGTCATTGCTCCCCATTGTTTTTGATACGATCCGAACTGCTCCGCGGAGATCCTTTGTGCGGCCAGGCCCACTGTTAGATCCGTCAACGGCGTTTCGGAGACGATAACCGTCAGCGACTCGCCAGTATTATCGTCACGACTGCGCTTGAGCGTGTAATACGGCGGTTTGTCGTCCGATGAAGGGATCTCGATAACCTTGCCCGCACTGACCTTGTTATCGCCGCCGTTCAGCCGGAGAGTTGGAAAGATCAGAACCGGGTCCCCAAACGTTTTATCGGCATACATTTCCCGGTCGAAAACGTAAAGGTAGCCGGTGCGCGGCGATTCGATCGTTAGCTGCACCTTTGATCCTTCCATTAACGGCGTTCCGCCACCGACGCGTTCCGGTGTCCATTCGCCCTCGTCGTGAACTAGCTGCCGCACTTCGGCCTCATCTGACGTTTTCGATGGCCGCAGCCGCCAAACGGTTACGCCTACGACAGCGGCCCCGCCCGTTGCGGCCTTCGAGGACGCCGGCAAACTCTTGCCGATCACCTTGTAGCGAACGGGTACGACACGGCGAGCAGATGTCGGGCTCTTTGGCGCGGGCCGCTTCTTGATAAAAGCAGTGTCCCACAGGTCGCGGGTCGCGTCATCTTGAGTCTGGGCATTTATTATGGCGGGGAATGCCAAAAGGACGGTTAATAGTATTAGATATTTAAGCATAATTTTTCCCTCAATTTTTTCGAGCCGCCGCGGCCGGCTGGCCTTTCAGTTTTATCAATGATGTTCGAGCTTTATTAAATGAGCGACTATTTCTCCGTTGCCCGTTATTTGTGATTCTTTCTTATTGTCGTCACGCTCCACCGCTGTTTTTGCCGACTGATATCGATCCAATATGGACGTGATCGACCTAGCGAGCTCCGCATCTTTTATTCGCCCTCGGTCATCGGGGTTGGCGAACCGCTTTGCGGATTCCAATTCCGGCAGGGCGCCGGCAGACCAGATGAGCCATACTCTTTCGGCTCCTTCTTTTGCGTCCAGCTCAAACCAGCTTTGCCCGGGGATCTGGATCTCCTGGCCGGCGGTTAGCTCGGCGGACCCGGCATTGGTTGCCGGCGAAGGAAATAATATGTTGTAGGACGCTTCAGCTAACTGGTCTTTCGGCCCCTCGTTAACGATGTAGAGATATCCGCTTCGGCCGTCTTTTATATTTATCCGGATACGGTCTCGGTTCCTGAACAGCATTTCGCCAGATAGGACGAACGGGTCTTTGTACCGGCCGTCTGTAAAACTCTGGACGGTCAGCGAATACGTTAGAACGCGGTACGGCTGAGCGGAAGGAACGGGAATTGCCGGTGGAACAGACTCCTGCTGAGTTTTTTGTTGCTCGGCCCGGTCCGTAATCGCAGAACGCCAGGCGACGAGGCCGATAATGCCAGCCAAGGCCACGAGCGCGGCTATCAGAGCTATAGCATAACCACGCGGCATACCAGCCGCCGTTGTGCTTTCGGCCTTTCCATGCGTCCGGCCATCCGGGGGTTCAACCGCTACGGTACCGACGGCGGCCGGCATCATCCTTGTTGCCGTTTCCCGTGCTCCATTGTCCTTATCCGTTGTATGGGCTTCACCATGGGTTTTGAGTTCCGTCTCAAACTCCAGTCGGTGATGAAACCGCTTAAGGTCTGAAGCCAGTTCTTCCATGTTCCGGTAACGCTCGTCCGTGTTTTTGGAGAGCGTCTTTTCGATTATGCGTTTCAGCTCGGCCGGTGCGTCGCCGTCAAATGTATCGATCATCTGTATGGGTTGGTTAAGGATCGCGACCAGAATATCCGTCTGGGTCGGCCCACTAAAGGGGAGCTTGCCGGTCGCCATTTCGTAAATGATCACACCGAGGCTCCAAATGTCGGTCCGGGCATCGACGTTGATGCCGCGTGCTTGTTCAGGAGACATGTAGTGGGGTGTGCCCATCACGGTGCCCGGTTCGGTCTTGAACATTGTTCCGGCTTCAGATCGATCTTGCGAGGAGATCGAACGTTTCGCGAGACCAAAATCGAGCACCTTGAGGATCCCGTCCCGGCGGATCATTATATTCTCCGGTTTCATGTCGCGATGGACGATGCCGGCAGCATGGGCGGCAGCGAGAGCCGAAGCGGCCTGGCCCGCTATCTCCAGCGTTTCGTTTAGTGACAGGCCGACAGCCATTTTCTGGCGCAGCGTAACTCCATCGATGAATTCTGTGACGATGTAATTTGAACCCTCGGCGGAATCGGCCACCACAAACTCATGGATCGTGAGTATGTTCGGATGGTTCAACGCCGAAGCCGCTTTTGCTTCCTGCTTGAATCGTTTGAGGCGGTCACGCTCCTCGATCAAACTTGTCGGCAATATCTTTAACGCGACCTTTCGGCTGAGATGTGTGTCGTCCGCCAGGTAGACCTTTCCCATCCCGCCTTCGCCTATCAGGCCTTCGATCCGATAGTGTCCAATGGTTTTTCCGATGAGATCGTTGCTGGCCTCATCCTCGAACATTTCCGCCGCGATCGCGTCCGGCGAACTGTCGATGAAGCTATCCGAGATATCGTCGTACGATAGCAGTGCTTCCACCTCAAGCCGCAGGTCCTCGTCGCCGCCGCACCGGGCACTGACGAATGCAGCCCTATTTGATGGAGCGCTTTCCGCTGCTGCGTGATATAACTCTTCGATTTGTATGAGCCGTGCCGCATTCATAATAAAAGTACCGGCGGGCGGTTTCCCGCTTTTTCGTCGTGCCGAAATGCCCGTCTACTAGTGAAAACGTAATTTGGAAGGAAAAAGGAACATCGACTGAAAAAAAATATCTCAAATGTCGGTTGCCAATTCACGAAGCAGCCAGTTTCGGGCAAAACGCCAATCGCGCTTTACCGTTTCGGCTGATATCTTCAGCACCTCGGCCATCTCCTCATTCGTGAGTCCACCGAAGTACCGGAGCTCGACAACTCGGCACTTTCTTTCGTCCAGCAACTCGAGATTCTTCAGCGCCTCGTCCAGCGCCAGCAGCTGACCGGTTCTGTCGGTAGAGATGGCTGTACCGTCCGCAAATGACACCCTGTCACGCCCGCCCCCGCGCTTCTCGCTCTGCTTTGATCGGGCGTAATCGACTAAAATATGCCGCATCGCTTGGGCAGCTACGCCAAAAAAGTGAGCCCGGTTCTGAAAGTCCCGCCCGCCCCCATCCGCCAATTTCATGTAGGCCTCATGGATCAGATCAGTTGTTTGGAAAGTATGGTTGGACGGCTGGCGCCGCATGTAGCCGCGCGCCATCCTTCGCAGTTCGTCGTAGACGAGCGGCATTAGCTGCTCGAGAGCATTTTTGTCCCCGCCGCTCCAATCCACAAGGAGTTGCGTGATCTTGTCGGATTCGCCGCTATTCATTAATTCTTATGTGAAAACGACTCGATTATACACCCCAAGCATTCGGATTGACACGCGGGATGTCGTTACACAATCGAAGGAGAGAGTTTACTTGGCGCGGCTCAATCGCCTAGCGGGTACTTGCGCGAAAGATCCGTTTTGCCAGTGAGGGAAAAGTGTCGCTGCCAGCGTTTGATCCCATAAAATCATCGAACTGACGAAACCTTATTTGATCTCGAAGTCTTTAGCGGAAGATCTATTCGTTCCCGCTGGGTGAGGATGAGAAGGCCGGCGGCTATTAACCAGATAGGAAAAGTGTAGGCGGCAATTCGTTCCATGCCGCCGACACCGAGGCCGAGGCCGTATCCGTTGACAAACAGTATGGTCGCCGCCAGACCGGTTACCCCTAATATTATTGAGGCCGCAAACCATGAGCGTTTCAGATTCACCGTTTTGCCTGTTGATCCGATCACGATCAGCGCCGTGTTTCCGGTGACAAACTGTATTCCTGCCGAAATCACATGTCCGGAGTTATTAACATCTTCCGGAAAAACGCCGACCCCGATCATGCCGAGGCCGGTTAGCACGAAAAGTGAGATGACTATCCACCTTGAAGGTTCCCGTTGAAATAGCGGCACGACAAGAGCTGTGCCCGTGAGAATAATGACGCCTTGCAGCGAAAAAGAGATGTTCATCCACACATGCCACGGCGAGCAGACATATAAAGCTCTATACATCCCGCAAGTCGTGTTGCCCAGATCACTTATGAAATGCTCAGCAAGGCTAAATGGAGTCGTCCACGCGAACTGGACCACTGCCTGAGCGATAAAAAATTGTACCGCGCAAATCCAGGTTGCTCCTGCGGCCCGTATCCGCAGTTTGTCGATCGAGTTAGTGCTTGCCCGACGCGTACTCGCCATCTTATGTGACTTTATTTCGGTTACTTCGAGTGTACCAGTAGGCCCAAAGAACGAGCAGCAATTGTAGTGGAAGCCTTAACCACAAAAAAGCGACCGGAATATTAGAGTACAGGTCGGGGTGAGTCGCCATATGAATATTGGCGGGAAATACGGCTATCAATAACGCAATGATGCCCCACGCCGAAATGCGGCTCAGGGGAGAAATCAGTAACCCGATGCCGAGCAAAACTTCCGCTACGCCGCTGAGAATTACCAAACCGTATTGCCAAGGCAGATACGGCGGCATGATGTTCAGGTAAAATGCAGGGTTGACAAAATGGTTTACTCCGGCAGCGATGTATAACGACGCCATCAAGATTTTTGTTACGAGTTTAAAAGTTTCCATCTGATTCAGAGTAAGCACCACACCGCTCGGGGACTCGGGAAAAAGAGATTTTCGGACTCCGTCGTTAGTGCTTCTTCGGGACTGATTGATCTTCTAAAAACTTCGGTACGCTGTTAGGACCACAAACCCAGTCGCCATTGCGGTCTTTGAAGCACACGAAATCTTCTTGAATAACAGTCAAGGAGTTATATTCGGGGCTAAAATCCTTGCAGATTCGGTATTGAGTTTTCATGGTATAGATCATCGCGTTTTGGGGTGCGGCGCCGTTCATCAGACCGTTTCGGGTGAGAAGGTTCTTAAATGGCGCTCCCATTTGAAACATCGTGAAAACCATGCCGATCTTAGTTTTTTCGACTGCCGCGTTTTCTTCGTAAAGAACACGTTTAAAAAGCTGTGCGGACGGTCCGGCGGTACGCGAGACCGTTCCGGCGGGAGTGTCGAACGAGCAGTCAAATGTCGGGGCGACGGAACCGTCCTTCAGCGGGCGAATCCAATCGCTGTCGACCCTGTAGGTCATGAAAGGATACCCCTCGCGAGGATCGCATCTCACGCCATAAGCATTCTTATACGGAGCTCCTATTACGAAAACATTGGTCACCGTGCATTTCCACCAGGACGTCTCCATATATAGTGGCGAAGCCATCACGCGATCGCCGACTTTTAACTCCGATGGAGTTTGCGATGCGTCCGTTTTCTTCGGCGCGGCGGCATCTTTGTTGTCGATGGTTTTGTTTTCCGCGTCATCGTTGCCGTTGGTCACAGAAAAACTTCCGTCCTGAGGAGCATAGCCACCTGTCAAGCGATAATTGGCCTTGATCGTGCTGCCGTTAACCCGCGCGACAACTGTCATCGCAAGGCCAGATAACGTGCCGGAAAGCTTCATCGCGCCGGATTCGTCAATCTTGCCTGTTAAATCCGCGTCTCCATATAAACCGTCCGAAGCGGCAAAACGAGCTGTGACTCTGCCCGTTGCAGTGTCAATGGTTTTGATCTCAAGAACAGCTTTGCCATTGCCATTGCTAGTTGTATTAAACGCTTCACCTTTGTAGATTCCTATTTTGTAACTATGAAAGCCATTTCCATTTTGTCCCAATGAAAGATTAGGTAAAAAGCAAAGCAGCAATGTTGCCAGGAGGACTATATTTATTAGGTGTTTCATCATAAATCTCCTTTGTTAAATCTCGCTGGTTAGTTCCAATTGGATTTTTGGATCGTTTTTGCAACACGATTCCATGTGCAAAAGCTGTGCTAAAGCAGAGTGCCGCTCACGCCGCCGATGCAATCCTATTACCTTTTGATCTTTATCGAGGGTTCTTTTGTTTAATAATACACGCTTTAGTTGGCTTCTATGGGCAGGAACTTACCTGTAAAGGGTAAATACGTTTTTTCTTTGTTGCGACCGACGTCAATAAGGACCGCCGGCTACCTAACTATCTATGACGGACTCGCTTCGCGTGAAAACGCGTTTCAAGAAACTTCTCGTCACCGCGTGCTTGCGAGAAAGATCGATTTTGCGAGCGAGCGGAATATGTCGCGGCCGTCGTTTGAGCCCAACAGTTCTTCGCAGGCTCGTTCGGGGTGGGGCATCATCCCGAGGACGTTGCGGTCAAGGTTACAGATTCCAGCGATGTTTGAACGGGCGCCGTTGGGGTTGGACTCGTCGGTGACGTCGCCATTTTCATCGCAGTACCGAAAGACGATCTGCCCGTTTTCTTCCAGCGAGTTATACGTCTCGTCGTCGCAGGTATAGTTTCCCTCAGCGTGGGCGATCGGGATAGAGAGGACCTTGGCGGGGTCGACTTCGGAGGTATAAGGCGTGTTTTGGTTTTCGAGCTTGAGATTTACGTGGCGGCAAACAAAATGGAGGCCGCGGTTTCGCATCAATGCACCCGGCAGAAGACCGCTCTCGCATAGTATCTGAAAACCGTTGCAGATGCCAAAGACAAATTTGCCGCTCGCCGCAAAATCCTTGATCGCCCTCATCACCGGCGAAAAGTGGGCCAATGCTCCGGCACGCAAATAGTCACCATACGAAAATCCACCGGGTACGATCACCGCGTCATAGTCGCTCAGGTCGGTCTGCTGATGCCAAACAAAATCCACCGGCTGGCCAACGTGTTTAGAAACAACGTGATAGGCATCGTGATCGCAATTAGAACCTGGAAAGACTATTACTCCGAATTTCATGTGTTAGTTCAACGTTCAACTACAATCTCGACCCGATAATCCTCGATTACCGGATTAGCGAGTACTTCGTTGGCCAGCTTTTCGATGGACGTTTTTGCATCGGTCTCGGAGGCAGGGCCGTCGAGTTCGATCTCGAAATACTTGCCTTGCCTAATGTCCTGGACGTCCCTATACCCGAGTGATTCGACTGAGTGATGGATCGCTTTGCCCTGGGGATCGAGGACGCCGGGTTTGAGAGTGACGAATACCAATGCTTTCATGTAACGCTCCGAAATAAATTGTAGATTGTGACTGAGTTTCTTGTATTTATCAAAGTCTTATGTTAGATTTCACGATATTTCATTCGATAAAAACATTACCTTTTGATCGGTAAACAAGGAGCAATTCATATATGGAAAACCCAGCACCCGGATTCGGTCAGAATCCTTCATTTCAGCCACCGGCGGCGGCCCCAAGTCAGGGATTAGCGATTGGAGCGATGGTTTGCGGAATACTGAGCTGCCTTTGCTGTATATCAATAATCACCGGACCGGCCGGCCTCATTATGGGCTTCATCGCCAAAAAGAAAGCCGATGAAGATCCGGCCCACTTTGGCGGACGGACCTATGCTCTTGTCGGAATGGGCACAGGTGCATTGGGTATCGTCTTATTCATCATCCTGATCATTTTACAGATATTCTTCGGAGTACTTGGAGCTCTGCAAAAGTAAGTAACAACCGGATCATCGGCGCCGCAATGCGGATGATTGCATACGAATAATAGGTGCAGTTCAAATCGGCGGCGACTAATGCCGCCCATTTACGCAAACTGTTGTTTTTAACAGCTTTATGTGTTAAATTTCTCCTGATTTAAAGCACTGGTTATTATTCTCAATTCACCTCTAAAGGAGTTCAGTCAAGCAAATGGAAAATCAAAAATCTGCTCTTGGAATGGATGGCAACGTCACTGCCCTTATCGGTTACCTTGTGGGAATCGTCGCTCTGGTCCTGATATTCATCGAAAAAGACAACAAGTTTGTTCGCTTTCACGCTATTCAGTCGGTGTTGTGGTCGGTAACTTGCTGTATCGGCATAGTGGTCGTGATGATCGTTGGTATGATACTTGCGGTCGTCGTATCACAGGTCTCCGGTGGCCTCGGCAGCATTGTTGGCCTGCTGGTGATGCTTCTTTATTTTGTGATGATCATCGGACTGATCGGTGGACTCATCTACGGAGCCATCAAGGCGTACGGCAACCAGATGTTCAAATTGCCCGTCGTTGGCAACTTTGCTGAAAAATGGGCATAAGCAAGAGAGGTTAATCAAACACCCGGCGGTAAACACTATCTACATTTCGTAAATAGTGTCGCAAATCAAAGACGTGGGCAATCTCATCCGACGAAAGTTTCGATGAGATGTCCGCGTCTTGCCTTATAAGCTCCGCATATTCGCCGCCTTCGTCCCAGACCTTCATCGCGTTTCGTTGCGTCCACGTGTAGGCGTCTTCGCGTGAGACACCTTTCTGAGTTAGAGCCAGCATCAACTGTCCGCTAAAAACCAACCCGCGAGTAAGCCCCAGATTCTTGATCATGTTTTCCGGATAAACGATCAACGTGTCGAGCAAGCTGGTCGTTTTGGCGAGAATGTAGTCGAGCGTCGCGGACGAGTCCGGCAGCACGATACGCTCGGCAGACGAGTGCGAAATGTCGCGTTCATGCCAAAGAGCCACATTCTCCAGACCGACGATCGAGTTTGCCCGAACGGTGCGTGCCATTCCACAAATGCGTTCCGAAAGGATCGGGTTTCGTTTATGCGGCATTGCGGACGAGCCTTTCTGGCCGGGTTTGAAATATTCCTGCGCCTCGCGGACCTCGGTTCGCTGCCAATGCCGGACCTGCAAAGCGATCTTTTCCAGGGTCGAGGAAACTATTGCCAGAGTGCAGAGATACTCCGCATAGCGGTCACGTTGGATCACCTGTGTCGAGACATCGGCGGCCGATAATCCAAGTTTTGCGCAAACGCGTTCCTCGACTTCCGGTGACAGATGGGCAAACGCCCCGACAGCCCCGCTGATCTTGCCAATGGCTGTCATCTCCCGGGCTTTTACGAGCCGCTGACGGTTCCGCTGCGTTTCCGAATACCAGAGTGCCCAAACCAGCCCGAACGATGTCGGTTCTGCATGAATACCATGCGTACGCCCAATTTGCGGTGTCTCCTTAAATTCAAACGCGCGGCGCTTCAAGACCGCGAGTAAACTGTCGATCCTGGCGATCAAAATGTCGCACGATTCTCTCAACAGGAGGGCGTTTGCCGTGTCGACCACGTCGCTTGAGGTTAGTCCGTAATGGACAAATCGAGCCGATTCGCCGATGTTCTCCGCCAGGTTCGTCGTAAAAGCAATGACGTCGTGATCGGTCGTTTTCTCGATCTCCCTGATCCGCTCGACCGTGAACGCCGCCTTTGCCTTTATCTCGCTGGCGGCTTCGGCGGGGATAGTGCCCATCTCCGCATGGACGTCGCAAACCGCGATCTCGACATCCAGCCACTTCTGAAATTTGTTTTCCAGCGACCAGACCGCGCCCATTTCGGGCAATGTGTAACGTTCGATCATTTGTAGTATGGAAGAAGTAACCACGGATGAACACAGATAGACACAGATGTAAGATCATGGAATCTGTGTTTATCTGTGTGCATCTGTGGTTTCAATCTCTTGATTTAAATAATTCCTTTGGAGATCAACAATTCTGCGTTCAACACGGCCGATCCAGCGGCACCGCGCACAGTGTTGTGGCTGAGTGCAACAAAGCGGTAGTCAAAAATGTTGTCGGGAAACACCCGACCGACAGTAATGGTCATGCCATTTCCACTATCGCGATCAAGCCTCGGTTGAGGACGCGACGGCTCGTCGGTCACATCTATAAAATGTTCCGGCGAGGAATACAGGTCGAGCGAAGGAAATGTTCGCATCGCGTCGACGACTTCTTCCAGTGTCGCGGTCTCTTTGAGATTCACACGAACCGACGCCGTGTGGCCGTCTATTACATTTACCCGAAAGCATTGTGCTGAAACCGTGAAATCGGCCTTCTCGATAACGCCGTCCCTAAATATTCCGAGGATCTTTTGAGCTTCGATCTCGACCTTAGGCTCTTCGCCGGCGATATAAGGAAATACATTGTCAGCGATATCCATCGAGGCAACGCCGGGGTAACCAGCTCCTGAAATGGCCTGCATCGTGGTGACGATCACGGATTCGATGCCAAACTTTCGGTGCAATGCCGCCAACGGCGGAGCAAAGCTGACCACCGCACAATTTGGATTCGTAACAATAAATCCCTTCGAAAATCCACGATTTTCACGCTGTTTCGAGATCAAGCCAATGTGCTCGTGATTGATCTCCGCGATCAGCAGCGGCACATCCTCTTCCATCCGATAAACCGACGAATTGCTGATCACGGGATAACCGGCACGTGCAAACGCCTCCTCGGCCTCACGTGCAACGCTTCCCGGCAAGCTCGAAAAAACGATGTCACAATCGAGCGGCGGTTCGATCGGCCGCACCTCGATTTCACGAACCGAAGCCGGTATCGAACCCGGCAGCTTCCACGCACACGCCTGCGAATACGGCTTGCCTACAGATCTGTCCGAGGCCGCCATTGCCGTTATCTCAAATTGCGGGTGATCTTCGAGCAGCTGGGCAAATCGCTGCCCAACCGTTCCCGTCGCCCCAAGAATTCCTACTCTATATTTCTTCATACGGTCCTAAAAAACTACGAATGCATCCATGTGCACTATTCGCCCAACCTTCCTTCGATATCCATTCGCTGATGCAGGATTCGGATAATTTCAATTATGTTTTGCGTTGAATTTATCTTGTAAAAAATAAAATGAGACTTCACACGTGTCCTTAAATATCCGTCTCTAATATGGCCATAATCTTTACCTACTCGTGGTTTCTCAGCAACATATTCGATCTCGTCCAGCAGCAGATTGTAATATCTGTCCGCTTGCTCTCCAGACCAGGTTTCAAGTGTATAAAGCCAGATGTTTTCGAGGTCTCGTGCGGCCTCTCTACTGAGCTTATACTTCATTGTTTATGAGAGTGTTTTTGGTTAAGATCTTTTAAAAATCCTTGCCTGTCAAAATCCTTTACAAATCCGGATCGTTCCCCTTTCTTCAACTCCTTTATCAATTCCGCCTTTTTTGTTTCTTCGTACTCAAACATCCTTAAAGCGGCTCGAATGACCTCACTTGCGGAAGCAAAGTTGCCGGCTGTTACCTGTCGATTTATAAAGTTATCGAAGTAATCACCCAATAAGATCGATGTGTTTTTTGCCATATAACCGCCCGCTTAAATATACCAAGTGTTGGTATTTACTTAAAGTATTTGTCGGCAATCTTCGAGAACCTGCGCAAACCCTTGCTCGACGGTTTCCGGTGGCGCCTAGAATGGCAACTCTCCAGGCTCTTCTCATAAATTCAAAAATCCCAACTACGGATTGAAACTATATATGATCACACCCGAAACCTTTACCGGTTGTCCGCCTAACCGCCATGCAGAAAATTCGGCGTTTCGAGCCGCTTGTTCCGCAGCTAACCGCAAAAGCGGATGGCCACTTAACGCCAACGCGTTCACCACCTTGCCGTTTTGGTCGAGCAGAATCTGAACTACAACCTCGCCAGAAGCATGAACAGCTTTTGCAGCAGCGGGATACGATGGCTGCGGTAAAGATTTAGCCTTTTTATTGAGCACTCCACCATTTATCGCACCCGGCGGCGGCTTCACCGTCGGAACTACCGACGGCTCGACCGGAATGCTCGGATTCTTGGCATCCGGCTCGAATGGCGTGCTTTCCGTCGTAGGCGCAGGGGTTGAAGTGTTACCAGCACGTTCGCGAAAAGAGTTGCAAAAAAATACCACTGCGACCATCAATGCAAGCGGTAACAACTTCATAGCGATAGTGCCTCTTTCATCCGTTTCACGCCTTCGACCATCCTCTCTTCTGTATTACAGAACGAAAGCCTAAGAAATCCCTTAGCTTCGTCCCCAAAAGCAACTCCGGGAACAGTAATAACGCGATTCTGAAGGCACTTCTCCGCGATCTCAATATCATCGCCAAGCGATCGGACGTCGAGCATCGTGTAAAAGGCTCCTTCAGGCGATGTCGCACGCAGACCAAGCTCTTTCCCAAGCAGTTCGACCAAGAATTCGCCGCGTTTTTTATAGACGTCGCGGGCCATTTGTTTCGCCGCCTCGGCCTCCGGTGTCCAACCGAGCAGCGCTGCCTTTTGCGTAATTGCCGAGGTGCAAACCGTTAGGAAGCCGTGAAGGATCTGAATTGCGTTGATGATCTCGGCATCCGCACTCGCGGCCCATCCTAAACGCCAGCCGGTCATGCTGAGCGACTTTGACAGGCCGCTGACGATCACCGTTTTGTCGTAAAACTCCGAAGCCGAATGCGGCCGCTCTCCAAAATAAAGGTCGCTGTAGATCTCATCGGCGATAAGATAAATACCGGTGTCGCGCAACGCCTCGCCGATTTGTTGAAGGTCGGTTGCGGTCAGTATCTTGCCCGTCGGGTTTGATGGACTGATGACAACCGCGGCCTTGGTCTTCGGTGTGATCGCTTTCTTAAATTCTTCTATATCGAACGCAAAATCGCGGTCTGCAGGCAGCCGATAATAGACTGGATTTCCCTCCGATATCTTGACACACGCATCATACGCCGGAAAGCTCGGGTTCGGCACCAATACATCGTCGCCCTGGTCGACGATCGCGAGAAACGCCGCCGTCATCGCCTCCTGCGACCCGCAGGTGACCACGACATTGTTGCGGCCGAGCTCGAGGTGCGGATACTGCTCCGCGATCTTATCCCGAAGCGCAGGGATGCCGGGATGCGAGGTGTAGCCATTCTGCTCGGTAAGAGCGACGCGGGCAGACTCCTCCCGCAGGAATTGTGGCGTCGGGAGATCAGGCTCGCCAAGTCCGAAGTTGATGCTGTCAGGCAACGCACGCTCAAAAAACTGTCGTATCAGCGTTGGCTGCAGGCCCCGCAGACGCTTTGGCAATTCAAAGGTTTTTGCTTGTGTCGCAGGCATCATCGCTCATTCGGATCTTCCAAATCGGTATCTTCAAGGCCCTCGCGGACCGTACCGACCTCAACGTTAAACTCGCCTTCCGCCTGTGCAAGCGGATCAGCGTTGATCACGCCGGCCAAAGACTCGACCTCGCCAATTATCATTTGCCCAAGCCCCGTGATCCGATCTTTCAGACCGTGCTTTTCGGGATCATTTGTATCCATTATTTAATTACCTCTGCCAATATCTTAGCAATTTGCGTTGAACTTATGAACAGTCCGGCACATCCGATAGCTAATAACGGCTACGCGGTGGTCCGGATGCGTCACCGCGACCAAAGCTCCGAGGGGCCACGCCAAGGTTGTTCGCCGACCTCGGCGAACCTTCTCCTCCGTCGTTCTTTACGGGATTCTCCCGTTGGTCGGTGCGAATGAGGTCACGAATATACTCGGCGAGCGATCCGTACCCTTCAACGCGAGCACGGCACTCGGCATGACGCCGAAGCGGGTCCGGAAGCGTCATATTAAACATTGAACCTGGCATGAATTTCTCCTTGAATTGACCTAAGAAGCGAGACAGCGACATAGTTTCGATATCCGTTCGATATTGAATTCATATCGATTCGATATTGTCCCAATGGTGTCTCAGTATTGTATCAGTACCAGATCGCCACAAACGACATGGGCATTTTACTGGCATCATTGGACTTACGGTGCCACCCGCGCCCCGTCCACATGAAAAAACAAAAAAATCTCGATGCTGTGTATCCATCAGCATGTGCAACATCATATCATATATGCAACATGTAATCAAGATTTCACTTCAGCTGAGGCTAGTGGTTTCTAACATACGTTCAAGAACGTCTAGCCACGAATGACACGAATAATTTTCTTTTTATTCGTGTCATTCGTGCAATTCGTGGCAAAGTTCCTTTCTTTCGCACCACGCTAGCGTCTGACGGCAAAATCGATAAAACCGGTGCGTGGATCAGCCGACAGAAGTCGGACATTTACTTTTTCGCCCACGTTTAGCCCGTGTTCGCCTTGTTCGATCCGGCCGTCGACGGGCGGCCGTAGAATCCTTGCAAAAGTCCCGCTTGGCGTAACGCCGGTGACGATGGCATCGAAATTTTCACCGATATGCCGCTGCATTACGCTGGCGGCAACGATCTTTCGCATCTTGCGTTCGACCTTTCTCGCGGCCCGTTCCTGATCGTTGCAATGGTGAGCGATCGCGTCTAGTTCGTCGCCGGTGTACGGCGACGCGGTATTGTCGATAACGCCTTTGACCAATCGCTGGACGACGATGTCGGTATACCGTCTGTTCGGAGCAGTAGAGTGAGCATAGTCCCGAACCGCGAGCCCAAAATGCCCGCCCGCGTCTTCGCCCTGTCGCTGAACGACGTATTCGCCGCTGCCGATGAGTTTGATGATCGAGAGTGACAGATCGGGGAAATGATCAGGGTCCACAGCCCGTCGTTTTGTCAGGAACCCGGCGAGAGCCAATTGGTCAGGCTGCTCCGGAAGATATTCGCCGTATTCGGCGGCAATACGCACGATACCGTCCCAATGTTGGGGCGTTTTAACAACGCGGCGCAGCGATAGGGCATTGTGATTTTCGAGAAACTCCGCCATCTCAACGTTCGCCGCAACCATAAAATTTTCGATCAACTTGCGGGCGGCGTTTGGCTCGACCGAGACGATACCCTTGATCTGGCCGTTTTCGACAACCGCCGAAGATTCGATCGATTCAAATTCGAGTGCCCCCTTCGCTGTACGATACGCCTGCAGCCTCACCGCCGCCTGCTGCTGCAGCTCCAATTGGACTTTCAATCCGTCCGTGTCCGACACTTTTTCCGGAACGTCGGCCTTGCCGTCGAGCCACGGGCCGATCGTCTCGTACGAAAGCTTTGCCTGATTGTTGACGATCGCCCGGTAAAACGTACTTTCCGGGACATCACCGTTTTCGTTGACGATCATCTCGGCGACGACGGACAGACGATCAACGCCCTCATTGAGTGAAGTGAGGTCGGTCGAAAGCTCCTCCGGCATCATCGGAAAGATCTTGCTCTCGGTGTAAACCGTTACCGTGTTTTGTCCGGCGTGTTTATCGATGGGCGAGTCCTTCGGGACCGACGCGTCCACATCTGCGATCCCGACAAGCACTCGAATGTCGCCGTTCGGAAGCAGCTCGGCCCACTCGATCTGATCCAGGTCACGCGATGTCGCGTTATCGATCGACGACCAGAGCAGCGACCGCAGATTCTTGGCCGCTGGGTTAGAAGAGACGGTCGGATTCTGCTGAAGAGCCTTGACCTGATCCCAAACATCCGGAGCAAACTCGGGCTCAAAGCCGTTTTCGATCATTGTTTGATGTGCTCTGGTCGTCAGCCAGTCGGTCGATCCGTGATCATTCATTATTTAATTTTCGAACAGTAAGTAAGAGACTGAAGTCCCTGAAAGGGACCGATACAATAGCGTCGGGAGCATCCCGACGAAAAAGTCTACACCTTCATTTCGTCCCTAAAAGCGGACAAATAACTGGGGTTTCATTCGACCCTTACAGGGCCGGAATCGCGTGTTCCGGCAGCCGCTAAATTCTCTGATGCAAGGTGGCGGCAAGATCATTCGGTATTACGAGCGGATAAAAAACACCCGACTCAAATAGGTAATCCTCGCCATCTTCGTCGATAACACGGATCATATCATCAGCCTCAGCCGCAGCGTCCGTCACAACCTCATAAAGCTTGCCAACCTCAAGCGAAGCCTCGAATCCTTTGTTATTAATACAAACTGCAAATTTCGTGTTCATGATCAATCAAGCCAACGCTTTATCTTTCCGTCTCGTTTTCCAATGCCGTGGGCTTCGTACCAGTGAATTTCGGCGAGCCTTACGCGTTTATTTGAAATTCTTTCAACGGCCGCCACCCCTTTTAATTTACGCCATCGTCCTTTGCCAAATCGTTTGTTCAGATAAGGCAGGATCCGGATCGAGCTGCCAATGGCAATAATCTCGATCTGCTCGATTTTACCAATGATTCGGAATCCCTCCAACATAAAATTCGCTATCTCAAATAGTCTTCGAGTTTCGTCGACACGTCGGTCTTTTCGTCGCGATATTTGACGATTATCGGACAATATATCGATAGTCCGTTATCTTTGCCGTACCCACTCGTGACGGCCCTCGAACCCTGGACGACGACAGCTCCCGCAGGAATTTCG
The DNA here is from genome assembly GCA_038245555.1 of Pyrinomonadales bacterium. Taxonomy (GTDB): domain Bacteria; phylum Acidobacteriota; class Blastocatellia; order Pyrinomonadales; family Pyrinomonadaceae; genus OLB17. The sequence goes on along the minus strand of JBBRSH010000042.1, from coordinate 10,295 downwards.
AGCGAACCGCCGTCAACAGATTTGATGATCCGCTGATTTGGGAGATCGAAAACAGGCGTCGAACGCGTCAATATCACGCCGCTTGCGAGCACGCACTTTTCGCGTACGATCGTTCCCTCGTAAACTCCGGTATTGCCGCCGACCAGAACGTCGTCCTCAATGATCACCGGTGTTGCATTAACAGGCTCAAGAACACCGCCGATCTGCGCCGCCGCCGATAGGTGCACACGCTTGCCGATCTGGGCACACGACCCGACCAGAGCGTGCGAATCAACCATCGTGCCTTCGTCAACGTACGAGCCGACATTGATATACGCCGGCGGCACCACGACAACGCTCGGAGCTACATAGCAGCCATCGCGAATCGCCGAACCGCCCATCACGATCCGCACGCCATCATCCAGAGTCATCGGCCGGAGCGGGAAAGTGTCCTTATCAAAAAATTGCAGGGTCTCGGTCGGTTTAGACATCTCGACCATCTTCCCCATCCGAAACCCGAGCAAAATTCCCTGTTTGACCCATGAATTGGCGTGCCAATTGCCGTCAGCACCTTTCTCCGCCGAGCGGATCTCGCCGCGTCGAAGAGCTAATTTGAAGTCCTCGTAAATCGCACGATCGTCCGTGGAAAACTCGGTTTGGGTAAAAAGTCCCGTTATTTGTTCCTGAAGGCTCATTATGTCTTTAGTTTGTTGATGATCACACCGGCTACTATCCAGGCGATCACTTGTAGCGGCAGCCACGCAAAAAGAGCTGCCTTATCAATAAATTCGTTCGTTTCGTGCGCGTTCGAATCAACGATCAAGAACAAAATACCGAAGGCTATCAAATTCAGGATCAACAGCGGCACGGCAGCAATAAAAAACGCGAACGCTCCCTGATTTTTCACCGGCTTCCCGGCTTTTGACGCCTTGACCAATGCAACGATCAAGCTTATCAATCCACATAAACCCAACCCAGCCGCGGCTATCAGGAATACAAACAGAGCAATAATACCCGATAGATTTATGCCAATATCACTCATTTTCTTATCCGGTTCGCGTTTGTTCCATGCCGACGGACGACATTTCAAAGCCCTAATTGCTTGATCACGACCTTTAGTTTTGCCCGAGCCTCTGCCGTCACCGGCACAAGCGGCAACCGCAGATTCTCCTCGCACAGCCCCAACTCCTTCATTACAAACTTGCACGGAGCAGGCGACGATTCAATAAAATTCGCCTCCATCAGCGGCATGATCTTGCAATTGATCTTTCTGGCGAAATGAAACGAACCGTTCAAAGCGTGTTCGACCATTTTCGAAGTTTCTTTCGGGATCTCGTTCGCACAGACCGAAACCAGTCCATCTCCACCGAGGGCGATCAGCGGCAAGGTCGAAGCGTCGTCACCCGAGAAGACCCTGAAATTCTTTGGCCGGCCGTCAATGATATGCATCACCTGCGAGAAATTTCCCGAGGCCTCCTTGGTGGCAATTATGTTCTCGTGAGCTTCAGCGAGACGAATCGTCGTTTCTGCAGAGACGTTCGACGCCGTACGAGACGGCACGTTATATAGCATGATCGGAAAACGTTTGACCGACTTAGCGATCTCCGAAAAGTGGGCGAACATGCCTTCCTGGGTGGGTTTATTGTAATACGGAGCGACGATCAGGGCCGCATCGGCACCAGCCTCACGTGCTTTTCGGGTAAACTCGATCGCTGTCGCGGTGTTATTGCTGCCGGTGCCCGCGATTACATGAGCTTTTAGTTTTTTGGCGACCATGACGGTCATCTTGATTACATGCAGCCGCTCCGCCTCGCTCATCGTCGCACTTTCGCCGGTCGTTCCGCACGGCACGAGGATCTTGATGCCGCCCTTTACCTGCCTCTCAACGAGCCGCAGGAAACAGTCATCATCGACGGACCCGTCCTTCTTAAATGGTGTTACGAGAGCTGTTGCACACCCGCGCAACCAGTCGATCTTCATCGTCATAAGTCACCAAGAGAATGAAACCACAGATGGACACAGATTAACACAGATAGATCAGAGAGCGACTCGCTTAATCTCGAGTTTGGGGTTTGCGAAGTTGATCAAAAGGCAAACACGAAAACCAGTCCCTCGAAGATAATTCATACACTGTGCACGGTGGACATCACTAAGCTCGCGGACCGTTTTCACTTCGACGAGTACCAGCCCTTCTACTGTCAGATCGGATTCGTAGTAACCCACTTCGACGCTATCGTAAAAAATCCTGATCGCTTGCTGCTGTCCGACAACCAGTTCTGCCTTTCTCAATTCGTGAGCGAGCGCGTTTTCGTACACTTTTTCAAGGAACCCGCAACCAAGATTATTGGCAACGGAATATGCACAGCCGATTATCTTCTCGGTGATTGGATTGATCTCGCCAAGGCTGGAATGTCGAAGACTCGCATCAAGTAAGGTTTTCTCATTATCCGAATCTGTGTCCATCTGTGTTTATCTGTGGTTTCATCTCCTAATTATCTCGTCTACCACGTCCCCGAATTCATGGAAGCCTTTCTTATCAGCTATCCATTCCGCCGCAAAGACCGCTCCCGCAGCGAAGCCCTCTCGCGAGCGGGCCAGGTGTTCGAGCAATATCTGATCCGCCGGGCCATCGAATCCGACGCGGTGTGTTCCGGGAATATTACCTGCGCGCGTGGACGAGACGCTGAGATCGGAGCCGACATGTTTGGCCACGACGTCTTTCAATTTCAGAGCGGTACCGCTTGGGGCATCTTTTTTGCGGGAATGATGCTGTTCCTCGATAAAAGCTTCGTACTCTGGAAATTTCGAAACCAACTCCGACGCGAAGTCCGCGATCCGATAAAACAGATTCACGCCGATCGAGAAATTCGCTCCAAAAACCATTGCTCCATTCCCATCGCGAACTGTGCTCTCTATTTCCTCGCGTTCAGCATTCCAACCGGTAGTCCCTTCGACCAGAGGAACGCCCGCAAGCACACAGGCCTCGACATTTCTTCGAACTGCCGCGGCGATCGTGAAATCGATCGCGACGTCGGTTCCGTTTAGCTTTCGCGACAACTCCGCCGCCGACAATCCCGCATCCGCGTCATCGATGACAACGGCGATTTCATGTCCCTTATCCTCTGCCAGAGTTCGGATGAGTTTCCCCATCGCTCCGTATCCGATCAGGGCAATCTTCATAGACAGTTTTTGCCACGAATTACACAGATGTCACGAATAAAACCAATTAATTCGTGTTATTCGTGTCATTCGTGGCTAATAAGTTCTTTACCAACCCAGTATACAGGCCGACCGCTTCTTCGAGGTCGCGTTTCAAAATGAATTCGTCCTTTGTATGAGCAACGAGAATAGATCCGGGGCCAAGTAATAAAGGCTGGCCCCAGTTCGGCAGGTGCGGGATGTCGGTTGTAAATCTAACCACCTTTTGCTTGAAGCCGTCGACGGCGACCATTTTTACCGGCATACTGTATGACAATACCTCAAGTTCCCCGCGGCCGCGAATGATGCTTTCGAGGGCCTCGCGGATCGGTTCAGTTGGTGTCGTCAAGCGAATGAGCAATCCGGCCTCAGCCATTGGCGGGATCACGTTCAACGCCAGGCCGCCGCTGATCAGGCCGATATTGCATGTCGTCTCGCCGTAAAATTCGTCATGCGGAAACTTGGTGTGACGAACATCCTCCAGAATGTCCAGCAGCGTCTCGATCGCCGAATCGCCCTGCTCGGGATACGCCGAGTGTGCCGCCTTTCCCGTCGTTTTGATCTTGACGCGATACGCCCCCTTCGAACCGATCGCGAGGTCGTTGTCCGTTGGCTCTCCGTTGATCAAGTACTCGCATTTTGCGGCGATCGGGTGATCATTCGCGACCTTTGCTCCGGTCGACGAACGCTCCTCGTCAACCGTAAACAGCAGCCCGATGTCCGTAACGCCCTGCTTTCTCAATTCCTCCGCCGCCGTTATCAGGGCCGCGATTATCCCTTTTGCGTCACACGAACCGCGACCGTAGATCTTTTCTTCGTCCTCGCTCGGAGCAATAAATGGCGGGACCGTGTCCATGTGCGTCGAGAGAAAAACCCGCGGGCTGTCATTCAAATACGCGATCACATTATTCCCGCAACCCTCGACCGGCTGCAGTTCGACCGTCCATCCAAGCGACTGCAAATAGTCGTGTAAAAACAACCCGACGGCTTCCTCATCGGCCGAGACCGATGGGATGTTCATTAAGGATTTTGTGAGTTCGAAAAGGTCCATAAGAATTCTCGCCGCAGCGTAAACAGAGTACCAAGAGAAATACTACGACAAATCGTGAACCGTGAATCCGGCCGATTCTGCCGCATTCAGCAATTTACCGTCGCCGGAAACAAAGTCCTTATTTTTTGGAAATTCCTTGCACCAAACGAGTGCGGCGGCCAGTTGCAGGCTGTCTAGAGCTTTCAGGCCGTACGTTGATGGGAATGTGCGAGCAAGTTCGATCTGCCTGTCTGTCGGTTCGACAATATTCCAATCGTTTTCGATCAGTCGAAGCCGCCTTTCCGTTTTTATTCGAGAAATTTCGGTTAGAGCCCTCTCACGCTCAAGCCTCGCAAATGTTGAGGCGATCTCAACCACGGAGGGACTCCACACATTACGATCCGAGAATTGAGACCAAAGCTTGCGAGCCAATTGCGACCGGTCCTCGTTGCGACAAAGCGGGACGAGAGCACTTGTCTCCCCAAATAACATTAAAATCTGTCCTCTCGCTCGTCCTCAATAGCTTTTTTAATAACGCTTGACGGAATGGGCGGTTCCGAGAACAAGTCATCCCAATACGCATCGTCTAAAGCCGAGAGTTTCCCCTTCCCTTCGGCTTTGTCGTTATGGCCGTTTATATTCTCCGACTCCAGAATCTTGTCCAGGCCCATTTCGATCGTATCGAGATCAGAATCTGACCCTACGATCGACTTGGCCTTTTCAAGCTTTTTTGTATATGGAATCTCAACGACTATCGACATATTTTCCACCTCACGCGAGTTCCATCATACCGCAAAAAGCTCCTTATGCAGCCTCTTTATCACATCTGGAACTAACTCTTCCTTAATAACAAATGTCAGATTCACGCTCGATGCACCATGGGAGATCAGCGAGACATTAACGTCACTGATCGTTGAGAACACAAGCGACGCGAGGCCGGTTCCGGCACGGAGGCCTTCGCCGACTACGCAGATGACCGCATAGCCGCGTTCGACTTGGGTCTCGCCCAGGCGGCTGAGTTCAGCGACGATCTGTTCGAGCGAATCGGTGTTGTCGAGCGTGAGGGCGACCGAAACTTCGGAGGTTGTGACGACATCAATGACCGTTCGATAACGTTCGAAGATCTGAAACAACGCGCTCATAAAGCCAAAGCTGCCGAGCATCCGGGCCGACGTTATTCGCAGGACTGTAATGTTCTTTTTGTGAGCGATCGATTTGATCCTGGTATGGGTTTCGCCTGAGGATGGCAGGACCATCGTGCCGGTTTCGGATGGTTCAAACGTGTTGCAGACACGCACCGGAATACCGCTATCGACCGCCGGCTTGATCGTTTTTGGATGCAGCACCTTGGCACCAAAATATGTTAACTCGGCCGCTTCTTCGTAGCTCAAAACGGGAATCGTTCGGGCCTCGCCGCAGATTCGCGGGTCGCAGGTCATCACGCCGGTCACATCGGTCCAGATCTGGAGTTCGGACGCATCGAGCGCCGCCGCAATCAACGCTGCGGAATAGTCCGATCCGCCACGTCCGAGCGTCGTAGTCTCGCCGCCCCGGCTTGCGGCTATAAAGCCGCCCATGATCGGAACTTCGCCGGCGGCGATCAGTGGTTTCAGTTCAAGTTGGACGAGCTTTCCTGTTTCGTCCCAGATGGGCTGTGCGGCTCCGTACTCGTCGTCGGTTACGATCAACCGCCGCGAATCGACCTGGCGGGCGGCAATGCCCTTTGCCTTTAGGACCTCGGTTAACAGACGCGACGAAAGTTGCTCACCATAAGATGCGATCGCGTCCTTGAGCATCGCCAGCGGCAGGCTGCGACGCGTCACACGCATCAGCAGATCAGAAAGCTCGCCCCGTGCAAGATCCAACTCGCCGTTAAACGCGTTCGGCACGTCACTCGGAATGTAATGTCGCGAAACCTCGACATGACGTTCAAAATGCGGCTCAAGCGAGGCAACGGCAGTAACAAAATCTCCCTTTTTCGCCGTTTCGAACGCCGCGAGCAGAGCGTCCGTAACCTTGGTCATCGCTGAGGTGACGACGACGGGATGGCGATCGATCTGAGTGGAAACAATGTGAAAAACGCGCTCAAACGCCGCGACGTCACCGACCGACGTCCCGCCAAATTTCATCACTGTTGGGCCTTGGTTGCTCAATACGCTCAAATCAATAGGATCCAATATTAAAATAGGTATTTTACGACAGATTCGCTGATTTGGCTCTGCGACCCGAAAACCGGATCAATGGCTCAAACAGCGACCGTCACGGCATCGGCAACCCGGCCGATGGTTTGATACCCGAATAGTTCAATATGCGGTGAAAGGTACTCTTCTTTCAAGGGCTCTTCCCGCACCAGGTCTGTACTCAGGTATTTCTTATTGTCGTCGGAAAATACCGTCGCGACAATGGCATCTTTGCCGAGCTTTTCGAGAGCGACAAGTGCCCCGAGAAAATTTGCGCCTGACGAAATACCAACCGCCAAACCGAGATGTGCGGCGAGCTTCTGTGCCATCAGTATCGAATCGCCATCCGACACGCCGATCACCCCATCGAGCAGATCTAGATCGCAGATCGCGGGAACGAATTCATCCGAGATGCCCTGAATTCGGTGACTGCCAACCTTATGTCCTTTTGACATTGTCGGCGATTCAAGCGGTTCCAGAGGATAAATCTTAATATCGGGGTTCTTTTCCTGAAAGTATTTGGCGCAACCCATTACCGTGCCGCCGGTGCCCACTCCCGCCACAAATGCATCCAGTCTAAAACCTGCTCTTTCAAGTTGTGCCCGGATCTCCGGAGCGGTCGTCAGATAATGGGCCTCCGGATTGGCATCGTTTGAAAATTGATGCGGCAGGAAAACATGTTCATGCTCGCCCGCAAATTGCTCACACATCTCGATTGACCCCAGGAAACCTCCTTCGTCGCGACTTACCAGCGTGACCTCGGCACCGTAGCTTTTGATCAGCGAAATTCGCTCGTTGCTCATCCAGTCCGGCATGAAAATATGGACCGGATTGCGAAATGCATGCCCGATCGCGGCAAATGCTATCCCAGTGTTGCCGCTGGTCGCCTCGACGATCGTGTCGCCGCGTTTTATCGTACCTTCGCGATATGCCCTCCCGATTATGTGCAAGGCCATCCGGTCCTTGATGCTGCCCGACAAATTGAGGTGCTCGGCCTTTGCAAATATAGTTCGGCGCTGACCGTGATAATGGAAATGAACAGCGAGAAGCGGCGTCTTTCCGATCAAGTTCTCGACATAGCCCGAACTCGCTGGCACGGCGCTGAAATGACTTTGATATGCGTCAAGGCTGTTGGTGTTCATATGAATTTGCACGAGTATGCACCCGCAATATGACGCATATCATGAGACCCTGACCCACACTGTGTCTCTCGTCACAATTCGAGCAATTGTCGATATGCGCCTAACCGCACAGGACGGCTCCGCCGTTAATATTCAGGACCTCACCCGTTATGTGCCGCGACCAATCGGACGCAAGAAATACGATCGAGAGAGCTATGTCGTCAGCCGTCGCGACACGTTTGAGCGGGATGCCGTCAATTACACGCTCGACAAATGCCGGATCGTCAAAGACTGAGTCGTTCAAACCAGTATCGACCCAGCCCGGAGCAACCGCGTTGACGCGAATTCGCGGAGCGAGCTCATTCGACAGGGCCTTGGTAAAAGCGATCTGTCCGCCCTTTGACGCGGCGTAATTTGAATATCCGGCCTCGCCGCGTTGTCCGGCGGTCGATGAAACGATCACGATCGAACCGCCGCCGTTCGATTTGAAATGCGGAACGGCTGCGCGGCAAACCGTCCACGTGCCCTTGAGATTAGCGTCGATGACACGATCCCAAACTTCTTCTGACATTTTTTCAACTGGGTCGCCTTCCCAGATGCCGGCGTTCGCGACAACGATGTCGAGTCCGCCAAATTCGTTCAGCGCCGCTTCGTTCAAACGTTCGGCCTCGTCCGGTTTGGAGACGTCGGCTTGCACGGCAATGGCTTTTGTCCCAAACAAACAGCATTCGCGAACGACGTCCAGAGCATCAGTTTCATGCTGATAGTAATTTATAACCACATTCGCCCCGGCTTCGGCAAATCTGAGAGCCGTCGCCCTGCCGATGCCGCGTGACGCTCCCGTGACTATCGCCGTTTTGCCTCCGAAAAGGCCCGACGGAAGTTTTTGTTCCTTTGTTTCTTTACTCATTCTATTTGTAACAACCAGCGACCCTTAATTCAGTTTCTATTTTTGCCAAAAAATGTGTTTCAGGTAATGGTGCCCGGACGCCCAGGATCTCAACCAAAACTCGCGACATCTCAGCCGGGTCGCTTAAAAATGCGTCGTGGCCGTCATCCGATTCGATCTCGAAGTAGGCCGCATCGACACCATTTTGCTGAAAACGCCGCGTCAACCTCCGCACATCTGTTGCCGGGAACAGCCAATCGCTTGAGATCCCGACAAGAGCCACTTTGGCATCAATGCTGTTGATATCTTCGTCCGTCAGATCAAACAGGTCCATCGCCTTTGAAATGAGGTCATAGCTCTCGATCTCAAAACGTTCCCGAAAGGCGTCGCCCTGATGATCGAGGTAGCCCCCGATATCGAACCGATCATTGCGATTGGCCTTCGGGTTTTCGCCATTGCGATTCGGCTTGCGGCCAAAACGCGTGTCAAATTGTCCGGCAGCTTTGTACGAAATGACCGCTATCTTGCGCGCAAGTTCAATGTCATCCTTGTCCAGAGCATGCCGCTGCAGGTGGTTGAGCGCGAGGCCCATCGCCGATAATGGTGTCGCCCCGATCGCGACAACCTTGTCGGTCATCTGCGGAAATTCGACAGCAAATTGCAGGGCGAGCATTCCGCCAACGCTCCCGCCGATAACAGCCCGAAATTTCCTGATCCCGAGATGCTCGATCAAACGAGAGTTGGCTGTCAGCATATCCCGCAGCGTAACGAGCGGGATCTCATCGCCGGTTGTCTTTAACGACCTTGCGCTGGTCGAGCCATAACAGGAACCGAGATAGTTCACACAGATAAACGCGAACTCAGACGTGTCCAGAGCAAGGCCGTCGCCCAAAAGCTCGGCCCACCAATCAGAGATCCTCGAACTGCCGGTCAATGCATGAAAGATCAGGATCGCATTTGACCTGTCTGCGTTAAGCTCGCCGTAGATCGTGTACCGCAGATTTACGTCATGCAAAACCTCGCCGGATTCGAGCGTGAAAGGTTCGGTGAATGTGAAATCTGTCTCGAACATATATTTTCCTAAACCGGGATTTTTACCACATAGGAACATAGGACACATAGATTTAATAAAATGGAGAACGTTTTCTTGATCTTTCTATGTGTTCTATGTCCCTATGTGGTTAATTCTTCTTCAGTATTTCGGAACTGTGTGGTCAACTTCATCCGACCAGGCGCCGATGCCGCCTTTTAGATTTATTAGCCGGCCTTCGAATCCGGCATCCTTTAGAAATTGGATCGCCTTTGCACTACGCACGCCGCCTTTGCATTGGACGACGGTCGTTTTTCCCTTCTCGATCTCGCAGATACGATTGACGATCTGGCCGAGCGGGATGAGCTGTGCACTTGGGATGTTTGCGATCTCGTATTCGAAGGGTTCACGAACATCTATCAGTTGAAAATCGACTTGGCCATTAAACCAATTGTTCAATTCGGTCGCGGTGATCTCGTCCTTATTCGGCTCAGGCTCTTCAGGCCCGCCGATCCCGCAGAACAGGTCGTAATCGACAAGTTCTTTGATCGTCGCGTTTTCGCCGCAAAGCTCACAGTTTGGATTTTTGCGAAGCTTAAGTTCGCGAAACTTCATCGTCCAGGCGTCGAACAGCAGCAGACGGTTGAGCAAGATGCCTTCGGCACCGAGGATCACCTTTATGACTTCGTTTGCCTGGATCGTTCCGACTATTCCCGGTAGAACACCAAGCACGCCGCCCTCGGCACACGACGGCACAAGCCCCGGCGGAGGCGGTTCGGGATATAGACATCTGTAACAGGCCCCACGCTCGGCCCAACAGACACTCGCTTGCCCCTCGAACCGAAAGATCGATCCGTAAACATTGGGT
>JBBRSH010000041.1:0-31913 GCA_038245555.1 Pyrinomonadales bacterium | reverse complement strand
GAATAAGCTAGCCGCACCGTCCTTACTGTTTTTGGCGATCACGTCGGGCGCCACCGCTCAGTCCACGTTTCATGGAAACCTCGCCCGAACAGGCGTTTTCCAGTCGGCTGGTCCAAAGGTGCTTCACGGCATTAAATGGGAGTTCAAGACAGCAGGAGCGATAGTCGCTTCGCCCGCTATTTCCAACGGGCTCGTTTATGTAGGCAGTTCGGACGGCAGCATGTATGCCGTCGAGCAAACGACCGGCCAGCAAAAGTGGAAAGCCGCGACCGGCGGCCCGATAGCATCGTCGCCCTCCGTCGCCGACGGGATGGTCTTTTTCGTGAGTTATGACGGCGGCCTCTATGCTCTTGATGCTATAACCGGGTCGCGTAAGTGGCGATATTCGACGAGTTTTGAACGCAGATTTGAAGCCAAAGGGCTGCACGGGGCCGCGCCGTCGAGCCAGTTGATGCCGGACCCGTTTGATATTTATCTTTCGTCGCCGGCCGTATTTAATGGCCGTGTTTATTTTGGAAGCAGTGACGGCAACATTTATGCTCTCAACGAAAAAACGGGCATCGTAGAGTGGAAATTTGAGACCCGCGATGTCGTCCATGCATCGCCTGCGATCTCCGGAAATACTCTCTTTATCGGCAGTTGGGACAGCTATCTCTATGCGCTTGATACCGAAAGCGGTGCCGAAAAATGGAGATTTAAGACGGGCGAGGACCCGGTCGACCACAACCAGATAGGCCTTCAATCCTCGGCGGCTGTTGTTGGTGACACGGTGTATGTCGGCTGTCGCGACGGCCATCTCTACGCGGTCGATGCAGCCACGGGGCGGAAACGATGGGATTACCCGACAAGCAAATCGTGGGTAAACGACACGCCCGCGGTTTTTGACGGCTCCGTGTATTTCGGAACGGGCGATACTAAACGGTTTCACTCCGTCGATGCAAAAACGGGAAAACTGCAGTTCACTGTCGGAACATTTACAAACGTTTGGAGTTCGCCTGCGATAGCCGACGGAATAGTATATTTCGGTAACCTCAATGGCAGCCTCTTCGCGGTGGACGCAAAAACCGGCACGGTGGCTTGGGAATTTCAAACCGAAAGTTCGAAGCGGGACATCCTCCACGTGCTCAATCCGGACCGGACTCGCAGAAACGAAAATGCGGTTAACGGGTTCGGTGATTTTCAGGACATGACCGTTTATTGGTACAAGAATTACTCGCTTGGAGCGATCGTGTCGTCGCCCGTTGTCGGTAGCGGCGAGGTCTATTTTGGCAGCACCGACGGGAGTTTGTACGCGTTGAATTGAAGCCTGTAAAACTCTTGGATTAAACACCGATTTCTGTCACAAAATTGTCGGCCGCCGGTGTTTCATATAACAGAAAACCTGGAGGAACTTGGATGACTATACCGATCTCTCGCCGCACATTTGCGTTGATCTCGGGCGGTGCCCTTATCGCCGCACCTTCAATTATTAATGCACAAAAAAAGTCGCTGTCTGGCGAAGGGCTTTCTGAGGCATTCCTGAACCGCTTGCCTCTCCTAATGGAATGGGCAAATGTGCCGGGAGTCGCTGTTGCTACCATAAAGGACGGCCAGCCAAATTGGTCGCGCGGATTTGGAGTTAAGAAGGCGGGCGCGGGCGAAGCGGTGGACGCCGATACGCTCTTCGGTGCCGCGTCGCTTTCCAAGGTTGTTTTCTCCTACGCCGTTCACCGGATGCGGGATGAAAAGCTGATCGATATCGACCGGCCGCTCTGGCAATATCTGCCCAATCCCGACCTGCCCGACAGCGATAATGCCAAACTGATCACCGCCCGGCACGTTCTGACGCACAGCTCGGGTTTGCAGAACTGGCGATTTAACCGCGACCAGCACCTCGAGCTCGCATTCAAACCGGGCGAACGTTTTTCTTATTCAGGCGAAGGCTTTTATTATCTCCAGCGGGTCGTCGAAAAGATCACCGACAAAGGCTTTGAGGAATACATGCGCGAGCGCGTCTTGAAACCGCTCGGGATGACGAACAGCACATACATATGGAACAGCGAGGCCGAGTCCCGTGTAGCGTCCGGCCACAGTTCCGGCATGGTTCCCGACGAAATATTTAATGCCCAGCAGGGGCGGCGAATGATGCAGATCGCTGAGGAATGGAAAAAGCCGCTCGCGACCTGGAAATACGACGATGTCGTCCGGGCACAGGCGATCATTAACAAAAACCGGCCGCCGCTGCCAAATAACCTTCTTCCAAACACTGCCGGCAGTCTCGTAACATCTGTCAACGAATACGCAAAATTTATGTGCCGGTTGATGGACGCTCAGCGACGCGACGGTCTCGATCTGGCCGACCCGACGCGACGCGAAATGCTCACGCCGCAGATCAAGATCAACAGCGCTCTCTCGTGGGGCTTGGGCGTCGGCCTCGAAAGCGAGGGCGGCCGGACGCTGTTTTGGCATTGGGGCGACAACGGCAACTTCAAAGCCTTTATGATGGGCGATCCCGTAAAACGCACAGGCGTTGTCGTTTTTACCAACGGAGCCAATGGACACCGTATCTGGCAACGCGTGGTCGCCGAAGCAACCGGCAGCGATCACCCGGCATTCTTGTTCTGGATGGTTTAGAAATTTGTTTCTATCTAGCGAGATTTTCAAGCGTTCGTACCAAATGGGATCTTCGATACTTCTCGAGATCTGGACTGAAAATACGATTTCCCCAAAACCAAAGATCGGCTTGCTAAAGAATGGCTTTGAAGCCAGCTTCCTCGTCTTGCGGGGCGACCCTGTAAAAGATTTTTCGAATGTCCGAAAGATCGAAACCCGATACAAACAGGGCCAATTAATAAACAAATGAGATCAAAAATGAGATCCGGACTTTGGAGACTTTATCAATAAAGTGAATCAATGCGGCGGCGTAAACCGACGCAGCGTAATTTTCTCCCCCACTTCGACGGACATCAAGTCCTCACCTACTTCTAAAGGGCCCGTATAAGTTTTTCTTGTGAGCGGCACCAGATCTTCAATTGTCGGCGGGCTTATTGCGAGATCCGTACTTAGCAGTACGATATGCGTGTACACGGCGAGCCGGGGTTTTACGCGGTCAAACACCCTGCCCGCATCCTCGGGCGTCGTGTGATGGCCGATGATTCGTCGCGCCGCATCCGACGTCCGCAGGTTTTCCGCTTTCGCCACCCCGACCTCGTGAAACAATACATCCGCTCCCTTGGAGAAACGGATCAGGTTTTCGCTAAGCCGCGTATCACCCGAAAGCACAACGGACCGGCCTTGATAGTCTATGCGATAGCCAAAGGCTGGTTTAATGAACTCACCATGATCTACGTTGAATGCCGTGACCTTGACGCCGTTCTTCTAATAGACCACACCCTCTGTAATCTCCTTGGTAATGATCTCGGAGCCTGCCGGCGGAATTTTCTCGTCCGCCATGCGGATCCGAAGGTCCGCCTGATACGCCTTCGTAAGATAACGCACCATCTGCGTCGTTCCCACCGGCCCATACACGCGCATCGGCTTAGTCCGAAGACCGAAGGGGGACGGGAGCCATCCCGTCAACCAAAGATCAGGAAAGCCAACGACGTGGTCGGAGTGGAGGTGAGTGAAAAAGACGGCTGTCACATCTCGCATGGGTATATGAAGCTGCCACAGACGTACCGGCGCCCCACGACCACAATCAAAAAGCAATTTTTCTGATCCCGCTTCGACCAGGATGCTTGGGCCTAACCGTTCGATTATTGGAACAGGAGTCCCGGTTCCCAGCAGGGTGACCTTGATGTCCTGCGACAACGTGATCAACGGGATCAATAAAATGAGAAAAGTTCCGAGGCTTTTGTGAGAGAAGGGGGTGTTAAGCATGGTGATCCTATTTATCCGAGACCGAAATCCGACCTTCAACAACGGTAAATGTTGAAAATAATAGCCTGTTACTGGATTGACCATATACCTCAACCCTCACCTTTGCAAAAAATCTGGAACATTGTAGAGTCCAATAAAGCGGCAGTCTTAACCGAATCCGAGTTTCCCTGATCAGCAGATTCTGCTTTGACGCGCGTCGCAAACCGTTCTCGCCGAACGCAGACCAAATATGCATCATAACCCTATTAATAACTGCGGGTACAGCATTTTAGGCGGCGGTGAGCGATTACAGAATGCTTTGAACGGGCCGTTCCAATTAAGGAGCGGTGCAAATTCTTAAATGGAGCGATTTTTAAGCGTAACCCACTTGTTTTCAGATGCGTGACCGTTCCATTTTCGCAAAAAAATGGCCAAGTGATTTCGAAACCAGATCAACTAATACTTAGCCTTGCGGCAACGAATTGATGGTGGTAGAACATCCGAGTCTTAGTTTCCGTAAAAGAAGTAAGAAAAAATGAATATGATTGCCAATACTGCGGCGAGTTGTCTTTTACTATTGTTGTTTTCCGCGATGCTGTGTTCGCAAACCACACCGGCGGTGACCCCGGAAATGAGACAAGAGGCTAATAAGTATTATTTGGCTCAGGATTGGGAAAAAGCCGTCGCGGCATACGGGGCGATCGTTAAGATTGAGGATGCTAATGCAAATGCTCGTTTCCGGCTCGGCAACTCACTTCTGAATTTGAACCGGAATGCCGACGCCCTGCTGCAGATCGAAAAAGCATTTTCGATCGCGCCGAATCCGGTTGTGGCTCTCGCTCTCGCGCGTGTCTACGCACGCGTTGGCGATAAAACAAATGCGTTCGCGACTTTAGACAAAAGCGCGACGATCGGCGGCATCGCCCCAGAAACACTTTCCGGCGACAAAGATTTCGCCGCATGGAAGGACGATCCGGCATTTAAGGAGCTTGTCCGAAAAAATGATGCTGCGGTAAATCCTTGTAAGGCAAGCCCTGAGTTTCGCCAGTTCGACTTTTGGATCGGTGAATGGGAAGCCAAGACGCCGCAGGGACAGGTTGGCGGCACCAGCAGCGTTCAGCTTATTCTCGGCCAATGCATTATTTTTGAAAACTGGACGGGTACGGGCGGCAGCAGCGGAAAGAGCTTTAATATCTACGATACCAACGACAAGAAATGGCATCAGACGTGGGTTGACGACAAGGGGACGTTCACTCACTATATCGGTGGACTCGTAGATGGGAAAATGGTGGTCGTCGCCGACACCATCATCTCGGGCAAGAAGACACTTGCCAAAATGACGTTTTCCAAACAGCCGAACGGTGATGTGCGGCAGTTCGGTGAAAATTCCACGGACGACGGCAAAACATGGACGACGGCGTTCGACTTGATCTATTCACGAAAAAAATAGGTTCTGGAGGGTAAATGAAAACTAAACGACAGAGATTTTTTACGGCAATTATGATCGTCGGGTTCGCCGCGATCGCAATGTTTTTATTTGAAGGCAGCTCGCGAAACCAAAGCGTTGCGTACGCCGAAGCAGTTCCCACACCTACTCCCGCTCCGGCCGGGTTCGATCAGGCGGCCGCGATCGCAAGGCTCAAAGAACAAATCAAAGGACATGAGCAGGAACCGGCCGAAAAGGTCTACAAAAATATCCAGATCCCGTTGCTAAAGTCGATGCCTGCGGCTCGCCTTCTTGCCGTGATGGAATTTGGCTATGCCCGCTCGCTCGGCGTCGATTGTTCGCATTGTCACATCCCCGACAAATGGGAGTCAGAGGAACGTCCGCAGAAACAGATCACTCGTGACATGGCTGCCATGGCCGCCAGGATCAACGACGAATTAAAAGGCATCAAAAACCTGAAGAGCCAGACCCCGACAGTTAATTGCACCACCTGTCATCGTGGACAGGTGAAACCGGCAACAAACCTGCCGCAACCGCCAAAGACGTAGTCGATCTGAGGTTTGAACGGCTTTATTTTGTGCTCTCTGGGTCTTTTCTCCAACTCCGTGTCCTCTGTGTTTCCAGGTATTTCTAAACACTGAGGACACAAAGGGCAGACACAAAGCCCACTGAGGCCTCAGTTTAAAGCTCAGGACGGCTTTTCCGAAATGGGGTAGCGAACATGTTTAGAAAGAATCATATCCATTTGGCGATCTACACTCTAGCGTGCAGCTTGTTGCTGACTTTGTCGCAAACAATTTGCGCTCAAATGCAGGAGCAATCAGCGACGCCATCGGTAGCTGACTGCCTGATGACGATGCAGCAGTATCCGGCAAAACAAGCGGAGGCGGCGAAGAAGGCCGGGCAGCCGATGAATTACCGGACCTGGCAAAAAGAGGCAAAGGAGCTCGGCGGCCAGTGTGCCACACGGTTCAAGGTGCCGGAAGTTAGCGGAGCGGATCTGATCGCCCTGTCGCGGCTCTATCTATCGACCGACAAGCCCGACCTCGCCCGCGAAGCGATCAACCGTCGATTGAAAACACCGAACCTGACCGAAACCGAACGGGCCGAGGCATTGGTCGCCGCGATCAGCGTTGTACTGAACGGCACGCCGACCGATGAGAGCATAAAACTTGGAGAGGATTACACCGCGCAGACGGACGCTCTCTCGGACGCCCAGCTAAGGCAAAAGATCAACGCTCATAGCCGGATGGCCGGTTATTACGGTTATATGGATGTCGATGCTCCGAACCTGTTGCACCAGAGTATTCTTCTCAAACTGATCGCTCAAACCTCCGAGACGGACCGGCAAACATTTGAGGGGCTTAGGGCGAGTGCCTACGACCATATTGCCCTGGTCCAGGCGAACCGCGGCCAGATGGACAAGGCCAACGAGACGCTGCAGCAGGCCAAAACCGCGGTCAAGGATCCGCGGATGGCTTCGATGTTTGACGATGCGATCGCTCGCTACTCGCTGATCGGTCAGCGCGTGCCGCCTGTAAAAGGCACTTACTGGCTCAACGCCCCGCCCGACACGAAGCAGTTCGATACGACGGGCCGCGTGACCTTGATCCAGTTTACGGCCCACTGGTGCGCTCCGTGCCGCAAAAGCTATCCCGCGATGCTCAAAATGCATGAGAAATTTGCCGCCCGTGGTCTGGACGTAATGCTGGCTACCGAGCTGTACGGCTATTTCGAGCAGCAGTATGACCTCAAACCGGAGCAGGAACTCGCCGCCGACCGCGAATACTTTACCGGAAAGTACAAGATTCCTTTCAAGATCGCCATTGAGCCGCTCCAAAATTATGCCGACCGAACACCGGCGGGTGAAGCGGCCCGAAGCGAGTTCAATATGTTCAAATACCGCGTCGGCGGCATCCCACAGATCATGCTAATAGACAAGCAAGGCGTCTTACGGCACATTTTGATCGGCTGGGACCCGGCAAATGAGGCGGCGATTAGCAGCGAGATCGAACAATTGCTCAAGGAACCGGTTGTCACCCCAAACAAGTGAAAAACAGCCTCTTATGCCTGATCGGTTCGGCCCTCCTGCTTCTGGCAGGAGCCAATGCGCGTGCACAAAATGCCAGCCGTGTTGAACTAAAACTTGACGTCCAGCCCCAGACCGTCAAACCCGGCAAAAAGTTCGATGCCCGGCTGGTGGCAAAGATCGAGGACGGCTGGCATGTCTACGGGCTGACAAAGATACCGGGCGGGCCAATTCCGACGCAGATCACGCTGACAACAGGCCAGCCGTTCTCACTCGCCGGCGTCATCGGAGGTCCCGTGCCGATCGTCGACCGCGACTCCGCCTTCGGGGTTGACGTCGAGTACTACGAGGGCGAAGCTGACTTCACTCTCCCGATCAAGGTAGATCCAAAGACGCGTCCCGGAACCCGCGAACTCGAAGTCAGCGTCCGTTTTCAAGTCTGTAGCGGCTCCATGTGCCTCCGGCCTCAAACCGTAAAACGAACTGCTCCAGTCACGATCGGCAGGACAAGTTCAAGCCGCAAGAAGTCCGACTAAGGGAAGCGGTTCATCCTTTCACGGTGCTTCTGGTGTGCTTTTTGGCGGCCGCTCAATTGCGCCAAATCGGTAATTAAAATCACTGGGCCGAGCAAACTAAAAAAATTTAGCTACAAGCGAAGGAAAACCCCTACCTGTAGCTAAATTTATTTACGTGTCGTCCCGGCGAAAACCGTGCCGCGAATGTTAATAAACGAAGGCATTCTCCGTCGGTTTGTCTTCGGCGATACCGAAACCTACCGCGCTGAAGCCGGAGGTGGACTGCATCAGGTACCAGGTGCCTTGGGACGGGCGGTAGACGGCGAGATCGGTCTTGCCGTCGCCGTCATAATCGCCCGGAGCGGGTAGATCTCCGCTCGTACCGAAGGCCGTTGAGCTGAAGCTCTGATCTTCGCTTCTCAACGCATACCAAGTGCCGTTCGAGGGCCTCCAGACGGCGATGTCGGTTTTGCCGTCGCCAGTATAGTCGGCCGGGACGAGACGGTCGCCGGCAGCTCCGAATTGAGTGGAGCTGAACGCTGAATTGGAGCTGTTAAGCCGGTACCAAGTGTTGTTCGACGGCCGGAATACTGCGATATCGCTCTTACCGTCGCCATCATAATCACCTGTCTCGGGTTTGTCCTCGGATATTCCAAATTGGACGGACGCGAAACCGGCGGTCGATCGCTGCAGGTACCATGTGCCCTGGCTTGGCCGGTATACAGCAACATCTGCCTTTCCGTCCCCGTCATAATCCGCGGGAGCGGGAATGTCGCCATTCGTCCCGAAGCCGAGGCCATAGAACGTATTGTCCTCGCTTCGCATGATGAACCAGTTTCCATTGGATGGCCTGAAAACCGCGATATCCGTTTTACCGTCACCCGTGAAATCTGCCGGTGCGAGCAGATCGCCGGCCGTGCCGAACTGGGACGCTCCGAATCCCGCTTGCGAACGGTTTAGATACCAGGTATTGGTCGACGGGCGAAATACCGAAACGTCAGACTTTCCGTCGCCGTCGTAGTCAAATAGTGAATGTCGCGTTCCGGCCAACTGAAAGACCGTGAACACCGACGAGCCTACCGTGATCGTGCCGCTGCGGAAAGGGCCGTTGTTGGCCGAAATGGTAAATGTGACGGGTCCATTTCCCGTGCCGCTTCCCGAATTCACAACGATCCAATTTGAATCGGAGACCGCGGTCCAGCCACAACTTGGACCTGCTATAACGTTAAAGCTGCCAACGCCGCCGGTGTTCGAAAATGTGGTGTTGTTGGTCGAGAACGAGAATGTGCAGCCCGTTGATTGGTTAACGGTGAATGTTTGGCCGCCTACCGAGATGGTCCCGGTTCGTGGTGACCCCGGATTTGGGGCGACGTTAAACACAATATTTCCGCTGCCGGACCCGCTGCTGGCTCCGTTGATGGTTATCCACGAATCATTGCTGACCGCCGTCCAACCGCATGTCGGCAGCCCGTTGATCGAAAAACCGCCAACGCCGCCAGCAGAACCGAAACTGGTGTTATTGGCAGACAGTGAAAACTGGCATCCACCGCCCTGGTTTACCGTGAAAACGCTGTTTCCGGCCGTGATAGTTGCGCTGCGTGCGTTTAATGTGTTGGCCGCGACGTTGTACGAAACCTGGCCGCTCGATGAGCCGGAACCGCCGGCTGTGATCGTGACCCACGGCTGGCTGCTGACCGCCGTCCAGCTACATCCGGAACTGGTCGTTACCGTATAGTTACCCGTGCCGCCCGTGCCCGAAATACTTGCCGAATCCGGAACTGCCGCGTAGGAACACAGGTTGTTCACCATGAAAAGATATGCGTTCACTCCGCCAACCGTGGGCGAAGATGCCGCCAGATCATCCCCTGAAGAATCGCCCTTTCCATTATCTGAGCCGCCGGCAAAGGGATTGTTCGACGAGGAGTCCGAACCGTCAACTGCGAAGAAATAGATAATATGCAGGCCGTTTTTCAATGATGCCGGCGTCGCACTGGCGGTCAGCGTATTTGGCGAACTGCCCGTCGTAGTGGCTCGTTTCCACGTTCCATTGGCCGTGTCGACCTGGAAATAAATGCTCCGCGGAGCAGGGGCCGTCGGGGCGTAATTTGAAGTTGCAGTGATCGAAAAAGTTGGTGTTGAGACGGGCGACATATTCCCGATCAGAGGCGTTATTGCCGAGTTTAGCGGTATGCTGCTGAGCTTGACGGGTGTTATCGCCGTCACCGTCCCATTGCCGAAGTTTGCCGTGTACACCTTGTTGCTGATCGGGTCGGCGGTGATGCCGATCGGCCCCGAACCGGTCCCGACGTTCCAGGACGCGTTGTTCGTACCATCGATCACGGTTACGTTGGAACCGCCATTATTGGCTACATAGATCTTATTGACCGACGGATCCACCGCGATCGCCTGAGGGCTGTTGCCGGCCGGAACTAAGCCCGTCGAATTGTTTGAGCCGTCGACGATCGTCACGGTACCAGCGTTGGCATTTGCCACATAGATCCGGTTTGTAACGGAATTGATAGCGACCGCATTTGCTCCCGCTCCGGCCGGGACCGTTGAGGTCGAATTGTTCGTTCCGTTTATCACCGTGACACTCGAACCACCGGAGTTGGAGACGTAGATCGTGTTTGTGACAGGGTTGGCGGCAATGTCGGACGGAGCCGAACCGGTTGGCACGCTCGTCGTGCTGAAATTGGTCCCGTCGATAACAGTTACACTGTCGTTGCCCGTGTTGGTCACATAGATCTTGTTCGTCGCTGGATTGACGGCTACCGCCGTCGGGCCGCCTCCGGTCGGTACCGTGGTGGTCGAATTGTTAGTGCCGTCGATGACGGTTACATTTGCGCTGCCGCTGTTGGCAACATAGACACGGTTCGTCACCGGATCGACCGCCACGCCCTTCGGCGATGTGCCGGCAGTGACGGTTGTAGTCGAGTTGTTTGTGCCATCGATGACCGTTACATTATTTGAGCTGGAATTGGTGACGTAGATCTTATTCGTCAGCGGGTTGACAGCAACCGCGTAAGGGAAAGACCCGGCCGCGACGCTCGATGTGGAGTTATTTGTTCCGTCGAAAACCGTGACGGTTCCGACGGTTGTGAAATTGGCAGCGTAGACCTTATTCGTCACCGGATTCACGGCGACCGAACGAGGACTGGTTCCCGAAACTGTGACGGTCGAGTTGTCCGCTCCGTCGATAACGCTAACGTTCGAGATCTGCGAATTGGTAGCGTAGATCCGATTCGTGATGGGATTGACCGCGACCGCCGTTGATGCCAAGCCCGAAAAAACTGAAGTGGATGCGTTAGTAACTCCATCAAATACAGTTACGTTTCCGCTTTGATTGGCGATATACGCCTTGTTCGTCCGTGTATTTACGGCGAGATCGGCAGGGGTGCCGCCGATCGCATAGGTGCCGACCGAATTATCCGAACCGTCGATCACCGCCAGCGAACCTGCGGCAGTTGCGACATAGATCTTATTCACGGCCATGTTGACCGCGACACCGACCGGACCGCCGCTCATTGAGATCGTTGTTATAGGTGAATTGTTCGAACCATCGATAACGGTTACGTCAGTGCTGTCGAGGTTGGCCACATAGATCCGGTTCGTGACCGGGTTAACGCTGAGCGCTCGTGGGTTTGTTCCCACACCGATCGTCGAGGTCGAGCCATTGCTGCCGTCGATGACCGTGACTGTGCTGCCGCCGCTGTTGGCAACATAGATCTTGTTGGTTACCTGATTTAACGCGACAAAAACGGGAGCAGTACCGGTGGCAATAGTAGACGTAGAGTTATTTACCCCGTCGATGACCGTTATCGTGTTGCTCGATTCGTTAGCGACGTAGACCTTATTCGTAACGGAATTGACAGCGACCGATCGCGGCGCCGTGCCAACCGTGACAGTCGTTGTCGTATTGTCATTGCCATTTATCACCGTCACGTTGTTTGTGTTCTTGTTCGCGACGTAGATCTTGTTCGTGAGCGTGTTTATCGCCAAAGCAGAGGGCCCGGCCCCAGAAGCAAGCGCGACAGACGTCGTCGAATTGTCCGTGCCATCGATGACCGTGACGCTGTTGCTGTCACGGTTGGTGACATAGATCCGGTCTGTGATCGGATTGATCGCGACGGCGTTAGGGAAGGTGCCGACCTGTACGTTTCCGACCAGCGAATCTGCCATCGCGACCGGACCGCCGGTTTGAAAAAAGGTTATTGTAGCTGCCAATACGAATAAAGACACCGCAACAAACGAACGGGAGAAAATATATTTTGAAATCATAAAGCGAGTAGTTTGATGTTGATAAACCCATTTTGGATGGGCTAAATTTCTTTTTCGAGAAAGCCGCCGGAATCGGAAGCTAGTTGATAAAACGCTCGAAGAGCTCTATTTTCCAGAATTTTTTTCGTCGGGAGCAGATATACACATTAGCCAATGATGAGATGACAGCGCTAAGCGGAGCTAATTTAACAAAACAAACTACTTATGGATGGGGTCGGCGGATCAGGCGTGACGTGGGGGCAGGTGGAGGAGGGCTTCGTTGGGGTCGATGTCACGATAGGCGGCAACGCGGTTGCGGCCTTCGCGTTTTGCTCGATAAAGGGCGGAGTCGGCCATTTCGACAAGTTCGATTGGATCGCGGGAATCAGTTGGAAATGATGCGACGCCTATGCTTACCGTAATGTGATGGGTCGATCGCGGCTTTCCCTGGCGAACAACGCTAAACTCGTGTTCCTCGATGCTCACTCTCATTCGCTCCGCGGCGACGAGTGCTTGCGGCAGCTCGGCATCGAGTAAAAAGGCGGCAAATTCGTCTCCACCGAATCGGGCGGCGGCATCACCGCTGCGAAGATTGGTCATTATCGAGAATCCGATCTCTTCGATCGTCTTACTGCCCGTCAGGTGGCCGTACGTGTCGTTGACGCCTTTGAAATGGTCGCCGTCCATCATAAGGACACAGAAGGGCCTATTTTCAGCTTTAGCCCTACTGGCTTCACGCCGCAGCTCAGAAAAGAAAGACCGACTTGAGAGAAGCCCGGTCAGGTCATCGTGCGATATCAGACGGTGGATCTGACGCTGGTATTCGCGATCGATCTCGTCTAGCAGGTCAAACCGCAGGATCGTGTCACCGATCGAGATCTTGTCTCCATTCGACAGCTTTTCACGCTCAACCTTTCTGCCATTCAAGAACGTCCCGTTACGAGAACTAAGGTCGCTAAGAATGTACTCCGGAACACCGAGTTCATTGGTATTTTCGGTTGTGATACGGGCGTGCTGACGAGAAACCTGTGTGTCGTTGACACGTATTTCCGCCTCAAGTGCGCGGCCAAGGATCACGGCCTCGCGATCAAGCGGTATGGGTACGGCGATGAGTTCGCCGCTTAGAAAAACGAGTGCCGGGCGTAGATCGCGGCGAATTATCTCGGCATCGTTCATAAGATAACGGCACTTGACCGTAGGAGAGGAGGGCCAAATAGCAGGATAACTCATTCGGGCACCAGTTTTCCAGCATTTTATTCTGCGAGGCTCACGTGCAACTCGTTGAAAAGATGAGAATAATCGTGAAATCGAATGACCATTAGATGTTTCTTTTTGAGGGTTTTATGCGGCCGGTGGGAACTGGGTAGAAAGTTCACGCCCTCCACAGAAGTCGGACGATATTTCGTATACATCTTCTCTTCTATGAGTCACGCTCGAAAAATAATAAGAAGTATAGTTCCCGCGAGTGCACGGGCGGCGTTGAAGGCTGCCTATCGCGATCGAGTCTTTCGAAGGGCGATGAAGAAGTTTCTGAAGGACCCCGAGGGATCGATAGCCCCCGGCAGTCGAGTGGTTGCGAACCTGATCTACGGTTGGGGAAACGAGGATTGGAGCGCGCTCGATGAATACCTGATCGGCTGCGTCCGGCAGGCGATGAATGGCGAAGGTCCGATTCTTGAATGTGGGTCCGGCCTCTCGACGATCCTTGTCGGGGCTGTCGCAAAATCGCGGGGAGTCAAACACTGGGCACTGGAGCATGAACTGGAGTGGGCCAAAAAAGTTCAGCACTGCCTGGACGATTACCGGATCGATTCGGTCACGCTGTGCGCACGGCCGCTCAAAGATTTTGGCCAATTTGCCTGGTACGATGCGCCGCGAGAAGCGATGCCGGAGAGTTTTGGATTTGTTATTTGCGACGGCCCTCCGGGCGTTACTAAAGGTGGACGGTACGGCTTGGCCCCTGTCATGAACGGTCGGCTCAGGCCAGGCTGCACGATCTTTCTCGACGACGCGGCTCGTGAGGAGGAACAAGAGATCGCACGCATGTGGGAAGGTGAATTGAACGCCTCATCCGAAATGATCGGCGATGCAAAGCCGTACCTGCGAATGACCGTCGGTTCGAGAAATTAGTTGAACGAGCGACGCCTATTTTTTGGTATGATGTAAGAGTTCGTTCGTCCGCAAGGCCGACGCGAATTTCCAGCTCCGGCCCTGATACCGCGACAAATTCCATATTTCTGTGTTGGATCGAAATCAAACGGCCCGTTTGCCGTTTGGTAAGCGTAAATGTCAGATCCCCGCGGCTCTGCCGCCGAGGCCGCGCGAAGTAATAATTTTCTAAGTTTTAAAAACCGTTGAAGAAAGAGGATAGTCCAAAACAGTCGATACGAGAGCAAGGCGCCTGGCTCCTGGTTGCGAAGATCATTGGTTTTGCGCTCAGCTTCGCACTTCCGCTGCTCATCGTCCGGTACTTGCCGCTTGAGGACGTTGGCAATTACCGCGAAGCCTTTCAATTCATTACCAACCTCGTCATCATCATGCCGCTGGGCTTTTCGATGAGCGTGTATTATTTTCTCGCACGTGAGACGGAACGACGGGGCGCCGCGATCCTCAACATACTGCTCTTCAATTTTGTGGCTGGCGGCCTTGCCTGCCTGACCCTGTTTCTATATCCGCAGATCGTCGACAATATTTTTCACAGCGACGAACTGACTCGCCTTGCACCTCGGATCGGTGTCGTCATTTGGATATGGATCTTTTCAACTTTTCTGGAAACCGTGGCGATCGCAAATCAGGAGATGCGGATCGCAACCGGATTTATTATCCTCGCCCAGCTTACCAAGACCTTGATGATGGGCACCGCCGTGATCGTCTTCGGAACGGTCGATTCGTTCATTTACACGGCAATGATCCAGGGGATCATCCAGAGTTTTATATTGCTGAATTACCTGCGATCGAGGTTTCCGGGGTTCTGGCGGCAGTTCGATCTCACGTTCTTTTGGAAGCAAATGATCTATGCCATTCCATATGGACTGGCCGGCATTTTGTGGATGGCCCAGAATGACATCCATAATTATTTTGTCATGCATAAGTTTTCCTCGGCGGACTATGCGATCTATGCATACGGATGTTTTGAGGTCCCGCTGATCGCGATGCTGTCGGAATCCGTGACAAGCGTACTTTTGACCCGCATGAACGCGTTACAGCTGGCCGGCAACCGCGAAGAAATGATCCGGCTGACGGCCAAGGCGATGCAGAAGTTGGCGTTCTTTTATTTTCCGGTGTATGTATTCTTGCTGATAACGGCGAAAACGTTCATCATCACGCTGTTCACCGAGAAGTATGAGGCGAGCGCCTCGGTTTTTGTAATTAACCTGACGATCCTTCCTTTCAGCGTTTTGATTAATGATCCGATCGTTCGCTCGTTCAGGGAACTAGGCCGTATCCTGCTCATAACTCGTATCCTTGTTCTAACATCGCTTGTCGCCGTTCTTTATTACGGCCTTGGATATTTTGGAATGACCGGGATGATCGGAACGGCGGTCGGAGCTATATTGCTTGAAAAGCTTATTGCACAGACGATAGTCGTGCGCGTTTTGGGCGTTGGGTGGCATCATTTGGGGCTGCTCAAAAATCTTGCGAAATCCGCTTTGATAAGCGTCGTTGCGGGATTGACCACCTACGCGGTTTACACAAATGCTCACGAGTATCTGCTCGAACTGGGTGTTCGTTTTGCGGCGTCAATATTGAATTCTCCCAAGCCGAGTACGGCGAATCTCATTGGCGGGTTTTTCGTCATGCTCATTTCTGGTGCGGTGTTCGCCCCGATCTATCTGTTCGGATCGCATTTGTGGGGTGTGATCGAGGACGACGAAAAGCAGTCCATAATTGACCTTGTTAATAGGTTTAGGCCAAAGCGGGCACATGCTCCGATACCCGAGGCGAGAGGATAGTATGTGCGGAATAGCCGGATTTATTTCAATTGAGGACAAACGCGGCGACGAGCGGCGGATAAAGCTCGACGCGATGTGCCGGGTCATAACTCATCGCGGTCCAGACGAGCAGGGAATGGCTATCGAGGGCCGTGCCGCACTTGGAATGCGGCGCCTCTCGATCATCGACATTAAGACCGGACAGCAGCCTATTTACAACGCCGATCGGACGAAACTGATAGTTTTCAACGGCGAGATCTATAATTACCGCGAACTTAAAAAAGACCTTGAGGCACGCGGGCATAAGTTCAGGACCAATTCGGATACCGAGACGATACTGGCGGCATTTGACGAATACGGTACAGGATGTCTGAAGATGCTTCGCGGTATGTTCGCGTTCGCGATCTGGGACACGGTGGAACAGAGCCTTTTTATCGCTCGCGACAGGGTCGGCAAAAAACCGCTGTTCTACACCATCTCAGCTGCCGGAGAATTTATATTCGGTTCAGAACTCAAGGTCCTCTTGACCCACGGCGGCGTTCTTAGGGAGATCGACAATTCCGCTCTCGATGCCTACCTCACATTTGGGTATGTGCCTGAGGAATTTTGCATATTCAAGTCGGTCCACAAACTCGCTCCCGGGCACTTCATGTCGTTTAAGAGTGGCGAGGTCAGGACTGAGAAGTACTGGGATTTCGACTATTCACGTGAACCTCTAAAGCTAAATGAGGAAGAGATCGCGGAGGACCTTCTCGTAAGACTTCGTGACGCCGTTGCCGTGCGATTGATCTCCGAGGTTCCGCTGGGTGCGTTTTTGTCGGGTGGTGTCGATTCGAGCGCGGTTGTCGGGTTGATGTCGCAGATCATGGACCAGCCGGTCAAAACGTTTTCGATCGGTTTTCGCGAGGACAGTTTTGACGAGCTTAAATACGCTCGCGTTGCGGCAAAGCATTTCAAAACTGACCACCATGAATTTATCCTGACGCCGGATTTTGTCGAGGCAGTTGACGACCTTGTGTGGCACTTTGACGAACCGTTTGCCGACCCGTCGACGCTGCCGACCTATATGGTGTCGAAACTGGCACGTGAATTTGTAACCGTTATCTTGTCGGGCGATGGCGGCGATGAGCTTTTCGCAGGTTATACGAGGTATGTCACCGATCAGAATCGAAGCGGCCTCGGTCGTCTGCCGCGTGCGATCCGTGAGAGGATCATCAGGCCGTTCAGCGAGGCTTTACCTCATCGAGCCAGCGGAAAGAACTACCTATTTAATATTTCACTCGATGCCGCGGCGCGTTATATCGACAGCATCTCGCAATTTAACTTGCCGAGAAAACGGCGGCTCTACGCAGGCAGCCACCGGTCTAAAATGAATGGAGGCTTCGGAGTTGGCGAGGCCGTTTACGGTGAAATAGCCGGCAGCATCTCGACCGGAAACCCGACTGACAATCTTCTCTACTTGGACAGTAAGACATATCTTCCAGCTGACATTTTGACGAAGGTAGATCGGATGAGCATGGCATCCTCGCTTGAGGCCCGCAGCCCGCTCCTTGATCACGAATTGATCGAGTATGTTACGCGGATACCAACTGCGCTTAAACTTAGAGGCGGCGAGACAAAATATATTTTCAAGAAAGCGGTGGAAAGCTTTGTCCCGAGGGAAATACTTTATCGCGAAAAGCAGGGATTCGGAATGCCGATCAGCGACTGGATAAATCTGCAGTTAAAGGACCGGATCCGAGCGGATCTGGGTGATAAGTTGACTCGCGAACGAGGGTATTTTGACGTCAGATACATAAATGTCCTGCTTGATGAGCACGCCTCGGGACGCCGCGACCATTCGCACGCACTCTGGACGCTTTGGATGTTCGAGCTATGGCACCGACGCTATATCGACGGAGGCGGTATCTGACAAATGGAAGCTGCAAGCCCGTCAATTGCGACAAAACTCAAATGGAATCTTCCCTGGCTCGTTCGCTATCCCATCGACCGGGCAGCGGCGATGTTGGAGCGAACTGCTTTTGAAAAGAAGCATGTAATTTTCACAATTGCTGACCACTTTGAGCCCGCATGGAACCAAAATGGAAACCTCGATCTTAAGACCCAGATAAAGCGGCTAGAAGACTACCGAGCCGTCGCTCGGACAACGGGCGAAGCAGTGCGAGACGCGGACGGGACCAAGTTTCGGCATACAAATTTCTACCCGGCGGAACAGTATCATCCGGAGCTTCTTGAGATAATGTCGGAGATGCAGGCAGAGGGACTCGGCGAGACGGAGATCCATCTGCATCATGGTGTGGAGCGTCCGGACACGGCCCAGGAGCTTCGGCGGGCGCTGCTTGAATTTCGAGATATCCTTGCAGAACGACATCAGGGACTTTCGCGAATGGACGGTGTCGGCAGCCCGATGTATGCGTTCGTGCATGGCAATCTGGCGCTTGCAAATTCGGCGGGAGGGCGGTTTTGCGGGGTCGATTCCGAGATGCAGATCCTGCAGGAAACCGGTTGTTACGCGGACATGACCCTCCCCTCGGCACCGGAACAGACGCAGGTGGCGATGGTCAACAAGATCTATGAATGCGGTCACCCGCTCGATAGAAAGGTTCCCCATCGAAGCGGCACACGCCTTTCGACCAATGGAAATGAGATGATTTTGCCGATAATATTCACAGGTCCGCTCGTATTCAATTGGACGCGACGCATCAGAGGAATTCCCGTACCCCGACTCGACGACGGCGGCCTCGCATCAAACCAACCGGCGGATGTCGCCAGGTTTGAACGGTGGCGCTCGGCAAACATCTCGGTTTCGGGCCGGTCGAATTGGGTATTCGTAAAACTCTACTGTCACGGATTCTTCGATCACGACATGCGTGCGTCGATCGGTGAAGGGGCAAGGCGCTTCTTTAGTGAGATCGCTGAATACGGCGCCGACCGCGGTAATTTCGACGTCTATTTTGCGAGTGCCCGTGAGGCGTTTAATATGGTATCGGCCGCGGTCGACGGCAAGTCCGGACGGCCCGGCGATTATCGGGACTATAGACTGAAGTCGATAATGAATCGTGCGTAAACCGCACGGCGAAATTGATGACAAGCCCTCTTAACAAACTGAAAAAGATCCGCAGTTGGGATGAGATCCGCACACGCGGCGGCCAGGCGGTGTCCGCTTACGGTGAAAAACTGGGATTGCGCGAGCGGATCCCAACGGATACCGAGTTTGAACGGCTGATCGATAAGGACCAGCTTGGCGGAGCCCCGCTGGACGCCGAAAGCCTGATGCAAGAGTTCTATTTGAATGCGGAGAGCCGGTTTTTCCCTTCCTTCAGACATGATCTCGGCGGTGTCGAGAAATTTCAAGCCTCTTTTCCTAAGGCGGTCGATGGTTTTGTCGAAGAGGCGAACGGGATCTGCGAGGGGCGGATCAATCTGCTGGGGTTTAAGAACTTGGATATCGGAAAAGACGTCGAGTGGCACGTCGAACCCGTTTCCCGTATTCAGTCGCCAATGAAGCATTGGAAAGAATTCGACGAGATGGATACCCGCGAATCAGGCGACAAAAAGATCATCTGGGAACTAAACCGGCACCAGCATTTTTTTACGCTGGGAGCGGCGTATTGGCTGACCGGCGAAGCGAAGTTCGCTGAGACTTTTGCTTCGCATCTTGATAGTTGGATGGAGCAAAATCCCCCCGGAATGGGGTTGAATTGGTGCAGCAGCATGGAGGTCGCCTTTCGAGCCATTTCTTGGATATGGGCTCTACAGTTTTTCCGGGATTCTGCGGCCCTTTCGCCCGAACTTTTTCTGAAGGCCATCAAGTATCTCTATTTTCATGGGCGCCACATCGAAAAGTATCTTTCGAGATATTACAGTCCGAACACCCATTTGACGGGCGAGGCCTTGGGGCTTTATTACCTCGGGACCCAACTTCACTTTCTGCAGCGGTCGTCCCACTGGAGAAAAGTGGGTGACGAAATATTTTTTACTGAGGTTGAGCGGCAGCTGCACGACGATGGTGTTTATTTTGAGCAAAGTACGTGGTACCAACGATATACCGTCGATTTCTATACACAGTTCGTCGTCCTGAAATCACTGGGAAATATCGAGGTTGACGGAACGCCCGTCGACGCGATCGAAAAACGGCTCGGTTCCGCACTCGAATTTCTGATGCACATGACGCGGCCCGATGGATTGACACCGATGATCGGGGACGACGATGGCGGGTGTGCGTTGCCGATGACATCAGATGCAACCAGCGATTTTCGAGGCACCCTGACAGCGGGGGCCGATCTGCTTGGACGGGGTGATCTGAAGTACATCTCTAGCCATAACCGTGAGCGGTCGTTCTGGCTCTATGGCCCTGACCGAAGATCGCAGGTCCGCATTGAGACGCAAGAGCCCGATGAGGCATCTGCCCAGTTTCCGAGTGGCGGGTATTTTGTGATGCGCGACGGCTGGCTCGATACGGACAATTTTCTGGTGATCGATTGCGGTCCGGTCGGTGCTCTCACGGGTGGCCACGGCCATGCCGATGCGCTGGCGATCGAGGTGGCTCTTCACGGTAAAACACTTCTGGTCGATCCGGGCACAGGCAGCTATCACGAATCGGCCGACATCCGGAACGCTTTTCGCTCGACCGGAGCTCACAATACACTGGTTATCGATGGGCAATCTTCATCGGAGCCGGGCGGCACCTTTTCATGGCGGTCGCGTGCCGAATCGAAGGTCAATAATTGGATCTCCGATTCGAGATTCGACTTTTTTTCGGGTGAGCATGATGGCTACCGTCGGTTAGAGGGCCAACCGGTCCACGAGCGAAGCATTCTGTTCCTAAAAAATGATTACGTAGTTATTCGCGATGTAGTTCGCACTCACGGTGAGCATGATTATTCACTTAACTTCCATTTTGATCGCGGGCTGCAGGCGGTGATCGACCCGGAAGGTAAGTTTGTGTCGGGCGACAACTGGCGAATGTTCGTGTTCGACAACGGAGGACACTGGCAGAAGCAGGAGGGCTGGGTCTCAAAAAAATACGGCAGTAGAGAGGCCGCGCCGTTCTTGCAATTTTTGTCACGGGGCCATGGTAAACAGGAGTTTTTTACATTTATTCTTCCAGACGGAGACACGGGATCGAAACCGCAGATAAAAGAGGTGCCGATCGATAGTGCTCGTGCATTTGTGATCACGTATCGAGACTATACCGATTTCCTGATCGTCAGCGATGACCCGCAAACCACTATTCGCACGGAATTGGCCGACACAGATTTCGAGTTCACCTGGGCCCGGATCGGCAGCCGTGCCGACGCGCCGGAGGAATTTGTATTGGTTAATGGCAGCCAGTTTGCGATCGGCGGCCATGAGGTCCTGAACCATATGGGCGGGCTCGGATATGCTACGATCCGGCAGGTCGGATCGGACTTAAATGTAAATACTCCAAATGGACGGTTCCGCGTAACTCTGCCGAAATAGCCCGGATAATTCTACCGCGAGCAGGCAACATTTTATCTTCTTGAAAAAAAAGGCACTACAACTGATCGGCAGTTTTCACATGGGCGGCAGCGAACGACAGGCGGTCGCTCTGACCCGTTCGCTGATCGATGACGGGACTTTCGATGTTTCGATCGCCACGCTGAACGGTCAGGGCGTCTTGCTTGGCGAGGTCGAGGAGATGGGATTTGGCGAAGTGCCGGAGTTTCCGCTAACCTCGTTTTACAACCTGAACTTCGTGAGCCAGGTTCGACGATTCGCACGATTTCTGGCCGAAAACCGTATAGATCTCATACAAACGCACGATTTTTATACAAACGTATTCGGGATGGCCGCCGCGAGCCTTGCAGGAACAGGGGCAAAAGTGGCCTCAAAGCGTGAAACGCTCGGTATGAGGTCGCGTGCCCAGGAGTTGGTTGAAAAACTAGCGTTTGGCCGGGCGGATGCGATCGTCGTCAATGCCGCCGCGGTCCGCGAACACCTGATCGAACGGACGGTGTCCGCGGCAAAGATCCATGTTATCCACAACGGTGTAGACATAGCTCGTTTTGATGGCACGGACCGCGATGACACGGCATTTCGAGAGAGATATGAACTTCCGTCGGACGTCCGGCTTATTACGCTTGTCGCAAATCTTCGTCACGCGGTCAAAAATGTTCCGATGTTCCTTCGTGCCGCAAAACAGGTCGCGGACACAATTCCCGATGTCCATTTTGTTATCGCGGGCGAAGGCGAGCTTGAGGTAGAACTAAAGGCCATCGCCGCCCATCTCGGCATTACCGATCGGACCCATTTTATCGGCCGGTGCACGGACGTGCCGGGACTGCTCCATGCGTCGTATGCCTGCGTCCTGACCTCCGTAGCCGAGGGTTTTTCCAATTCGATCCTCGAATACATGGCTGCCGGAAACCCTGTCGTCGTAACCAATGTCGGCGGGGCGGCAGAGGTCGTAGTCGTAGCGGAAAGCGGATACCTGGTCGAGTCTGGTGACGATCATGCGATGGCCGCAGATCTGATCGCACTGATCAGCGATCCCGCAAAGGCGGAAAAATTGGGACAGGCAGGCAAAAGGACTATCAAGGAGCAATTTTCGTCCTTTTCCCGGCTTGCCAAAACGCTCGAACTCTACGATCGCTGCTTATCAAAATAAATTTGCCGCCGTCCGCTCGAATCCATTAGAATAGAAGAGTGCTGCTTGCACACCCGCCGTCGGTTTTACCAATCTCCAATTATCAATGAAACAAGTTATTCGCAGAGGTTTAAAAGAAATTATTGTTGACGAAGTTGCCGATTCGATGGTCTCGTCAAACCACGTTTTGGTTCGTCCGTTTTATTCGCTTATAAGTGCCGGGACCGAGACGGCTGACATTCATACAGATAGCATTGTTAAAGAAGTTGCCGACAACCCGTCGCATCTTCAAACCGTTTGGAATGTGATGAAAAAGACCGATCCGGTCAGCACGTTTAACGAGGTTCGGGCGAAGTTTAGCGATTACGCGGTACTCGGATATTCGGGTGCTGGTGTGATTGTTGAGAAGGATGCAAAGGTTACGGACCTCAAGATCGGCCAGCGCGTAGCGTACGGCGGAGAGGGCACCGGCCACGGCGAATCCATAAATGTCGGAAGGAATCTTATCGCTAGGGTGCCGGACAACGTTACGTTTCAAGAGGCGTGTTTTACGACGCTTGGGGCGATCGCGATGAATTCAGTCCGGCTCGCCGAGATCAATATCGGGGATGTCGTGGCGGTTATCGGTCTCGGGCTCGTTGGCCAGTTGGCCGCTCAGCTCGTTCGATGTCAGGGCGGAGTGGTGATCGCGGTCGATCTGGATAAAAAGAGAGTCGACCTGGCGGTCAAAATGGGAGCGGATCACGGGTTGGTCGCGGCAGATACGCTGGTTGACGAAGTCCGGGCCTTGACCGGCGGTCGTGGCGCGGATCGGGTCATTGTCGCGGCAGCCTCGAAGTCAGCAAAACCGCTGCAAGACGGCGTATCGATGGCGTGCGACCGCGGCAAAGTTGTTATGGTCGGTGCGTGCCCCATCGAGATCCCGCGGGCCGAGATGTATGTTAAGGAATTGAGTTTCCTTGTTTCGCGGGCTTACGGTCCGGGCAGCTATGATCCTCGCTATGAGAAGCAGGGCGTCGATTACCCGATCTCTTATGTGCGTTGGACCGAAAATCGCAATATGGAGGAGTTCCTGCGGCTTATTTCGATCGGACGCATAAATGTGAAGTCGCTTGTCAGCCATGAGTTCGACATTGACGATGCCCCAAAAGCCTACGCGACGATAATGGGCAACGGAGGCGGCAGTATGGCCGTGGTGTTGAAATACCAGGCCGCGGATGAAGCGGACGCCGTGGCATCATTTGCCCCAACAAGAAAGATAGTTGTCGACTCGGCACCGATAGACAAGAGCGAAATAAGGTTCGCCCTTGTAGGTGCCGGAAATCTCGCAAAATGGGCTCATCTGCCCGCGCTCAAAAAGATCGATGGTGCCAAACTCCACGCCGTTTATTCAAACAGCGGGGCACGGGGAAAATCGTATGCTATGCGTTTCGGAGCTGCTTATGCGGGGTCTGACTATGATCAGATATTGAATGATGCCGACATCGACGCAGTGCTGATCGCGAGCCGCCATAAGGACCACGCCCGGCAGGCCATCGATGCTTTGAACGCAGGCAAGCACGTATTTATCGAAAAGCCCATGGCGGTCACGCTCGACGAATGCCGGGCGATCAGTGACGCCGTAACCTCAAGCGGAAAACGCCTGATGGTCGGATTTAACCGACGATTTGCTCCGCACTACGTCGAAATGAAAAAGAACCTTGCCGGGCGGACGAGCCCCGTCGTGATCTCGACGCGAATGAATTCGCCGGGTATTCAGAACGGCTGGGCGGCAGAACCCGAACAGGGCGGCGTCGTCCTTGGCGAAGGGTGTCACTTCGTCGACCTGATGTATTGGCTGCTGGAGAGCGAGCCGGTCAGTGTTTCGGCGTACGGGTTTGACGGTCACAATATTGCGGCATCGATCAAATTTGCAGACGGTTCGGTCGGGAATTTTATTTACACGGTCATCGGCAGCGATTCCTCCGGCGGCGAGATGGTTGAGGTCTTTGCTCCTGGCGTGGGGCTCGCGGCCGAGGACTTCAAATCGCTCACCGTCAAAAAGAAAACTCGAAAGACCAGTTCGAAGTATTTCGCCGACAAGGGCTACGACGAGCAACTCGCGTCGTTTGTAAAAAGCCTGAAGGACGGCAAGGAAACCGAGATCACGGTCCGCGACGGTGTTCGGGCGACCTTGGGCTGTCTGCTGATGCTTGAGTCGATCGCGACCGGCGCGCCGTGCAGATTCGACCTCGACGGGGCGATGTAAGCAATGCATGTTCTGCAGCTCGGCCCATATCCGCCGCCCGAAGGCGGCATAAATCGAAATATCCTAGCCATCCGCGAGGAACTGGTCGATCGCGGGCACACGTGTTCGGTCATTGCGACGTCCAGGAGCACGCGGATTGTTGATGAGGCCGGCGTCTATCATCCTCGAACGGCGATGGCCCTGCTCAAGCTTCTACTGACGCTGAAGTTCGACGTACTGCATCTGCACATTGGCGGCGATGTAACTAAACGAGTGATGGCGTTGGTCGGTTTGTGCGGCTTTGTTGGCCGCGGAAAGAACGTGTTCAGCCTCCACTCGGGTGCCTATCCCACTTCCGACGCCGGGCGAGCGGCAAAAAGGAACTCATTTCGGGGCCTAATTTTCCGCCGCTACGAACGGATAATTGCGGTCAATCCGCTAATAGCGGAGGTTTTTGGGCGATACGGCGTCGAAAAAGGGAAAGTAAGCGTTATCCATCCTTTTGTTCATAGGCTGCCCGACAAAACGGTCGAGGTGCCGGCTGCCCTGCGCGAATTCGCGGTCGAGCATTCGCCGTTTTTGATAACGGTTGGTTTGTTGGAGAAGGAATACGACTTGTTCATGCAGATCGATTCGATGGAACGGGTACTGGAACGGTTTCCCGCGGCCGGGTTGATGATCATCGGCTCGGGGTCGCTGGAAGCCAGATTGAAAGATGCGATCGCAGTGAAACCGTATGCGGACCAGGTTCTCCTGGCGGGCGACGTGGAGCATCCGATAACCCTGAACCTGATCGACGAAGCGGATATACTGCTGAGAACGACAATATTTGACGGAGATGCGATCTCGGTGCGCGAAGCGTTGTTTTTGGAAACGCCGGTCATCGCCACCGACAACGGAATGAGGCCGGAGAACGTCGAAGTCATCCCGGTTCATGATCCGGAGGCACTTGTTGACAGGATCTCGGCTTGGGTCAAGGCCGAAAAGGGTGTCCATAGAAATAAAGTGGACAGAAGCAACATAAGCAGTGTCGTCACGATCTATGAAGATATAGTGGCGGGCCTGCAAAACTCGACGAACATTGATGCGTGATCGCTGGCGACAGATCATTCCGATAGCGGCACTGCTAGTTTCCCTGGTGCTCAGTATTAGCAGCGCCATGACGAACCGGCCGCAGATCGACGAGGGCATGTTTGCGAGCCCCGCCTACAATCTTGCCTACAACGGACATTTCGGAACCACCGTTCTTGAGAAAGAAAAGGCCTCGCTGACCCGCATCGATGAACGAACATATTGGGTAATGCCGCTGTTCCTGCTGAACGTCGCGGCGTCGTTCAAGGCACTCGGATTTTCGTTATTAACCATGCGGCTGGTGTCGGTTTTCTGGGGCCTCGTCCTGCTCGGCTCGATATATGCGATCGGCTGGAAGATGTCCGGGAGCCGCGCTGCGGCGATATTTGCCGTGGCACTAGCGAGCTGCGATTACGTTGTCCTCGACACGGGGTCGTCGGGCCGCATGGATATGATGAGTGCGTCGCTGGGTTTTTCAGCCATCGCGGTCTACCTGCTCGTGCGCGAACGCAATCTATGGCTCGCCGTTCTGTTAAGCCAGACGCTCGTCGTCCTCGACGGGCTGACGCATCCGAACGGCATATTGGCGTTTCTCGGGCTGGCGATCCTGACTCTTTATTTCGACTTTCGGCGACTGAACGTTCGTGTCGTGTTCGCCGGCCTCGTGCCCTATTTGATCGGCGGTGCAGCCTTCGGCTTGTGGGTATACCAGGACCCGGTCGCATTCAAGGAACAGTTTATCGACAACGTGATGATGGGCGGCCGGATGAGCGGCCTAAGCTCACCGCTTGGCAATATCCTCCGCGAATTTACCGAACGGTATCCGCATGCATTTGGCCTCCAGAGCAATTCGAGCGGCCACGCCGGCCCGATCTATCTCAAGTCGCTGATCATGATCAGCTACGTCGTCGGGCTGGCCGGCATGCTGGCGAT
Source organism: Pyrinomonadales bacterium (assembly GCA_038245555.1). Taxonomy (GTDB): domain Bacteria; phylum Acidobacteriota; class Blastocatellia; order Pyrinomonadales; family Pyrinomonadaceae; genus OLB17. The sequence goes on along the minus strand of JBBRSH010000041.1, from coordinate 5,055 downwards.
CAGTGACCTCAGAAACAACAAGAAGTTGCGGATATTACTGCTAGTCACCTGCGTTTGCTTTGTAGTAATGGCACTCCTCGATGGCCAGAAAGAAACGCCTTACCTCATTCATATCGTGCCATTTTACCTGATCTTTCTTGGAGCATTGCTGGGATGGATGTGGGAAATGCGGCTGTTCCCGCGGTCCGTACTGATCGCAGCGGCGATGTTCTTTATCGCCTTGCCCGCCGGAGGGATGGCCCTCCGTATACGGCAGAACACGTACGGCAATTTTTACACGCCGACGGTCGCGTACCTAAAGCAAAACATGGCCTCTAACGACTATGTGATGGGAGGAGCAGAACTGGCATTTGGATTGGGTTTTGAGTCCAATATTATTGCCGATGGCCGCTTTGGATTCTACACCGGAAAACGGCCTAGGTATATCGTCTACGACAGCGGCGTCGACATATCGTGGCGCGATTCTAAGATATTCTTTCCGGCGTTTTACGATTACTTTCCGCGTCTGCTAAACGACGAATATAAGGTTTCGTACGAGAATGATGCTTTCAAGGTCTACGAACACAAGTAGGAAAAAGACCTCGTCATTTGGTTAATTGTATTACTCTCACGCTCGCGAAATGATCCAGGGCGGGAGCGTTCTGCAGAAACCATCCGTCCAATCGGATCGCCTTATGGAACAGCCGATCGGGCACCCGCAGAACTTGTAATAAATTCACAACGGGCAATGAGAACGCCCGGCTGTCGTAGGTCGTGAAAGGTTCCGCAAATTCAGCGAGTTCGATGTCGGTTAGAGGACGTTCATACGGCGACACGTCGGGTGCGGTATACGGTATGAGGCCCCGGACAAAACGTATGAACTTCGAATTTCTGACGGGCTCTAAAAATATCGCTTTGCCGCCCTTCCGAAGCACGCGGAAAACCTCTCTTGATGATAACTTGAGATCGAGATGATGCAGGATCGCCTTTCCAAAGACGACATCGACCGACTGATCGTCGAGAGGCAGTTCATGAGCCGATCCGACGCGAAATTCCACATTCTGTTCTACGGAGTGCAGCTCGGATCGTTTCCTGGCAAGTGCGATCAGATCCGGCGAAATGTCTATTCCAATGACCTTGGCGCCGTGATCTACGGCCAGGACCGAGTTTTCCCCCGAGCCGCAGCCGTAATCTAAAACAGTTTTGCCCGAAACGTCACCCAGAAGATGATAGGCGTATTCAAGCGGATAGGGTGTGTTTGCGCGTGGAGCGGAGTAACGGTCGATTATGTCCTGTCTGATCTTCAGGCCGGTGCCTTCTCTCGTTTGGGCTTCCGAGGCGCTTCTCAGGACCTCAATGCTTTCCCATTCAGCAATGTCGTGGGTTTGCTCCTGCATATACAAATCGCTCGACGAACATCGTCCAGGTTCAACGGCCGCCGACGGTTGCCGGATCGAGGTTTGCGCCTATTTGCGATCCTCCAAAGCCGGCTTTCAGGTAAGGGCTGTCGCTGCGCAGACGATAATCGCTTTTGCCGGGATTCGCGAAACCGATCTGTCCGACGGATCTCGGATACGCGTTTCCATCGCCGTACTCGCGACTGTCTCCGCCGATAATTGCATTGTTCGTAATGATCGAGCCTGGAAAATATTTCGCTATCGCGGGCTTGCCCGTTCCGGCCCCGTCACCGAAGAACCCGTATTCGTTCTGAAAGACAATATTGTTGCGGAAGACCATTTTGTGTATCGGATCGCCAAACGCGATCGTGATAGCGCCGTCGTGTATGACGGTGTTGTTTTCGATCAGCAGGTCGTCCCATGTCGTCGGCTTTAGAAAGAACCCGCGCCCTTCCCACTTTTTTCCGTTGATGTCTTCGAAAACGTTGTTGCGAATTATCAGCCGGCGGCCGCCGTTGCCCTCGCTGCCGAGGATCGTGATCGCGCTGCCCGAGCCCCGGACAATGTTGCCGGTAAACTCAATGTCCTCGACGATCGTGCTTTTGCCGCTGTCAGCTCCGGTTCTAAATAGAACGCCGGTGCCTTCCTGCGCAGACGTCCAATTGTTGGTCATCAAGTTGTTCTCGATCTTTACGTGCTGGCCACTTTTTATCTCGAGAAAATTCTTGACGACCCATTTTGTGTTACGCCATTCGACGGGTTTGTTCATCCAGTTGTCGCGGATGATGGCGTTGCCGGGCACGATCCCGAGTGTTGATTCGGCGCCGCCGAGCATGATGCTTTCAGAGGCGGCTTCCAGATAGTTGTTGACGATCTCGATCGGCCCATCGGCGGCCCAGACGGCGATCGCCTGGCTTTCTTCGCCTTCGCGTTTGAAGTCGGAAAAATAGCTGTTCGCTATCTTGATGAATCGCCCGTTCGCCGCGATGCCGCGCCGCTGGCCGTATGTCGGGCTGCCGTGAACGTAGACATGATCGAACTCAATGTGATGCGGCAGTTCCTCGACCGTAATTTCCTTGCTGGAGCCGATCTGGATGACGTTGTAAAAACCCTCGACCGTCGGGCCGAAATCGATTCCGACAAAGCGATAATGGTGTGCTCCGGCGGTCGTCAGGACTGCCATTTCGCCCTTTTGGTCCGAAATTATCTTTGGCAAAACGGCGGCATATTTTTTTGGATCAAGCCGTGTATTCGCGGGCGGGAGTTCGGCGTCGGAGGCGGAGGTCCTGATCGTGATGAACTCGCTGCCGGCTTTGTTCGGAAGTTTGATCGGCCCTTTGTATGTGGCTCCGGCCTGCAGTTCTACCGTGTCGCCCCCCTTCGCCACGTTCACGGCGTCCTGCACGCTGCCGCCCGGCGGGACCTTGATCACGCGAAATGCACCATTCTCCAGGATCTCGACCTTGGAACGGCCGCCGAACATACCTGGGAAAAACGCGATCGCGATCGTTCCCGAGGCGGCGACGAGGATGGCGACGGTTATACCCAGCCACAGGCCAAGGCGTAAAGGTTTTTTTTGGGGGAGTGGTTTACTTCGTACTGTCATCATCTTCGGAGGATTCATGTGGGGCATATAAAACTATACTGTCCCATGTAAACGCTGAATCGGCGATAAAATCCAGTCGGACCGCTGCAAAAAGTGTAGCGAAATTTCGACAGAAAATGTAGAATCTAGATAGCCCCATTGGTCGTCCAGACCTCCACCGAAGGATCGGGCATTCTCCTGCCTGAGTTGTTCACGCACTTTCCTTATTCGTAAGATATTCCTACGCCATGTCTTCTCGACTTAATAGTGAAACGAACTTTCGCGTGGTCATCCTGACTCACGGCGGGGCGGGACGTTTTATTGAGTTGCTTTCGGAATTGCCAGATGTCGAGATAGCCGGTGTCTTTTTGGAAACCGTTACCGAAAAAAAGCGCGGGCCGGTGGAAAAGTTTAAGCGGTCGATCCGCTATGACGGAATGGTTTCGACGATCAAAAAGTTAGGCCCGCAACTTCTTGGTGGCCACGCTGGTGCAGCATCAAACGAGGTACAGACAAATCAGAACGAATTGGTCGACTGCGTCGGCGGTCTGTCCATTCCGCTCATAAAGGTGGACAACTATCACTCCGAGGCGGCGATGGCTGCGTTGCGGGATGCCGACGCGGACCTCGGAATCCTTTACGGCACCAACATCATACGCGAGTCCGTCTTTTCCATCCCGCGACTTGGTTCAGTCAACATTCACCAGGGGTTGGCACCTCTCTATCGCGGCGGTCCGACTGTCTTTTGGGAGCTTCTAAATGGCGAAAGCGAAGTCGGGATAACGGTGCACTTTGTCGCGGCTAAGGTCGACACCGGCGACATTGTCCTTCAGACGACCGTGCCGCTCGAATACGATTTTGCCGCTTATGGCCCGAACTACGAGCAATTCCTGGCCGATTTTCGGGCTTCGCTCGTCGAACCATCTGCTAACCTCTTAGTTGAGGCCATCCGTCAGATCGCTGAAGGCACCGCCGAAAGGACAACACAGGATATTACCATTGGCAAACGATATAAATTACCCACAAAATCTGAAAAGGACGAGCTTTTGCACCTTTTAACTAAGCGGCAGAAGGCGCGTCGCCGTTTGATTTCGTACTTTTGACCTCTCCTCAGTTCTGACCCCCATCTGCCTCCGATCTCCATGAAAAAAACTCTGCTTAAAACGATGTATAAGTGCGGCGCGTTTGCTCCGTTTCATTGGGCACATAGTCAAAAGGTCCTGATCTTGACCTATCATCGCTTTGGGCATGAGACGCATCCTGGCAAGATATCCGCCGCGCAATTTGAATCGCACCTAGAATACCTATCAAAGCACAACCGCGTCCTGCCGCTCGCCGAAACCGTCGAATGCCTGAACGCCGGCAAGTCGTTGCCGCACAATGCGACGGTCATCACGATCGACGACGGATATGCCGATGCACATGAGATCGCTTACCCGCTGCTCAAGAAGTTTGGTTTTCCCGCAACCGTTTATGCGATCACCGACTTTCTCGATGAAAAGATCTGGCTGTGGACCGACCTGATGCGTTACGTTATGCTTAATACAAAGACGGACGCGGTCAGAGTCGAATTTGGGCCGAAAGAGAGGACCGAAAGCGAATTGACGACGGAAGCGAGGCGGTTAGACCTCGCAACGCGAATAAACTCGAGGTTGAAACGGCTTCCTAATCGAAAGAAAGATCAGAAAATAAGAGAGATCGGAAAAGCTCTGAAAGTCGAGATCCCATCGCTTCCAACGTCGGAATTCGCACCGATTAAGTGGGATCATGCCCGTGAAATGGACGCCGACAATGTCCGGATCGAATCGCACACGGTAACGCATCCGGTCCTTACAAATGTCGGCCAGGCGTCGCTTGATTTTGAAATGCGAACTTCCAAAAAACGTCTCGAAGAAGTCTTGGGGCGGCCGGTCAATCATTTTTGCTACCCGAACGGATCCCTCGATAAAGGAGTTCAAACCGCCGCCGAAAATGCGGGATACAAAACGGCGGTAACCACTTCGTACGGCTTTAACGATGCCCGGACGAACCAGTTCCTTATGAATAGGATCGATGCCCAACCCGAAATCGAGAGCTTTGCCCAGAGCGTGAGCG
>JBBRSH010000040.1:0-32504 GCA_038245555.1 Pyrinomonadales bacterium | reverse complement strand
TGGATCCTGTACCAGGCGGGTGGAATCGGGTTCCTGCTTCATGAGCCGGGCAAGTTCAGTACTCTTAGCGAATTCTGGCCGGTATTTATCCCGAGCCTTACCGGCATGATCGGATTTTGGGCGACGCTCAGCCTAAACATGCCGGACTTTACGCGGTTTGGGAAAAGCCAGCGTGAACAGGTCATCGGACAGACGGTCGCCCTGCCCACAACGATGGTGGTTTTTGCGGCGATGGGCATTTTGATCACGTCGGCGGCGGTCGTCGTCTTCCCAAATATGCCCCACGCCGACGCTTGGGATCCGGTCAAACTGGTCGGTCAATTTTCACAGCCGGTCGTCGTCGCGATCTCGATGTTTACAGTCGTTGTGGCAACGTTGTCGGTAAATATCGCAGCGAACGTTGTGTCACCAGCCAACGATTTTGCCAACGCCTTTCCAAAGCTCATCAGTTTTCGGACCGGCGGGCTGATCACCGGCATCATCGGTATCATGATGCAGCCGTGGAAATTGCTTGCCGACCCAAGCGGATACATTTTCGGCTGGCTTGTCGGGTATTCAGGTGGGCTCGGATCGATCGCTGGTGTACTCATCGCCGATTACTGGTTTATCCGTCGAAAAGAGCTAAATCTGGGCGACCTTTACCGAAGCCGCGGTCTTTATGGTGGATGGAATTTCCGTGCTATCGTTGCTACGCTTTTGGGCTGTTTTTTTGCCTGGATCGGATTGATAGTTCCGTTTTTTGCACCACTGTACGACTACGGCTGGTTTGTCGGTTTCGGCGTCGCCTTCGTCGTGCATATCATTCTCACAAAAGCGTTTAGACCATCTGCCGAGGTTGCCGGATCGCCATCCAATGTCGTATAAATAGACGGATGAGCTATGTGAATTTTGACGACCTCGCAAAAAAGGCCTTTTTGCCTGCCGCCGATAGTGACGATTTTGAGGCGCTCTTCGCGGCGACCTTTTCGCTACCCTCTTTACAGTTTATTGTCGATGCCGAGTTGCCGGGCATCCAGCCGTTTTGTGCAAGGTTTCCCGACTTTTTTGGCGACGATCCGGCAGTGCTCGTGTTTACCGATAGTGAGCGGGCACAAAGGTACATTGCTGAGCACCCAGGGCAGTTTGGGTCTCCGGACAAGGCGGTCGTTATAAATTCCGTGAATGCACAACTCCGCGTTTCGAACGAAGGGCTAACGATGGCCGTTCCGATGAGTGGAATTCTCGGTTTTTTAGACAGCTTGATACCTCGAGGAATAGTAAAGATCTTTTTCAATTGTGATAAATACAGTGAGGGCTTCAATCACGACATAAAAATGATGCGTCCGATCTTGGAATTTCTCGACGGCAAGGGATTAATATCGAAAACCGCTTTGCCGGCCGAAGAAACAGCGCAAAACGGCGAGGCTGAGATTGTCCCGCCGGCACCGGCTGTCGCCGATTTTGACGATCTGTCCCGAAAAACGAACGCGACCAACGCCGCTCCGGAGTATTTCAACAGGTTATTCGAAGCTACGTTCGCACTGCCGGATTGGCTCTTTGTCGCCCGCGGCGAGGCGCCGAATTTCAACCCGTATGTTGCTGCTAACGCGGGCGTCGCCGAGGGGCAGCAAATGGTTCGTGCTTTTACGGACGGAAAACGCCTGCATCGATTTGCCACGGAGAACGGGCTCCTCGACCCGAACGGCGAGGCACTGACCCTTACCATTCCAACATCCGGCGTCATCGAATACCTGGAGCAATTTGAGCAATACGGCGTTTACGGCGTCTGGTTCAATTCGGATTCCGTGAGCGACGGCTATTTCACTCCGCTCAAACAGCTTCGAGTGATCAAACAGCATCTGGAAGAGCTGGCCGTTCCCGCTGAAACAGCCAGCGCCCGTCAACAGCAGGATAACTTGGCCGGCTTTGGGATGTCGCAAACAGATGGCGGCGGCTTCGACATCAATCTTGTCATCAACAAGATTGGCACTGTGCGGTACGATGCCTCGATCGTGGCCTTCTACGAGGTGGTTGTGCCGCTGCTGAAAGATTTTCAAGGGACTGGCGATTTTTTGACACTGCTGGCGTTCGACCCAAGCGGGGTCAGCCAACTCACGGAGAACGTCGCAAAAAATGACCACGGCTCGTATCTGCGGTCGCGAAACTTTCAGTATCTAAACCCAAAGAACGGCGTTCATATCGCGGTCACGAGTCTTCACAGTAACCGCCTAAGGCACGTCCGAACAAATGCTGAGCTGACCATTAGCGTCGAGCTTTGCAAGAATGCGGACAATCAAACCTGTGTACTTTATCACCGCTTCGAGGGTCCGAGAGCGGATGTTCTCGGCCTGGCGGCGGCATTCGACCGGATCCTCTCAGGGCTCGATTACGAAGCCGTCGAATAGGCGTTTTGATCCTATGGCAACGGGCGACGGTGACAAGACAATTTTCTTCGTCATGATGGGCGGGTGCCTCCTTGCCCTCGCTATCGGACCGTTCTATTGGGCGTCGTACACGCACCGCCAGTATGTGTCCAGCACGGCCAATCTCGAAGACCTACGAGCCAAGCCCGTCGACCGATTAACGCCGACGGAGCTTGAAGAATACAGGTTCCGCATTGTCGTTGAGAGCGGGACCGTCGACAACCGCCGTCTGGAAATGCTCGGAAGCTTGGCTGGAGGGCTCGTGCTTGCCGGCATCGCTCTTTTGCTCTTTAGAAAAGCGTGGAAAGAGCGAAATAAGCGCCTCGACTACGCGGAAATCGATCCGCGGACGATCCCCCGGCCGGAGGGCACGATCACCGTACGTTCGACTCGTTTTCAGTTGGTCCTCGTGGCGGTGCTTGCGATATTTTTGGGCTTTTTGTCCGTGACCGGCTTTCTTCAAACTCTGAAAAGCGTCTACATGACCTCTATGCAGATCTTTTTGTTTCGGGCGATCTCTGTATTCATAATCCTCATGCCAATTGTCATTCTTATGTTGATCGTCCGCGCAAACCGAAACTCCGTGCGTCTGATCGACACCGCAGGCGTGACGAGGGGCGACGGCCTGATGCTCGGCTGGAGCGATTTTTTTGGCACAGTCCCGAGAACCGGCAGGAATCGCTACGGCGGCAATTTCGTCTGGCGGACAGAACTGATATTCCGGAATGGCCAATCGGCATGGATAATCGCGGCTCGAATTAAAAACGGCGATGAAGTTTTTAGATTTGTAGAATCGCTTCCCCCCGCGACCGTAAGAGACTGAATTTGCTGACGGGTGTATAATGTCCAAAGCATTTTCGAACACAATATGAAGTACGAGATAGTAAAAAACTTTTACAACGGAACGTTTGTTGAAAGCGCGGCCGCGACAAGTTTACAGGTGATCTCTCCGCTTGACGGCAACCTCCTGTCTACCGTGCCGATGTCGACTCAAGACGAACTAAACGCGGCGGTCACTTCGGCGAAACAGGCTTTTGGTGGTTGGAGCAACTTGCCGATAAAGGAACGCTCGCAGGTGTTTTTCCGCTACCGGAGTTTGCTTGAGAAAAATTCCGATGAACTGACGGGGCTGATCTCCGAAGAGAACGGCAAAACGTGGGATGAGGCAAAGGCCGAGGTCGATAAGAGCATTGAGCTGACCGAGTTTGCCTGTTCCATGCCGCAGCTTGTTTCAAACGAGGTCCTGGAGGTCAGCCGCGGAGTTGAATGCCGCACTGAGCATTTTCCTGTTGGGGTGGTTGCCTCGATAGCGCCGTTCAATTTCCCGTTGATGGTACCGAACTGGACGATGCCGAACGCTCTTGTCCTCGGCAACACGATGATAATGAAACCGTCGGAACTTGTGCCGCTGTCCGTGGGCCGCATGGCGGAACTTCTACAGGAAGCCGGTTTGCCGGATGGCGTTTTCAATGTCATTCAGGGTGGTAAAGAGATAGTTGAGGCTATCTGTGCTCATGCCGATATCGACGCAGTGAGTTTTGTAGGATCGACCAAGGTGGCAAAGCTCGTCTATCAGCAGAGCACCCACAATCTCAAACGCTGTATAGCTCTCGGCGGAGCCAAGAATCATCTTTTCGTTCTTCCGGACGCAAATCCGATGATGACAGCGACCAACGTGACAGCGTCGATGTCTGGCTGCGCCGGCCAACGCTGCATGGCCGCGTCAGCGATGCTCGCGGTTGGAAACGTAGATCCGATAATCGATCAGATCTGCATCGAGGCGCGCAAGGTCGTTCCAGGCAAGAATCTCGGAGCCGTGATCTCCAAAGCCGCAAAAACACGGATCGAGGAGTATATAACCGAAGCTGAACGTGACGGTGCAAAGATCCTCGTCGACGGCCGAGGGGCATCGGTCGAAGGCAAGGAGAACGGCACTTACGTAGGCCCGACGGTTATTGACTATGTTACGCCTGATATGTCGGTTGCGACCGAGGAGATATTTGGCCCGGTCATTTCGATCATACGTACCAACACCCTTGACGAGGCGATCAAGATCGAAAACGATAGCCCATACGGCAACGCGGCCGCGGTCTTTACCCAAAGCGGCGGCCTTGCCCGTTACGTGATGGAGCACGCCAGTGCCGGAATGATCGGGGTCAATATCGGAGTTCCCGTGCCCCGAGAACCGTTTTCATTCGGCGGCTGGAACGACTCGCGTTTCGGTGCCAACGACATAACCGGAAAAAGCTCGATCGAATTTTGGACAAAATTAAAAAAGACGACGACCAAATGGAATCCGGAGGCCGGCGTCAATTGGATGAGTTAATTTAGATTTTTCAGGAGAAACTACTTTGCAGACAAGAATCAAAATCACTGTTATGTTCGCTTTCGCTGTTGCCGTTTTTGCAGTAGTTGTACCTAAGGGCAGCATGCAGACGCAGGTCGAAACTGCGGGACAGAAATTCAAGAATATCAAGGTCCTCAACGACCTTCCTGCGGACCAGCTTGGGCCGGTGATGAACGTCATGGCCGCGAGTCTTGGGATGGATTGCAAGGGCTGTCATGCGTCTAATGACAAGGACTTTGAAAAGGATGGCAACGATCATAAAGAGGCCGCGCGTAAGATGATAAAGATGACGCAGGACATCAATAAGACGAGCTTCGAAGGCAAGAACGAAGTGACATGCAACAGTTGTCACAATGGCCACGAGAAGCCGATAGCGGTAGCCAGTCTTTATCCGGCACCGTCGGTCGAACGGCCGAAACAGCCCGATGTTAAGCCAACGATGGATCAGATACTCGAAAAATATGCTGCTTCGCTGGGTACGAAGGATGCTATCGCAAGCGTCAGTTCGCGCCACATCAAGGCGACCCGCGTAGAGAAGGATGGTAAGGCAACAGAGACAGAAGAGATCTGGACAAAGGGTTCGAAGTCGCTAATGTCAACGAAGTATCCCGACGCAGTCATTTCCGAAGGCTTTGACGGAACCGCTGCCTGGAAGCGTTCGGGCAACGAGAATATTGTGCTACGGCCATTTGAAACAGAACAGATAAAGCGTGACGCGATAATCTTTGGTAACCCGGATCTAAAATCGGTCTACACCAGGCTGGATTTCCGGTTTGTGGACCGCGTCGACGGGCGGGACGTTTACCTGGTACAGGCGTCTACGGCCGGAAATCAACGTGACAGGCTCTACTTCGACGTCGCGACCGGCAGCCTTGTCCGCCGGATTGCCGGAATGCCTACCATGGTCGGAGTGTTCCAGTATCAGGTCGACTACGCCGACTTCAAAGATTTTGGCGGTGTTAAACTGCCGTCTACCATAAAATTTGCGGTGCCGGCTGTCAGTTGGACACGTAAGATCGTCGAGATCAAAAACAATGAAAAGTTAGACGATGCAAAATTCGCACAGCCGAAGGGATAAATAAGGGATAAATAACTATGCGAAGAATCGTGAAAGGGGGTTTGATCCAGGCCCGAAACCAAGTGCCGTCCGATGCCCCGATCGCTGAGATCAGGCAGGGGAACATCGATCATCAAATGAAGTTCGTCGAGGACGCCGCCCTTCAGGGCGTTCAGGTTCTGTGCTTTCAAGAGATCTTCACGACGCCCTACTTCTGTGCCGAGCAAACGACACGTTGGTATGAGGCTGTCGAAAAAGTTCCCGACGGCCCGACCGTTAAGTTGATGCAGGATGTGGCGAAACAGTTTGGCATGGTGTTGGTCGTCCCGATCTATGAAGAGGAGATCTCTGGTATCTACTATAATACTGCTGCCGTGATCGACGCTGACGGCAAATATCTTGGAAAATACCGCAAGACCCACATTCCACATGTTGCGCCCGGATTTTGGGAGAAGTTTTACTTCCGGCCAGGTAACCTTGGCTATCCGTGTTTTGACACGGCCGTTGGGCGTATCGGAGTTTACATTTGCTATGACCGGCACTTCCCCGAAGGTGCGAGATGTCTCGGCCTCAATGGCGCCGAGATCATTTTTAACCCCTCTGCAACAGTTGCCGGACTTTCGGAGTATCTGTGGAAACTTGAACAGCCGGCTCACGCGGTTGCCAATGGCTATTTTGTCGGTGCGATCAACCGCGTCGGCACCGAGGCTCCGTGGAACATCGGCGAGTTTTACGGCCAAAGCTATTTTTGCGATCCGCGTGGCCAGATGCTGAACGTCGGCTCGCGTGACCAGGACGAACTCGTTGTTGCCGACCTCGATATGGACATGATCCGCGAAGTTCGAAATACCTGGCAGTTCTTTAGAGATCGCCGCCCGGATGCGTACGGGGCGATCGTGGCGGATTAAGGGTTTTGGGTCGAATTCAAGTGTATAAATAAGTTCGTGGGAGGTGGAATGCCAATATATTTGAATAAAAATGGGCAGCAGTCCGGACCGTTTGATGACGATGTTGTACTCGGCCAGTTACAAAGTGGTCTGCTCCTGCCACGCGATCTGGGCATTAGGCAAGGTGACGCCAGTTGGCGGACGCTCGCGGAACTCTTTCCGGGCGTAGGCGAGTTCTCAACCCAACACCGCGAAAATAATGTTGCATCTACACCTGCAAAGTCGGGCGGCGGCTGCTTGAAAAGCTTCCTCTTAAGTTTGGGAATTCTTGCACTAGTTCTTGGCATCGGCGCAGCCATTGGAAGCCGATTCATCCCGAGCGTCTCGTGCAGCCTCGCTGACTCGGACCATGAAGAAATCGTCAAGTTGCAGGCCGATCTGGACAAGGCGACCAAAAATGCCGACTCTGACGAAATAAAACTAATCCAGTTCAAACTTAAACAAACACTCTCAGGAGCCCAGACCTCGCAGGAGAATTGCAATCAAGACAAATTGAGGGACAACGTGGTCGGCGTCGCAGGCGGTATCGTTGGGTTAGCGGGCTTACTGATGTCGGTAGTCGGTCTGTTCGTGGGAAGGCGAAAATAGGGATAAAGAACCTATCGAATTATGGCCGTTGCTGACTAGAACTCATGAAAATAATCTTAAAGCGTTTATCGGTTTTGGCGGTAGTAGTGATGTGCTCGATAACGGCGCTCTCGCAGACAAATGTCCAGGTTGAGCGAAAGGTCCTGACCCATTTGCGTAATTTGGATAAATTGGCCGGTACGACCAACGGTTCAAAGGCCCTGAACAAAGAGAACCTCGCATTGCGGTCGGCTATTCTCAAGTTCGGACAAAGTGCGTCGACGCTCAAATATGCTTTCAAGGCTCTCGCAAATAAGATGTATATCGCCACGTCCAAGGACGGAAAGTTCCGCATCTATTCGTGGGACACGCAAAGCGGCGGAACCATGCGTGACTTTGAAAATGTGGTTCAGTACAAGGCCGGAAATGGAAGGGTCTATGCCGTCGCCCTTGCCCGGTCAAAGGAGGGCGATGTGGGCGGCTTTTCACATCAGATCTTTCAGTTCGATACAGGCGACAGACGTGTTTACTTTGCGAATTTTACATTTATCATGTCAACGTCGGCGATTCGCCAGGAACTGTCTCTTTATGCGATCGACGGCCGCAAGCTCAATTCAAGCCTTAAGCTTATAAAGACACGCACCGGCCTTCACAATTCGATCGGATTTGATTACGATTTTTTCTCGGTTGTAAATCGTCCTGAGCGGCCGGTCACTCTCTTCCATTTTGATGACGGTGCTCGCGCATTTCGATTTCCGGTCGTTCTGGACGACAAGAAATTTGTGAACGGCGGGCGGGTCACGGATAAGTTTATTACCTACCGGTTCAATGGTAAATACTTTACCAAGGTCGGTTAGATCGTCGCCAAGATTTTGTATATGGAAAAACCATTCTGTACCCCCCTCGACATCACCGAGATCGAACGAAATTTCGCCGAGATCAATCCTGCAATGTCAGCCGCCGAGGCCGGTGTCGAGGCAAATCGGTGTCTCTATTGTTACGACGCTCCCTGCATGCACGCGTGTCCGACGCATATCGATGTCCCGGCGTTCATAAAAAAGATCGCGAGTGGAAATTTATTGGGGTCGGCAAGAGTTATTTTTGACGCCAATCCGATCGGTGCTACGTGTGCTCGCGTGTGTCCCGTCGAGGTGTTGTGCGAAGGCGCGTGTGTCGAGAAAACTCTCCTAAAAAAACCGATCGAGATCGGCCGCCTCCAGCGTTACGCAACCGATTACGCATTGGAAAAAGGCCGTCAGATCTACCGAAAGGGCGAATCGAACGGGAAGTCGGTTGGGATAGTTGGTTCCGGTCCGGCGGGCCTCTCGTGCGCCGCATATCTTGCTCGGCTCGGCTATGACGTAACCATCTACGAACGCAAAGAAAAGGCCGGAGGCCTCGATACATACGGCATGGCCGAGTACAAAATGCCGCAGTCTGTCTCGCTTAGCGAGGTCGAGCATATCGCCCAAATGGGCGTGAAATTTATTCTCAACACCGAAATCGTGACGGCCGGAACCGGAGACCCTGAAGTTCTTGGTGAAATTAGCAAAGTGAGTTTCGGACTGCTCAAGGAATGGCACGATGCGGTATTTCTCGGTGTCGGCCTTGGTGACACAAATAAGCTCAATATCCCCGGCGAGGATCTCGAGGGCGTTTTCGACGCGCTGGAGTTTATCGAGAAGATCAAGACCCGAGATTGGATGAGCGTGCCGCTTGGCAAAACCGTCGCCGTTATCGGTGCGGGCAATACAGCTATCGACGCAGTTACGCAGGCCAAACGACTCGGAGCCGAAAAGGTAGTGATGGTTTATCGACGCACCGAAAAAGACGCGTCCGCCTACGATTACGAAATAGAACTCGCCCGAAAGGATCGGGTGGAATTTGTCTGGCAGGCGGCACCTATCGGCATCCTTGCGGACGACGGAAGTGGTCATGTGACTGGCCTACGCTGTGAGAGGACCGACGGCACCCTCGAAGCCTTCGAGATCAAATGCGACATGGTCATCAAAGCCACGGGACAGCAAAAGATGCGTTCATTTTTCGAGTCGGTTGTCGGCGTAGTTACTGATGACAAGGGCCGGGTCGTCGTCAAGGATCAAATGCAGACGTCCGATCCTAAGATCTTCTCCGGCGGCGACTGTGCCAACGGCGGGAAAGAGGCGGTTGACGCTTCGCAGATGGGCAAACTTGCGGCAATGGGCATTCATCTGACGTTATCAGGTGAAATGATCGAGTTTGCGGGTGCGGTACTTCGCAATCCGCCAAAAGCTCCGTTCGATACCGCCCCGCATTGAACAAAATGACTACTGAGCCCGATAATGCATGGCCCGACGAGCTCGATGCTATGATCGCGGCTCCAGAACATCACACAGTTTTGTTCGAAAACGACCGCGTCCGGGTGCTTGATTCTCGCGTTAAACCGGGCGAGGCGACGCCGATTCACACCCATCGCTGGCCCGCCGTGCTACAGATACTTAGCACTAGTGAATTTATTCGCTATGACGCGGACGGGAAGGTCATCTTCGATTCGCGGGAATCGAAAACGGTGATGGAATCCGGACAGACAGTTTGGTCACCACCGCTCGCTCCACACTTTGTTAAGAATATGGGCGGCAGTGAAATTCGTGTGATAAGTGTCGAACTAAAAGACTAATTGAAAAACATCTTATGGCCGATCTAACTACTAATTTTGCGGGAATCAAATCACCCAATCCATTTTGGCTCGCTTCGGCTCCGCCGACGAATATGGGTTCGATGATCGAGCGGGCGTTTGACGCCGGTTGGGGCGGAGCGGTTTGGAAGACCCTGGGCGAGCCGATCACTAATGTTTCGTCGCGGCTCGCTGGGCTCGATCAAGGTCCGGTGCGGCTGATCGGGCTCAATAACATCGAATTGATCACTGACCGTTCGCTTGAGATCAATCTCAAGGAGATGGCCGAGTGCAAAAAGAAATATCCGAACCATGCCGTCGTCGCCAGCCTGATGGTCGAGTCGAAAAAGGAAGCGTGGCAGGAGATAACCAAGAAAACTCAGGACACGGGCTGCGACGGATTTGAGCTTAATTTCGGCTGCCCGCACGGAATGTCCGAACGCGGTATGGGCGCCGCGATGGGACAGGTTCCCGAATACACCTGCATGGTCACCGAATGGGTCAAGGAAGTTTCTAATATTCCTGTCATCGTCAAACTTACGCCCAATGTCACCCACATCGTTCCCCCGGGACGAGCTGCTCAGAAAGGCGGCGGCGATGCGGTTTCGCTGATCAATACGATCAACTCCGTGATAGGCGTTGATGTTGATACGATGATCCCTTATCCGAATGTCAACGGAATGGCGGCTCACGGTGGTTATTGCGGCACAGCGGTCAAGCCGATCGCTCTCAACATGGTTTCGGAACTTGCCCGCGACCCGGAGTTTAACATCCCGATCAGCGGAATCGGTGGCATTAACACGTGGCGAGACGCGGTCGAATTCATGTTGCTCGGCGCGGGCAATGTTCAGGTCTGCACGGCGGTGATGCATTATGGCTACCGTATCGTCGAGGACATGATCGACGGCCTTAACAACTATCTCGACGATAAAGGATTCGCGAGCGTGAATGACATCGTCGGCAAATCAGTCAGCCGCATGACCGATTGGGGCAATCTCGACTTAAATTATGATGTAGTCGCGGAAGTTCATCCGGACAAATGCATCCGCTGTAATCTTTGCTACGTAGCGTGTGAAGACGGTGCCCACCAGAGCTTCGACTGGCAGGAGGTCGAAGGCCTGCGCTATCCGCATGTCATCGAGGCCGAATGCGTCGGCTGCAATCTTTGTTATCTCATCTGCCCGTCACCCGGTGCAATAACCATGAAACGCATCGACGAAGGTGGGCCAACGCAGAGCTGGCGCGAGCGAATGGCGGGGAATTAAGTTTTCAATGATCAAAGGCCAATAACCTTTTCGACGGCGGCCTTAAGATCAGCAAGGTCCTTACCGCCATTGCCTGAGTACTGGATGATGCCGTCTTTGTCGATGAGAACATACAAAGGAATTGCCAGGTGGTTTTGATTTGCGCCGCCGAATGATCTCCAGACCGGATCCTCTTCGCCTTGGCCGCGGATAGAACTGAAGGCTGCGAGGTCATTATCCCGGACTATATTCTCCGCCAAACTTCGCCGCTTCGATTTATCTACGTTGATCGAAAATACGTCGGCCGCACCTCCTAGCTCGTCGCGTAGTTTTTTTATGTGCGGCAGGTTTGCAACACATGGGGCACACCATGACGCCCAAAAATCAAAAATAAACGCACGTCCCTTCAATGACGCGGGTGAAAGTCGCGTACCGTTTGAGAGGTTGATCGAAAAATCGACGGTTTTTTCACCGACACGAGCCAATTTGAGCGAGGTCGGTGTAAAAACGATCCGCGAATACGAGAGGGCCGACACGATGTAGTTTCGTCCACACAGATCGACTATTTCGTTCGTCGTAACGAATTCGCCCTTGCCCCAGAATTTACCATCCTTGTTCCTGTCGATCTGAAGATTGGTGCCGCGATCGCCGCTGGCGAGGTCGAATTTTCCTTCTGCAGCGATGTCATTCAACGCCAGATCCATTACGCATCCGCGATAGCGAAATGTGCCGCGAAGAATGTAATGGGCACGCATGAATATCGAGTCAATCGACTTTCCCTTTTCGTTTTCATACGAATGAGTGATCTCGTAGGGAAGATATATACGCTGTTGCGGTGTCACCCGTTTTTCGATCTTAACGATCGAACTTCCGTTGTATGTCAACCGTAACTTTTTTTCGTCTCCCAACCCACGACGGCCGTTGGTGTCGACCGCGAACAAAAAATCTTTCCCATTTCGCTCGACGCTCATCGGCATCGAATTGGCTCCAAAAGTGCTTTGCTTGCGATCTTCATTTGAGAACAAACCGCAATTGTAGGCAGGGTCACAAAACAAGACGTGTCCCGGCCCCGTAGGTGTCAATGGATCAACATGCAATCCAACTACGGTTTGCCCCGAGATGCCGACAGCCATGAACGCCGTCGCAAAAACCAAGATCAATGAAAGTTTGATAGTCATCACATTATTCGAAGCAGCTTTAAACCTTATTTCTAATTGTCGATTTGCCTCGCGTTCCAATCGCCATAACTCCGCCAGTTGACGGCCTCAGCCCTAAATTGATCTCCTGTCGATCGCGTCAGCCGCGATGCATCCCAGAGCCTCGACGAATGTATTAAATCCAGCGAATCGCTCGTCCGCTGTAAACCCTTTCACGTATCGGGCGTAGATTTGCTGGCAGATCGCCGCGATCTTGAACGTGCCGAAGACGTAGTAAAAGAGCATTTCGGGAAGACTGCGTCCTAGAGCTTCGGCATACATATCGACCAGTTGCTGACGCGTGATATTTTCCATTAAGATGCGCGGATTGAACGGCATGTTGCACAACTGGTCGCCTGCGTCCCTGGACATCCAATAACCGAGCGTCGTGCCGATGTCCATCAGCGGATCCCCGATGGTGACCATTTCCCAATCGAGCACCGCGGTGATCTTTGTCAGGTCATTGGGGTCGAGCATTACATTGTCGAATTTATAATCGTTGTGGATGATCGCCGCTCCCGATTCCGTAGGAATATTCGCATTGAGCCAAATAACCGCGGATTCGAGTGCGTCCCAGGAGTCCGTCTTGGCCGCGAAATAGCGTTTTGTCCAACCTTCGACCTGGCGCCGGTTGTAGCTGTCGGGCTTGCCGAGCGTTTCCAGTCCGGCGTCCCTGGGGTCGAGCGAGTGGAGATCGGCGAGGGTTTGGATGAAGCCGCGGCAGACGTCGAGGCGCAGGTCGTGGGAATTCTCGAGGGTCGTATCCTTCGTCACGGAGCCCTTACTTACGTGCGGGCTACCGACACCCTTTTTCGTCCCAGGGATCTTGCCGCGGATTATTAGGCCGTGGCGGCGTTCCATCAAGTAAAATTCGGAGCCGATGATGGATGCGTCGCTGGAAAAGAGCAGTGGCTTTGGTGCCGGGGTGTAGACGGTCGATAGTTTTGAAAGCACGTCAAACTCTCGCCGCATGTCGTGAGCGGATTTAACGGTGTTGCCAAATGGAGGCCGACGGAGGACGTATTCGGTGAGTCCCAGACGCACCAGATACGTTAGGTTCGAACTGCCGGCGGGGAATTGCTCAACATCAATTTCTCCACTCGACAGATCAAGCTTATCGCTGAGGAACGCACTGAGACGCGCGACGTCTATCTCTTCACCCTGGCGGACTGGACTGGTTTCAGCCATAACTTATTGTCGGAAAGTGACTACTTTAAAATAACAAATATAGTCGAAATTGATCGAGAAGATCGACATATTCGGTATCCGCCAGAACGTATTACGCCGAATGCAGACGACCCGCGATTCTTGCTTTAGGATTTTTTTGATCTTGTCCTCCAGATCCTCGCTTTTAGCGGCAAAAGCTAAAGAGATCGAGAGTATGATATTTTGTGAACATGGATTTTGAACCATCAGGGAAAGCTCGAGAATTTGCCGCACGTCTTCAGTCGTTTATGGATGAGCACATCTATCCGAACGAAGCTGCATATTGTGAAGAGATAAGTGCCGGTGACCGGTGGCAGCCGCTGCAATTGATCGAGGAATTAAAGCAAAGAGCTAAGAGTGCAGATCTCTGGAATCTTTTTCTGCCAGACGTTTCGGGACTGTCAAATCTTGAATATGCTCCTCTTGCGGAGATCATGGGACGCGTTGTCTGGGCTTCCGAAGTTTTCAACTGCTCGGCTCCGGACACCGGCAACATGGAGGTGCTTCACCTTTACGGAACCCCGGAGCAAAAGCTGAAATGGCTTGCGCCTCTGCTCAACGGCGATATGAGGTCTTGTTTTTCCATGACCGAGCCCGACGTTGCATCGTCCGACGCGACAAATATCCAGGGCTCGATCATTGCCGACGGATTTCACTATATTCTGAACGGTGAGAAATGGTGGTCGACGGGTGGCGGTGATTCGCGCTGCAAGTTGTCTATATTTATGGGCAAAACGGACGAATCGGCGCCGCGGCATCTTCAGCAGTCGATGGTGCTTGTTCCGATGGACACACCAGGCGTCGTCGTGCACCGGCAGTTAGATGTATTCGGATATGACGACGCGCCAAACGGACATTCGCAGATCTCGTTCATCAATGTTCGAGTGCCGAGGGAGAATCTCCTCTTGGGCGAGGGCCGCGGATTTGAGATCGCTCAGGGACGGCTCGGTCCGGGCCGTGTTCACCACTGTATGCGGCTGATCGGGATCGCCGAGCGTTCACTTGAGATGATGTGCGAGAGGGCTCGATCGCGAGCAGCGTTTGGCAAGCCGATCGCGGAACAGGGCGTTATTAGGCAGTGGATCGCCGAAGCCCGTCTTGCGATAGATCAGGCCCGTCTACTTGTGTTAAGGACCGCGTGGCTGATGGACACCGGCGGCAACAAATCTGCCCGAAACGAGATCGCGATGATAAAGGCGGTTGTGCCAAAGATGGCGCTCGAGGTGATCGACCGGGCGATCCAGGTGCACGGCGGCGGCGGCGTGTCGCAGGATTTTCCGCTGGCACAGTTTTGGATATATGCCCGAACCCTCCGTCTGGCGGACGGTCCCGATGAGGTTCATCTGGAGTCGATAGCGAAAAGGGAGCTAAAAAAATGAAGGTCCGCCAAGCTGAGCGAGTAGACGCCATCGAGATCGCGTTTATTTTTAATCACTTCATCGCGACCTCGCACGCAACTTTTGAGATCGATCCGGTAGACGATACCGAGATAGCGAAACGAATAAATGAGGCGCGGTCCGCCGGATATCCATTTCTGGTTTGCACCGACGATACGGGCCTTCTGGGCTTTGCTTACGGAAAACGGTTTCGGCCGCGCCCGGCATACGTTCATTCGATCGAGACTTCCGTGTACGTCAAGCCGGGCAATGATCTACGCGGGATCGGGTCTGCGTTATATACGGAACTGCTAAAAGTGCTCGGCGATTGTGATTTTCATGCGGTCATCGGCGGGATCTCTCTCCCGAACAACGCCAGCGTGAGGCTGCACGAGAAATTCGGCTTCCAAAAAGTCGCCCACTTCCGAGAAGTAGGCCGAAAATTCGATAGATGGATCGACGTAGGCTATTGGGAGCTGATTCTTCAAAAGACCGTTAAGGATTGATGCTTGCCAAAGCGTTAGTTGTGAAACCCCTTTCGAAACGGCGGTTTTCCGTTGCGTTCATTCATTTTGACCTATAAGCAAAGTCAGTCTGACAATAACTGTGCCAAAATGTGTTAAACATTGTAGAAAAATGTTGACAGATTTTGTCCCTTCCTGTAACTTTTATTTGTACCGACTAGTTTAGGTCGTGCACCCTTCGCCACCTGATGCTGAAAAGTTGTTCTTAGAAGCGTTAAAAAATAGAGGCCACACCATGTGTCTTTTTATCCGGAACGAAAAGGGGTTTTTGGCTCTTCATACTAGAATGTCCCGTCAGATGACACTTCAAACTTCGCGTTGATCCAGAAGGTGGCAAAACAATCTTCCGAATGCCAAGACCCGTCTCCGGATGTTTTTAAGAACGACCTCAAAAACGAAACGAGATTCGCACGAATGCAATTAAGGAGTAAGAAAAATAATGCTGTTCGGTAAAAAGAAAAGCGTTGCCGGGTTGGATATCGGTTCGAGTTCCATAAAGATGGTCGAACTCGAAGGAAAAGCAAACAACCTCAACCTGGTGAGTCTCGGATTTGAAAACTTGCCGAGCGACACGATCATTGACGGCCAGATCATGGAGTTGAACGTCGTTTCCGATGTTATCCAGAGCGTCTGTACAAACCATCAGGTGACGGCGACACAGGTGGTGACTGGCGTCAGCGGCCACTCCGTCATCATCAAAAACATTGTCTTGCCGCCGATGAGCCGCGAGGAACTCGAGGAGTCGATCGACTGGCACGCCGAGGAGCATATTCCATATGACCTGGCTGACGTTAGTCTCGACTACCAAGTGACTGCGGAAACTGCGGATTCGACGCATGTCCTTATCGCCGCATGTAAGCGTGAGCGGATCGACAACATCAAGCAGGCAATTCAGCTTGCCGGCAAACAGCCAATAATCATCGATGTCGACACCTTTGCACTCCAGAATTGTTACGAGGGCAACTACGAACCTAGTGAAAATGATGTTGTCACGCTTCTTAATATCGGAGCGTCGACAATGAACGTCAATATTGTAAAAGGGACGCGGTCACTATTTACCCGCGATATAACCGTTGGCGGCAGCCAGTTCACGGACGTACTGCAACGCAGCCTCGGGTTAAATTTTCAACAGGCCGAGGCGGTAAAGCGTGGTGTTCATGATGCAGCGGATGGGATCGAAGAAAAAGCGATCGAGCCTCTAATGAACAACGTCACCGAGATCGTTGCGATGGAGATACAAAAGACGTTCGATTTCTATCGAGCCACTACCGAGGATAACGAAACGGTCGTGCAGAAAATTCTGATCTCCGGCGGCGGATCGAAACTTGCCGGCCTTGCCCAAGAGCTTTCGCAGCGGCTCGAACTTCCGGTCGAGATCCTTGACCCGTTCAGGAACATCAGGGTCGACAACAAAAAATTTGACGCCGAATACCTTAGCGAGATCGTACCCGAAATGGCGGTTGCCGTCGGTTTGGCAATGAGGGGAGTTTAAGCAAAATGATCAAGATCAATCTACTAAATTCAGTAACCGAAAGACAAAGCGGGGCTGTTGTTGCGGTCGACCGCAAAATGGCCAGCCCAGTGTCGCGGATGATCCTAATGTCGGTGGTCGTAACTATTTTGCTGGCTGCGGTCATTGGTTGGGATGTTATCAGCACGCAGATGGCAAAAACCGAGGCCGGTCACCGGCTGGAAGAACAGAAACAGCTTGCCGCCGAACTCGAGACGGTGATGAACGAGCAAAAGGACCTCGAACAAAAGATACAGAACATTGACACCAGGATCGAAGCGATCAAGAAACTTCGTTCTTCGCAGGCGGGGCCAAGTGCCGTTCTGGACGCGGTTCGCGAGCGGGTTGCGATGGTTCCAGGACTTTATCTCGAGAGTGTTGAGCAGAATGGAGAGCAGCTTACGTTCAAGGGCAATTCGCCGGATGAGGCGCAAGTGACGCAATTCGGCCGAAGCATGGAGTTTTCAAACGGACTCTTCTCGAACCTTAATATTGAGACGTCGCGGAATGAGATAACCCTTCAGAATGCCGTTCAAAAACCTGGAGCGACCGGTGAACCTCCAAAAGTTGGTGTCGTGAACTTCACGGTCAAGTGTGCCTACACCCCGTCAAAAGCACCGGGTGCCGCAAACAATGCGACGACCGCATCCGCACCCGCAACACCCGCCGCCGGCAAACCTGTTCAGGTCGCCAAAAACTAAAGGCCGCTGCTCGATCCGAGCCCTGACCCTCTGAGTCAACGAGAAACAAGGAAATTAAGATGCTAGAGAAAATCAAGAATCTCAAATGGTACGTCCACCTCATAATGCTGGTTGGTGTCGCAACGCTTATCTATTCGGGAGTTTGGTATTTTGTCACCAGCGAAACACGGGACGAGGTCGCCAAGCTTAATGCCGAGATCGCCGAGTTGACGGCCAAGAACGAAACCGCAAGGCTCGCTACCCAGCGCATAAACGAGTTTCGTGCACTTTTTGCCAGCAAAACCGTCGAATACGATGAGCTCAAGGTCCTGCTGCCAGAGCAGCGTGAGATCACCAATATTTTGCAGGGGCTGCAAGACACCGCAAACGGCAGTCGCATGATCGTCATGCGATTCGCTCCCCGTGACGACTCTCAGCAGGATACGATCATGTCGAAGCCGGTCGAGGTCGAGGTCGATAGCAACTTTACTAACCTTAGATCGTTCTTTGAGAGCATGGCCAAGCTGCCGCGAATCGTATCGATAACGGACTTCAAGATTAATCAACTCGACAAGCAGACCGACGCAAGAACGCTTCACGCACAATTTCTATTAACGGCGTACTATGCCGCCCCGACGGATCTCAACGCAGCACCCGGCCAACTTGCCCCCGGCGCTCCGCCTGCGCCCGGCCAACCCGGAGCTAAACCGCCCGTCGCCCCGCCGCCCGCACCCGTCGCCAAATAGTTCATTCCCAGGATCAATAGTCCAGAGAGAGATACAACAAGCCATGATGAATCTATCGAATTCAGCACGAAAGATCGGGTACGCAACGGCCCTCGCAATAGTATTTGCGGTCGCCGGACAGTTTTCCCAAGTCAATGCTCAGTCACGCGACCCTTTCGTAAAGGCCCCATACATGCGGCCCAAAACATCAGCCCCGGTCGGAACTGTGTCCGGGAAGTCGACCAAGACGGACTCCACAACGCCTGTGAATTACGGTGCTCCGCCGATCGAAGCCCGAATCGACTATTACAAGCACCAGCGTGAGATCGCCGTAGCAAACGGATCGCAGATCCCCAAGGTAACCAGCGTCCTCCTTCTTAACGAGATGGCTGTTACCGGCATATTCAAAACTCCACGTGGATGGGCTGCAATGGTGGAAGCGTCGCCGATCAAGCTCTCGTACACGATCTATCCCGGTGAAAAGTTCTTTGACGGCCAGCTTGTAGCGGTCGAGGAAAACAAGCTTGTCTTTCGTAAGGTCACTAAAACGGGGCCTGGCAAATTTATCGCTTCCGTCGAAGACAAGCCGCTGCAGAAATTTACGATGAAGTCCCAGATCGAAGGGACAGCTCCAAGCAGCGGGGATAAACCCGTGGTGCAGACTGCGACTACGATCGTTCCGCCGGTGATCGGCCCCATCGAATCTCCGCTCGACGAGATGAACAAACAGCCGACGACGCCGGAAAAGGGCAAATCAAAAAAGGACGCTGGTAAGCCGGCAAAGGTCGCCAAAACGACCAAAACGACCAAAACCTAATCTTTTCTTTATCCTCGCCGCAGTCCACTTGACCGATCGGACTCGCAGCTCCCCAGCCATCGACAAGGGAACCTATCTCTTCGAGAAATCTCCAGGTCATTTTGTAAAGGAGGAAACATGAATTCTCTTAATCTTGCACGCAGAGCTGCGAAACAGCTGGCTCTCGTTTTTCTAATAGCTTCAGCTTTCGCATTGACAGGTGTTGCCCAAAGGGTAGATCCGTCATCTCAAGGCAAAAGGTACGGTGACCCCGATTTCAGGGGTGAGCCCGTTAATCTCAACGTCGTAAACGCGGACATCCGCGATATCCTCAGTTACATTACTGACCAGTACGGGATCAACTTTGTTATTGACAAGTCAGTGTCTCAGGTGCCGGTTACGGTAAAGCTGAACGACGTACCCTGGAACATCGCGCTTGATTCGGTTCTCCAGGCACAGTCGCTAGGCGTCGAAGTGAGTGGGAACATTCTCCGCATCGCCGACTCGGCGGCGCTAGCGAAAGAGTTCGATATCAAAAGGTTGGTGACGAACGGCCAACTTGATAACTCACCGCTTTATACCGAGTTTCTTCGACTGAATTATGCCCGAGCCTCAGGAACGCTTACCGGCGACGCAGGAGGTAATCAAACAACCACCGGAACTTCGTCTAGCGGATCTGGCGGCGGCCCATCGGCATCGTCAGGAGCGGGCGGCGGCGGTGGCGGTTCTGATCAGGGAATAATGGGTATCATCAAGAAACGCCTTTCACGACGCGGTACCGTCGAAGTTGACGGCCGCAGCAATACCCTTATTATTACCGACGTTAAACAAAACATCGAGGCGATCAGGCAGCTCGTCGCATATCTTGACCAACCCGAACCACAGGTTGAGATCGAAGCGCGCATAGTCGTCGCTACCCGCAGTTTTAGTCGCGACATAGGTGTCCAGTTGGCAGGCCTACTCACCGGAAACAAGGGTGCCGGCGGTCAGATCGGAACGATGCCCAACAACCCTGCGGCTCCGTCAAACATTCCGGGCGGTTCGCCTAATGGCGACCTGGTGTCGAAGATCGCAAATACAGCGATCGGGCTGACGACAGGGATCTTCGGAACAGCCCAGCTCAGTGCTCTGATCACCGCGGGCGAGCAGCAGGGCCAGGCAAAGGTTATTGCGACTCCGCGGGTAACCACGCTGAACAATCGGCCAGCCGAGATCAAGAGCGGAACCAAAATTCCGATCACGACCGTCCAGCCGGGATCAACGGGCTCCGCGATCATTGCGACGACAACATATGTAGACGTTCCGCTGCGGTTAGCGATTACACCGCAAATCACGGATGTCGGAACCGTCATCCTGAACGTTGTTGCTGAAAATAGCTCAACCGCAACGATCACCGGTGGTGTAAGTCCGGCCATCAACACGCAAAGCATGACTACGCAGGTAACAGTCCCCGATGGCGGAACGACTGTGGTTGGCGGTGTTTTGTTCGACGATGAACGCGAGAGCAAGGATAAGACCCCGGGCCTCGGCAACATCCCGATCATCAAATGGCTTTTTACACGAAAGGGTGTTTCTCGTAATACGAACGAGATACTGTTCTTCATTACCCCGCGCATGACCCGGCCCGATTACACGGCGACCGTCCAGAACGGAACAGCCCCGCGTCCGGCGTCGATCCTGCAGCCGGTCCCGATGGGCAACCCGCCATCGAATTCGTCCCCGCAAGATGCTCAGCCGTTGGTTCTTCAGGGACCTGCCTTGGTTCGTCCCGACGGCATGCCGGTCGCGTCTCCGACACCGATCAAACCATAAGAAACCCGATCACGTTTCTTTCCTTTACACCCGCCGGATCCATGTCCGGCGGGCTTTTTATTATTAAAGTACAAAACTCACATGGAGGTAAAATGCCTCTACAGATCAGACCGGCCAGGTAAACTATTGCGGAACATATCCTGACGGGACGGGAACATCGCCATTCGCTCCAAACGCCGCGACCATCAATGATGAATCAGTGCTTCGAAGCCCGTACCAGGTGCCCTGGCTCGATCGGAAAACGGCGATATCGGTCTTACCGTCCCCGTCAAAGTCAGCCGGTGAAGGAGTGTCCGTCGACTGGCCAAAATGGGCTGTCCAGAACCCCGCGCCGGAGTTCAGAATGTACCAATTGCCGTTTGACGGCCGAAACACACCGATGTCCGTCGTGCCGTCACCGTCATAGTCGCCCTGAACCGGCTTGTCTTCGCTGATACCAAATTGGGTGGCCGCAAAACCTGACGTACTCCGAAGCTCGTACCAGGTTCCGGCCGATGGCCGATACACCGCAATGTCCGTTTTGCCGTCAGCATCGAAGTCTCCCGGCACCGGCTTGTCTTCTGAGATGCCGAATGCAACAGCCGCAAATCCGGCAGTGCTCTGGTTTAGATACCAGGTGCCATTCGATGGCCGATACACCGCGATATCCGTCTTGCCGTCACCGTCATAGTCACCCGGCACCGGAATGTCGCCATCCGTTCCGAATTTGACAGCCGAAAAGCCGGACGTGCTGCCCAGTACATACCAAGTTCCGTTTGACGGACGAAATACGGCGTTGTCGGTTTTTCCGTCTCCGTCGTAGTCTCCGGGAGCTATCCGGTCGCCGGACGTTCCGAAGGCGGTGGCGACAAAGTTCCCGTTCGAACTATTCAGGCTGTACCAAGTGCCGTTTGCGGGACGAAAGACCGAGATCTCACTCTTTGTATCGCCGTCAAAATTGGCGATCGCCGAGCCCGACAACGACGACGCAGACGTCGTGTAAATATAATCGCCGCTCGATGTTCCGTCACCGTTTGCTCCGTTTCCGGCCGCATAAAAATCGACTTTGCCAACCCGCTTGTCAGGTGCGTTCCACGTGAACGTCCAGGTATTGTGCCCAAAAACGTTGGGCAGAAAGACGCCGTCGATCGTATGTTCCACATAATTGCGCGGTAGGCCGCCGACAAAGCCGGTCAAGACCTGCATCCGGACGGGGTTCTGGGCCGGCAGCGAATAAGTTCCGACCGTGTGTCCGAGGCTGTCGACGGCAGTTAATTGAAAGCCAAATTCCGACGCGCTCGGGCCGGCGTCCGAGGTGACAACGGTGATCGCCACTTGCTGGTTGGGTAAATAATTTGCCGGAACCCCCGATATCGTCACTTCGCCGTTCCCCGTGTCAACCGGAAAAGAGGTATGGCACTCGATACACGTACTCTCGCCCGGTGCTCCCGTGTGGGAAGGCGAAGGCCCGTTTACGGATGCCGACACCGATTCCCGTCCGGCAATACGTCCGAGAATAAAAAGAACCCCGATAAGCGCGGCCAAAACAAGTACCGAATATTTAAGCAAAACGACTCGATCTGAAAGTTTTCTCATTGTTAAATTCCAAGTTGATCTAAAACAGGACGATTCTATGACGGCTCGATCCGGGGGAAAGTCTTACGAAAATGACTACTTCAAAATTATTCCTTTGGTGAGTCCTATGTCAATGACATTCTTCACCGCCGTCACTCATCCCTACTTCCTAAGCAAGACCCGGATTGACCTTCCTGTGCTCATGACTTCTGACTCATTCGTTCCACTCTGTCCCTTTGCTGATAATATGCCTGTCTCGTGTAACCAAGCGGCGGGCAAAGCACCGACAATCTTCTCCATTTTTACGGAGATGGATCATGGATGAAAAGGAAGTTAGATATGCAGCGAAAACATATTTACAGCTTTTCCCGTATTTTGAATCATGAAAAAAATCTATCTTGTTTTGTGTTTGTTTATTTTGGGGGCGTCAGCTACTTTCGCGGCAGATATCAAATCGGGTGACGAGCTGATCGCGGCGATGTACAAGAAATACGCCGGTAAGTGGTACAAGAACCTGACGTTTGTTCAGAAAACCATCACGCATAAAGCTGACGGCACCTCAACCTCTGAGATGTGGACCGAGGCGATGACCGTTCCGGGAAGGCTCAGGATCGATTTTATGGAGTCGAAAACGGGTGACGGCATATTGTTCGCGGATGGAATGATCTACTCATGGCGTGAGGGAAAGGCAAATCCCGGACGGCCGTTCGTTCATCCGCTGCTGGTACTTGGATTTGATATTTACGGCCAGCCGGTCGAGACCACGGTCAGTCAGGTGAAAGGGCTCGGGATCGATCTTTCCAGTATTCATGAGGAAAAATGGATGGGGAAGGATGTGTATGTAGTGGGAGCGAAAAAGGGCGATGTTAATACGCCGCAGTTCTGGGTTGATGAGAAAGACCTTGTTTTTGTCCGCCTGATCCAACTCGCGGGTCGCGAGAAAAAGAACATTGCGGAAACGCAATTCAATAAATATGTTAAAGCCAAACGCGGGTGGGTCTCGGCGGAGGTGCAGTTCTTTATGGACGGCAAACCGACGACAACCGAAGAATATACGGAAATCCAGGCCGACATAACGCTGGACGCAGACCTTTGGAATCCTGAAAAATGGGCCAATGCGGACCGCATGTATTACAAGAAGAAGTAAAAAACTGCCGCTTTAACCGGAGGAAAAAAAATGAAGTATTTTCGACAGTTATGTTGATCGCGCTTTGCTCTGCGGTTGGGTTGGGACAGAATTCGCGGCAGGTGTCGCAATCGCTAAAGGCGAATCGTTTGCCCTCCGTGTAGAACGCCGATCGAGGGATTGTTTCAGGAAAAGAGTCGGACTGAGACCTTCTCAGGGTCGTACGTTTATTGAAACTTTACATTTTGAACAGTCGTTTAGTGTTTCAACCCAATCATTTGTTCGATAACTCGTTCTTTTCAAAATAGGGAGAAATACTCATGAATCGCAAACATTTCATCGCGCCGTCGATCCTCTTGGTCCTTTTGCTTTTGGCCAACGTCAGCCGGGCTCAGATCCCGAATCAACTGGGCCAGGATTTTGTCGCCGGTGCCGTGCCAAGTAACGAAGCTATTAAAGGTTTTGAAAAAGACTATGCTGCGAACCCGAACGATCTGCGGATAACTCGAAAGCTTGGCAAGGCGTATTTTTTCCAATTTTTTGGCGATAACGATGCATCAGCTGTTCCCAAGACCGAAAAGATGCTTGAGCAGGCACTAAAGATTCAGACGGACGACCCCGAAACGCTCGCATACCGCGGTTCGCTGGAGATATTAAAGGGGAAACGATTGTTCAGCGGGGATGCGGCAAAGCAAAAGGCAGCATTTGACCGCGGATTTGAACTTGTCCAGCGAGCTGAGAAATTGGGTGGAAGCCGAAATGGTGCCGTAATGTCAGTAGCCAGTGCAACATACCTTTATCTGCCGGATTCCTACGGGACGGCCCCACATGTCTTAGAAATGCTCGAAGGAATGATCAAGGGAATGGGGCCTGCGTTCAAACAGTTCGCTCATCACGGCCAGCAACGATTGCTGCTCACGCTCGGCCAGGCGTATGTGCGGATCGGACAAAACGAAAAGGCCCGAGCAGCGTTTGAAGATGCGCTCAAGGTCGACGGGGAGTCGGACGAATCATTCTTGCTGAAATCCGAGCTCGCCAAATTGAAACCGGCGGCTGCAATAGTTAAATGACACAGGGCAAAAGGCTTTCGGAATCGAAGTTCTTTCGTTCGCCAGTCACCGGATCGCAATAAAAGGGGCCATGCGGGGATGGCTCAAATGCGGTAAAGCTGCCGATGTAACTTTTAGCAAGATCGGCCGGTCGAATTTGCCCGCCACCGGGCATTTTTAGCGCCGGGCTGGATTTTTGAAGTTTCCTTTGATTTGATGTACATTTGCGTTGCCTGACCATTTTCAAACAAATACGGAGAACCCATGAAGCAATTGCTGAGTCTATTTCTGCTCGTTTTCGGGCTTGTTGGAAACGCATTTCCGATCACACCGCCCGTCGATATGAGTGCTGAGATCAACGCCGCGACGGCAAAGACAATGGAGCAAGTGATCAAATGGCGGCGTTACTTGCACGAACATCCTGAACTCGGCAATCGCGAATTTAATACGTCGAAACTTGTCGCTGACGAGCTGCGAAAACTAGGGATCGAGGTCCGGGCCGGCATTGCGAAGACCGGCGTGGTCGGCATCCTGAAAGGCGGGCAGCCCGGACCGGTGGTTGGGTTGCGTGCCGATATGGATGGGCTGCCGGTGACCGAGAGGACCGATTTGCATTTTAAGTCGGTCGTCAAGGCCGAGTACAACGGCCAGACGGTTGGCGTCATGCACGCATGCGGCCATGACTCGCATGTTGCGATGCTGCTTGGAACTGCGACCGTTCTTGCCGGAATGAAAGATAAGATCAGGGGAACCGTCGTCTTTATCTTCCAACCTGCCGAGGAAGGAGCTCCTGCGGGTGAGACCGGTGGTGCTCCGGACATGGTCAAAGAAGGTGTGATGGATAATCCGAAGATCGACGCGGTATTTGGAATTCACATCAATTCAGCGACCGAGATCGGCACCATTAAGTACAAATCGGGTGCTGAGATGGCGGCCAGTGATTGGTTTAGCATCAAGATCAAAGGCCGCCAAGCGCACGGTGCCTATCCATGGCAGGGCATCGACCCCATAGCGGTCGCGACACAGATCTATACCGGTTTACAGATGATCGTTTCGCGGCAGTCTGAGTTGCCGAAAGCTCCTGTCATCATCACCGTCGGACGGATGTCGGCCGGAGTCCGCGAGAACATAATTCCCGAGGAAGCCACAATGGCAGGAACGATCCGCACCCTGGACTCGGAGATGCAGAATGAAGTGCACGAGAAGATAAGACGTACTGCTACGAAGATCGCCGAGAGTATGGGGGCAACCGCAGAGGTCACGATCGACAGAAAAACGCCGGTAACATATAACGATCCCGCCCTAGTCAAAAAGATGCTTCCTTCACTCGAGAAAGCTACCGGAAAGGGAAATGTATTCGATGCCGAATGGGTAACGGGTGCCGAAGATTTTGCTTTCTACGGTCAAAAGGCGCCGGCGTTCTTCTTCTTCGTCGGCGGTATGCCGAAAGGCGGAAATCCAAAAACGGTACCGTCTCATCACACGCCCGATTTTTACATCGACGACAGCCGGCTCGATGTCGGGATCAAGGCGTTTTGCAATATTGTCTTTGACTTTACAAAGTGAGACGGACACTTTGCAGTAAAGGCTGGTAAAACTAACGGGTTGTACGAACAGGAGGGGCGGTGTTGCCAAACGCTGAATTTCGTTGCGGCCCTGTTACACTCGTTCCGGACCCTCGAAACAGTGGCGTAAATATCCACTTCGAGTGATTTTCGATACCGTAATAGGTGATCACGGAATTCGCACGGCTTTGGCTGGCGACACCGATAAACGGAGTGTTGTCGGTCACAATTTCGGTTTCACTCAGGTCAGGCTCATCGACGTCCTCAGTGCCGGTGGTGATCGAGTTAACGATGACGATCGCATAGCGGTCAAACGTCCGGCTCGGGTTCGACGGCAGAAGTCCACCATTGTAGTCCTGAACCCGCTTGGCAAACCCGGCAAGGGAATTAAGGTCGGCTTTGACGAGCCGCCATTTACCGTCCTCGCTGAGGGGGTCGGTCGCGGCTGACGGCCGGAGGATCATTCGATTGTGCGTTCCTTGCGGCAGGCCTTCGAGCAGGTCGTTCATCGAGCTGGGGAGCTTAGCACCACGATAAAACTCTACATACTGACGGATGGCGTCGGCGACCTCTTCGCCGCGGCGGATAGCCTCCAGTTCCTTTTCACGCTGGACCTCCTGCTGGACGGTAGGCGCGACGGCGAGCAGGCCAATAGCAAAAACGGTCATAACGCCGAGGACTGCAAGCAGCGTCATTCCGCTTTCGCCGTAATTGATTTTTTTACCTTTCACCACCATCGTCGTTATCGTCAACGTCTTTTCTAATTGGTGTCCGTCCGGGCTGCGGCGCCGGAACTACGGACCGAGGAATATTGCATGGAATGCCGGGAACGCAATCTGGGGAATTATTTTGAGGTGGCGGCATGCCGCCGCCGGGGCCAAATCCGTTGTTTGTTATCGGGCCAGCGGGTCCGGACGAGCCGGATGACGCTTGTTTAGTAACTGCGACCTTATGTCGAAATCCGAGGTTCACGTCCACAAAGATCACCTCGGCAGGTAAAATGCTTACGAGCCTAAAACTGCCGACAACGTCGTTTAATCGGGCCCCGAACGGTGTCGTCTTTCCGCTTTCAAGGAAATAGGCGGTGTCATTGTTAAATCTCTTGCGTCCGATCATGCCGATGTACGAGAACTGCGGTCTCGGCGGAGCCTGAACGGAAAGCATGACCTGATTCGAATATTTCTTTCCGTCCGGCGTTTGAATGATGATCTGCCGCGAGCCCTCGCTGGCGATCAGGTTGGCCGGAATGTCCGTAACCAACTTTTGTCCATTTACGTAAGTTGTCGGCATCTCGGTCTGACTAAAATAGATACGTGAGTCCGGCGTAAATCCGTCTCCATTGACCTCGAGACGGAAGCCTCGTGAGCCGGCGTAGACGTTCTCGGGACCTATGTAACCCACGAGAAATGCCGGGGTAGGCGTCGGGGTAGGCGTCGCAGTCGGCTTCTGAGCGGGCGTCGGCGTCGGAACATACGGGGTCGGCACCGGAGGTTCGTAAAACGCGAAAATATTCCGGCCAGCGGGCGGTGCACCCGAACTTCCAGGCATGTAGACAATTGGGGTCGTCTCGTCGTTGAAATTCTGTTCTTCCGCACTCGGCAATTTGAAATTATCCTTGCCCGGCGAAACGCTCGGTCTGGGCGTCGGCGTGCTCTTGGTTGCGGCTGTGGTGCTGGAACCAAATAGACCACGGCCAAATGCAAAATATAGCGCCGCCAGGGCAACAACGCCGAGAAGTATCGCGGCGATCAGCTTGTTCCGTTCGGCAGGATTTTTTATATCGACAAATGCCATTTTCTACAGATCTCTATTTGCTGACGACGGTCGGAGGAGCCACCGACGAATAGTTGGCCCTACGGAAATACGCGGCCATTTCGAGTCGCAGTGCGACGGTCTCGCCGTGTGTTTTACCCTGCGGTTTTTGCGGAGCGACACTCTGCGGCGGGCCCATTGGAGCACTCGGAGCTCCCATCTTCGACGGATCGACGGGGCCGCCCGTTGTCGCACCGCTGACGGTTACGTTAGGAGGAGCACCGGCGTTCGTTTTCTTGTCCTCCGTATCCGACGGTGAGAGTTCGATCGAGCTGATGATCACAAACTCATTGCCCGTCTCGATCTCGCCGATAAATCTCCGCAGGTTCTGATATGAGCCCTCGACCGTCATCGTGACATAAACTCCGGGAAAGAGGCTGCGAAACTTCTCACGCCCGCGATCTTCTTCACTTTGATTTGCAACTTTCTGTTCTGCGGGCTCAAGTGGTGCGTACGCCGGGCCGGTCGTATTTGTCAGGCTATAAGCGGCGATCAGACCGTTTAGCCGTTCGTACAAGGCTCCTCGGCCGTTAGACGACGCCGGAAGAAATCTCGTTTCAAAATCGTCAGCACTTGTCAGAAGCTTGCCGACCTGTTTCTCAGTGTCGTTGATCTCGCCGTATTTTGTGTTGGCCGAGAGGCGTTCGGCTTCTAACCTGGCGGCTTCGGAACTGTTCTTCGCCAGCTCGCGGTTTGACGGTATAACGACGACAACATACAGCAAGATCGCACCGACCAGCAACAACGCTCCGGCGGCAACGGCGACTATCTCAGGAGTGCCCCACATCCCCGCGTAAACCCTGCGGGGCCTGCGCAGAGCGGCTAGCTCGGACGATAGAACGGCGGCGGGATCCTGCTGTTCCGCTGGTTGTCCGCCTTCAGAATTTTCTGGTATTTGCACTTGCTCGATCGGGTCGGCCATTAACGTATACCTCCCGTTTCATTTTGAGCAACCTCGGTCGTTTGTCTCGCGGCCGGCCCATATCCAGGCGTGTAGATAAGCCGAAGCGTGTACTCCGTGTAGACCATTCGATCGTTTTTCTGGAGGTCCTGCCCGCGAAGTTCCGCCTGAAACCGTCCGGAGTTTTGCATGTTTTGGATCATCGACGTGACGGCGGTATAGTCGTGACTGAGAACGCTAAGTTCTAGCACGGCCTTGACCTTGTCCCCATCGGTATAGATATTCTCGACCGTGATCCGCGACGCGCTGACGTTTGCTGGCAGCACGGATTCCAGATCCGCAAACAATCTTGACCACCCGAACTGCTTGTTGTTGACGAGTCGGTGCGACGCGCTCAAAACGGCTTTTTGCTCAGGCGTTAGCTGCTGCTGAACTTTCTCGCCCTCTCCCTTTAGACGGGCGATCTCGGCCTCACGTGTAGCGATCGTCGACTGGAGTTCCTTATTCTTATCAGAGTTCGTTTTTAGGATCGCGAGACATGCGATAACACCGATACCGGCGATCAGCAGCATGAGCGCTGAAACGAGATAAGGAAATACGCGGTTCCTAAAGGGCCTGGTTGCAAGGTTGAGATCTGTTATCACGCAGTTTTACTTCCAAAAATTAACGTCGGGAGGATCAACCTGAAGCTGAGTCACAAGGAAAAAGCTTATCACGAACCTCCGCAGTTGTCTCACACGCCCACGGGGGCAAAAAGGTTGCAGTTTCCGTCGATATAAAGTGAAAAGGAATTGAATCTACAGCGTGCGGTGCGGCCATATTGATTTTATCAGACGGTCTCCGATCTTTGGTAGCTTTTTTTGAAAGACTTCCCGATAAAGACAAGTTCCAAGCTCCATTAATTCGAATTAATCATTCTAAGTTCATCATTTCCCTCACCTGTCCCACTGTCCCTGCAAGCTCCCGCAACGATTCCGTAACCGTTTCCTGCTATTCATCCTTCGAAATTCTGCATTCACCATTCGCCGTGCCGTTCGCGGCATTCCGTGTACGTTCGCGATTATTTGTGAACGCTGTAACCGTTGTCAATATTGTGGTTACGGCTATTAATTGCGTGCGTTCCGCGAGGTTTGCGCAAAAAAACACGCGTGTGCACAAACTCGTAACTGATGGAAATACAGGAGTTAAAAAGACACCTCGTGCCGGACAATCCGAACTTCACAGCAACACTCTTGACTGAAAGTTCAAAAGACCAAGGACCCAGGCCTAAGGCCGCAATTCCATATTTTTCAAAGATCCAACCTACAACATCATTTTACCACGCGTGATCGGTGCATAGCCGTATGCATGCAACAACAAGAGTCTGCTAATGTGGATACTCCTATGTAACATGTCATAACGTTTTCTCCTGAAAGATCGAATATGTTTTATAGATATTAAGTATATCCAACGTCGGGGGAAACCGTCTTTATGCCATGAAGCCTGATATCTTTCATGGCAAATAGGCCGCTTCCGCCGGCTTGTCATTTGTAAGCCCGAATTGCTGATACGCGGAGCCACTTGTACTCTCCAGCATATACCACGCACCGTCGCGAAAGACCGCTATGTCGGTCTTGCCGTCGCCGTCGTAATCGGCGGGCACGGAAATATCTGTCGCGAGTCCCCACTGGATTGCCTTAAATCCAAGGCTGCTTTGCAAGATGTACCAGGTTCCGTTTCGAAAGATGGCCGGATCGGCCTTACCGTCACCGTCGTAATCGCCAACTACCGGCTTATCTGTGGAAAGTCCGAACTGGACGGCCGAAAATCCCTGTGAGCTTCCGAGCAAATACCAAACGCCGTCCCGATAAACCGCCGGGTCAACGATCCCGTCGCCATCGAAATCTGCCGGAACAGGTTTGTCTGAGGGCAGTCCGAATTGGATTGCCTTTGTTTGGTTTGTAGCACGGTCAAACGTATACCAAGTGCCGGCTCGATAGACGGCAAGGTCGGCGAGGCCGTCGCCGTTGTAATCCGCTGGTAAAGGTGTGTCCGACGCAATGCCGAATTGACGCGTGTTGAAATTACCGTTTGAGCTATTCAGCCAATACCAAGTCCCGTTGCGGTAAACGGTAATGTCGGTCCTCCCGTCGCCATCGAAATCGGCAGGGACGATCTTGTCGGTCGACAGCCCAAATTGAGTAGCCGAAAATCCCGCCTGTGACCGATTGAGGTACCATGTGCGGTCCGACTGCCGAAACACCGATACGTCAGCCCGCCCGTCACCGTCAAAATCGAACGATGTCCGTCCCACGAATGAACTGGATTGATACCTTACCAAACCAACCCCGTACACGCCGGAAGCGATGTAAACGGTCCCGGCGGCAACCAGTTTTCCGCCCGGCTGAAATGCTACTGAAAAGATAGTGTCGATACCCGGGCTACTGCCAACCGGAGTCGTGATGACACCGTTCGTGCCGAATGTTGTGTCGACCGAGCCGTCAACGAAGTAACGCGAATAGGCAAACACGCCATTTCTTATTCCGGCCGTCAAAATCTTTCCGTCCGGCTCGATCCCGAGTGCCGAAGCGATCCCGCGGCAATATCGACTGGGTTCGACGATCGCAACAAGTCCGTTCGTGCCGAAACTGGTATCACGCGTTCCGTTTGCGTTTAGCCGTAAAATAGCGGACGAATCTAAGTAGGCGTCTTCATATATGCTCGCAGTTTCATTCAACCCATTGACGACAATTTTCCCGTCGCTCTGCAAAGCCATACCATTGGCAATGTTTGGGAGATTGCCAATGTCTGTTATGACTAGGCCGTTAAGGCCAAAACCGGCGTCCGGCGTCCCGTTCGCATTTAGACGAGAAACGACGAGGTCGGCACTGTCGAGGTGTGTAGGTTCGACATTAGCTCCGGCAACAAGCAGCTTGCCGTCAGGCTGTATCAGCAGTTCTGCGATCGAGTCGACAGGCACTTCGCCCCCAGACATCGGATCTGGCCCGGGCATAGCAGTTACGCCGGTGGAAACGATCCCGCTAGTGCCAAAGCTATTGTCCGGGGTGCCGTCGGGGTAAAATCGACAAACTAAGAGATCGTTTACTCGATCGCCAGTACTTGCGACGACAATCTTGCCATCCGGTTGGACGAGGACCTTCCATCCAACTGAGGCAACGTTGGATGTCACGACTCCATTTGTGCCGAATCCTGAATCAGATGTACCGTCCGGATTAAAGCGATGGATGGCCAGCCTCGAAGTGCCATTACTGAATATCCAACCGACCGAAATCAGCTTGCCATCGGATAAAAGAGCGAAATCACTCAAGCCCTCGTTGGCAGAAATATACACGCCATTCGCGCCGAAACTTGCATCGAGCGATCCGTTGGCGTTATGGCGGACGATAAACGAAGTCCCGAGCGTCACAATTTTACCGTCAGGCTGCACCCGAACTCGACGCACGTAGTCATGGTAT
>JBBRSH010000039.1:0-32581 GCA_038245555.1 Pyrinomonadales bacterium | reverse complement strand
GGCACGATTTGAAGAAAGGCTAACTGTCGCGATCGACGTTCCGGCGACTTTGCGAGATATGCGAGTTCCTTCACTCCTTCTTCAGCCGCTTGTCGAAAACGCGATCAAACACGGGATCTCCGAAAACAAGAACGGCGGCGAGATCCGGATCTCGGCCGCGATCGACCGCGATGCCGGCGAACCGCTTCTGCGTTTGTCCGTTTGGGATTCAGGTGCCGGCAAGAATGGCAAAAGAGCGAACGGATCCGCCGGCATCGGAATGAGAAACATCCGAGAGCGGCTGGAATCGTATTATGGCAGCACGGCAAATTTGAACCTTGAGATCAAAAACGGGAAAGGTACCACGGCCACCGTGGATCTGCCTGCAAAATAATGCAGTTTTCCGTCCGTTTGCGACAATTTATTTTAAATTACGATGACCAAACTACGGGTTTTGATAGCTGACGATGAACGGCCGGCACGCGAGTTTCTAAAATCACTGCTTCGCGAATTCGAACAGGTAGAGCTCGTCGGCGAGGCGGAAAATGGCTCCGACGCAGTCGACCTGATAAAAACTGTAAAGCCCGATCTTGCGCTCCTCGATCTTAAAATGCCCGAAATGTCCGGGATCGATGCAGTTCGCCTGCTCCGTAAATCTCAGATGCCTCTGGTTGCATTTGTTACTGCTCACGACGAATTTGCCATTCAGGCCTTCGAGCTGAATGCCGTAGATTACCTTCTCAAGCCCGTTGAGCGGTCTCGTCTGAATGAGACGCTCGTACGAGCGGCCGAACGTCTCGAACAGGATGATTGGCGGGCGGTTGAAACCGGCAATCTTAAAAATGCGGCTGCGGTCTATGGGGATGCGGATCAGAATCAACTTCTCGATCGTATTCCGGTGCGTCTGCGGGACGGGATAGTTTTAGTGCCGGTCGTCGAGATCGCGGCGGTCATCGCCGACGGTGAACTCTTAAAGATAACGACAGCGGAGGATAAAAAATATGTAATAAACTACCGTCTCAAAGATCTCGAACTCCGGCTGGACCCCCGCCTTTTTATCCGGCTGTCCCGCGGAGCGATAGCCAATCTCTCAATGATCGCCCGCATCTCGCCAATGCCCGGCGGTACGTATACAGTCTCGATGGCAAATGGCCAGGAGATCCAAACCAGTCGTTTGCAGTCGAAGATCCTCAGATCAAAACTCCTAAAACTTTAGCCGATCAAGATCTCTTACATCTTCGAAGCCATTTCTACCCGCTTATTGACCTCTTCCCAGTTTACGTTCGTCATAAACGCGTCAACATATTTAGCGGCAGCCGCACCATAATCCATCTGATACGCATGTTCGTACATGTCGAGAACAAGCAGCGGTACGGTAAACGGCGCACTGTTTGTATGGTCCGACGACCAGTAGTTGTGAAATTCCTTCGTGTGACAGTTATACGCAAAAACGGTCCAGCCCGAACCGCCGCTTAGCGAGTTGCCAATGCGTTTGAATTCAGCTTCCCAAGCCTCGTAGCCGCCCCAATTGTCTTTGATCGTTTTTAGGGCGTTGCCGTCCGCCTTTCCGTTGCCGCCGAGGTTGGCGAAATATTTTTCATGCAGGACTATCGAGCCGGAGCGCATCAACTCCTGACGCTTGAGGTCGCCGTACATATAGGCCGGCAGGTCCTTGTCCTTCATCCACGCCCCGAGTTTTGCCTCGACAACGTTGAGGGCTTTGACGGCACCGGTGTAATTATTCTCGTGGTGCGACCGGATAAGCTTTTCCGAGATGCCGGTGAGTTTTGTCGGGTCAAATGGCAGCGGTTTTGGTGTATGTTTGCCGCCAAAGGCCGGCGCCAATGTCTCCTGCGACAAAATTCCCTCGGCCCGAACGCCCCGGCTTGCCACTAGTGTCGCCGCTCCGCCCGCCAAAATTCCTGTTAATGCTTCTCTGCGCGTGATCTTGTTCATAAAGACTCCTGATGAATATTGGGTAACTCCTAAATAGTAATCCCAATTTCGAAAAAATAGTAGGCTTGCGCTCGGATGGATGTGACTTCGGCGTTAGTGACTTCCATCCGATCATAGCGATTTCGCTGCCGCGATAGAGTACATTTATTCAATTTCGAAGGGCACGTATTCGCGATAACTACAGGTGACTGTCGATTCGCTGCCATTCATTCTTCATTTCGGGCTATTCATTGAAAACTTTGCCGGCAGAACGGGTAACCTGTTTATACTAAAACGTTTAAACGGCACCGCCCGTATTAATAAGTCGATGAAAAGATACTTGATCGCGATCTTAAATGTCCTGATCTTTGCCGTCGCGGCGATCAGTCAGACAGCCACGGGCACGCCCGCGGTCAGGCGTTCGATAACGATCTCAGACGCTGTTTCGATCTTTCTGCAGCAAAACCTCCAACTGGTAGCCGCTCGATACGACATCGATTCCGCCGAGGCCGAAAAACTAAGTGCCCGACTGAGGCCAAATCCCGCGATAACCATCGGTTCATCAGGCCTTCCGCTGCTGTTCAGGCCATTTCTCTCAGAGCAAACGTTTGGGTACAACATATCCCAGGACTTCGAGTTGGGGGGCAAGCGGTCCAAGCGGATCTCGGCTGCCAATGCCAATTCCGAAGTCGCTCGAGCCCAGTTTGAGATCGTCGTTTGGCAAATGACTAACGACGTGAAGAAGAAATTCTACGCGGTCCTTCTTGCCGAGTCGCTGTTAAACCTTTCAAAAGAGAACCAGAAAACGTTTGCCGATATTGTTGAAAGAACACGGCAGGTTTTTCAGTCGGGCGAGATCTCGGGGCTGGACCTCCAGCGGCTGGAGATCGAGAAATTCAAGTTCGACACCGATCTGGCAAACTCGGAACGCGATTACGAACTCGCCCTGCGTGATCTTCGCATAGGTTTGGGCGGCGACTATCGTGCAATGGACATCGAGGTTGCCGGGGCGATCGACTATTACAAGACCTACGATTTTTCGTTTGCCGATATGCGGGACAAGGCTCTCACCGCCCGGCCCGATCTTAAGGCGGCACAGCTTAGCGAACGGGCTGCGGACGCGTCGATCGAGCTGCAAAACGCACAGAAAATACCCGACCTGACAGTCTCTGCCGGCGTCAATCAGGTTGTTGCGGGTGGCAGTAACTATAATTTCGGAGTGGGCATCGCTCTGCCGGTTTCCGATCGCAATCAGAGT
Organism: Pyrinomonadales bacterium; assembly: GCA_038245555.1. Classification (GTDB taxonomy): domain Bacteria; phylum Acidobacteriota; class Blastocatellia; order Pyrinomonadales; family Pyrinomonadaceae; genus OLB17. Next base: position 29,409 of record JBBRSH010000039.1, on the reverse strand, counting down.
GAGCGAGCCAAAGCCCTAATCGAAAAAAAGAAAGCTCAGATCCAACAGCAGATCCTTACGAATCAGATCATGAGCGATGTAGATAAAGCGATCGTCGCGTTTAATATCCAAAAACGTCGGATCGACCTATACAAGACCGGCATTCTCAACAAGGTAACCGATATTCAAACTTCGACCGAATTTGCGTTGAAAGCCGGAGAAAATTCCACGCTGGAACTGCTCGATGCCATACGAACGCGACGCGATACGTTGGCGGGCTTTTACCAAACGATCTTTGACTATCAGTTGTCGCTGCTTGACCTCGAATTGGCGACGGCCACGCCGCTGCCGTAGCCGGCCGAAGGCAATTAGGATACTCGATATGTTGCAACGAAAAATTATTCGTCTAGTTTTGATCCCATCGCTTTTTTCCGCGATGCTGTTTGCCGGCTGCTCCAATTCTACTCCGCCGAATAAGGATGCGAACACGACGGCAACGGCTCCGTCGACTGCCCAAAATTCCGCCATCGAACTTGAGATCGTGACAGAACAGCCGATCGAAGGATCTCTGACGGCAACCGGAAAGATCAGCGTGACCGAGGATCGCACGGCAAGCATCGGCCCCGTCCACGAGGGCCGTATCGTAAGGCTTTACGCGGGCCAGGGCAGCGTCGTAACAAAGGGACAAAAATTGGCCGATCTCGAATCGTCGGACATTGACGAGGCCGAGGCCGCATACCTCAAGGCTCTCGCCGATCTCGAGAATGCCAACCGCGCTTCGGCGGCCGAAATAAAGTTCAACCAGGCGACCTATGACCGGACAAAGCTCCTTGTCGAAAAAGAGATCACACCGGCCAAGAATCTCCAGCAGGCTGAGCACGACCTTGAGGTGGCGAAATCGACGGCCGCAAACTCTATTTCGAGCGCAAAGGTCGCTGTCTCGAACGCCCGCCGCCACTTGCTAATTCTCGGGTTGAAGGATTCGACGATCGACTCCTTGGCCAAGAAACAAAACCTTGCGTCATCCGTCTTTTCGCTAAATGCACCGATCTCCGGCATCGTTGTCGAACGCAACGCGACGATCGGCGCGACGGTCGGTTCGGATGCGAATCTGTTCAAGATCATCGACCTGTCAAGCGTATGGATCGACGCCAATGTCTTTGAAAAGGACCTCGAACGGGTTCGGGTCGGTCAAATCGTAACGGTTAAGGTCCCGGCTTTTCCGGAATCGAAGTTTGTGGGCAAAGTCATTTTGATCTCAAGCACAGTTGACCCCGACACCCGGACAGTAAAGGTACGAACCGAAGTGGCCAACCGCGACGGACGACTGAAACCGGACATGTTTGCAAACGTTGAGATCGTCACCGCGGCACACCGTACAGCGGTCTCGGTACCGCTCGCGGCAGTGCTGGACGATGACGGCAAATCCGTCGTATTTGTCGCCGACGGCAATCAATATAGGAAAAAAGAAGTCACACTCGGACTCAAGAGCGACGATCGGGCCGAGATCGTAAGCGGCCTCAGCGCCGGCGAAAAGGTCGTGGTAAAGGGCAACTATCTTCTCATGGAACAGAGCAAGGCCGGTCAATAACCTCGGAAATCGACTAGCCCAATTATGACCGATAATTTCATCGCCTATTTCTATCGCGAACGCCTGGTGGTAACCGTTGCGTCTCTGATCATCGTCGCGGGCGGCATCTACGCGCTTACAAAATTAAACGTCGATGCCTTTCCCGATGTCACGCCGGTACAGGTTGAGATCGACAGCGACGCTCAGGGCCTCGCTCCACAGGAGGTCGAGCAGCTTGTCACGTTTCCGATCGAAAACGTAATGAACGGCATCCCGGGCGTGACGCGGGTCCAGTCGATCTCTAAATTCGGGCTTTCGGTTGTAACGGTCTATTTTCGCGACGACATCGATCTCTACTTCGCACGGCAGCAGGTTTTCGAACGTTTATCTAACGCGGAGGTCCCGTCGGGCATTCAGCCGACCATGGGGCCGATCACCACCGGGACCGGCCAGATCTATCTCTATCAAATAACGGGTCCGGGCAAGAGCAATCAGGAGCTGCGGACGATCCAGGACTGGATAGTCAAGCTACAGCTGCGCACTGTTCCCGGCGTTTCGGATGTATTGGATTTTGGCGGGGACGTCAAGCAGTATCAGGTCATCGTCGATCAACAGGCTCTCGTCAATTACAAGATCCCGCTCAAATCGCTCTTTGACGCGATAGCCAACAACAATCAAAACACCGGTGCCAACTTCATCGAGCATGGCGACCAGCAATACGTGGTGCGCGGCGTTGGACTCGTAAAGGACGTTGGCGATATCAAAAACATTGTGCTCGATTCGCGCGGAGGCACGGCCATTAAGGTTGGCGACGTTGCTCGCGTCGAGATCGGCAACGAGCTTCGCCAGGGAGCCGCTACAAAGGACGGCCAGGGCGAGATCGTCACCGGGATCGTGCTGAAAGGCATAAACGAAAACACAAAAGAGGTCATCGACCGCGTAAATGCCAAAGTCGCCGAGATCAACAAGTCGTTGCCCGAGGGCGTCCACATCGTCGACTATTATGACCAGTCGGACCTGATCGACCACAGCATCCACACCGTTACTAAATCGCTCATCGAGGGCGAGGTGCTCGTGCTCATCATTCTGCTTCTTCTGCTTGGCGAATTTCGCGGCTCGCTGATCACCGCCGCGGCGATACCGTTCTGCATGTTGGTCGCCTTTATTTTGATGTGGTGGTCGGGCCTCTCGGCCAATCTCACATCTCTTGGCGGCCTCGCGATCAGTATCGGCATGATGGTCGATGCGACCGTCGTGATGGTCGAAAACATCTATCGCCATCTCGAGGAACACCGTGAACACTCCATGCGCGAGGCCATTCTCGTCGCCGCGCAGGAGATCGGGCGCCCGATGTTCTTCGCGATCCTGATCGTGATCGGCGTGTTTCTGCCTGTGTTTAGTTTGCAGGGTATCGAAGGCAAGCTCTTTAAGCCGCTCGCCTACGCCGTCGTTTTCTCGATGTTCGGCTCACTTCTGATGGCCTTGTGCATCGCGCCGATGCTCTGCGCGATGTGGCTGAAACTGAAAACGGGCGAGCCGCGCCAGAACATTATCATTCGCTTTTTCAAAGCGATCTATATCCCGGTCCTGAAATGGACGATGCGGCATCGTTACATTACCGTGCTGATCGCCGTGTTACTGCTCGCTTGGACCGTGGCCGATGTGTACATGCTTGGCAGCGAATTTCTGCCTACCATCGACGAAGGCAATATGCTTGTCCGAGCTACGATGCCAGCGAGCATCTCGCTGACGCGAGCTCTTGAGATCTCCGGTCAGATCGAAAAGACCTTAAAGGAATTTCCCGAGGTCGAGACCGTCGTCGCCAAGATCGGACGCGCCGAGCTCGGCGGTGACCCCGAAAGCGTCAGTAACGACGAGATCTACGTCCGGCTCAAACCCAAAGAAGAATGGACGACCGCCTCTACCAAAGACGGTATCGTCGAGGCCATGCGTAAAAAGGTCGAGGGCATGCCCGGCGTCGAATTTAATTTCTCGCAGGTCATCCAGACCCGCAACGACGAACTGATATCCGGCATCAACGCCCAGATCGCAGTAAAGGTTTTTGGCGAAGACAAGGAAACGCTGCTCAAGCTGGCCGAGCAGGTCCGCGACGCCATGTCCCATGTTTCCGGCGGCAAGGACCTGGCTGTTGAACAGGTAGGCGGCGAGCAGCACCTCGAGGTTGCCCTCAACCGCTCCGAACTTGCCCGGTACGGCCTGAACGTTGCCGATGTTCTCGAGGCTACAAAGATCGCCATTGGCGGCGACGAAGCGACACAGGTCCTGGAAGGCCAACGTCACTTTGCGATCTTTGTCCGTCTCACCGAGGACTATCGAAACCAGGTCGAAAAGTTCGGCAACATCCTGATCAGCTCTCCCGTTGGCGGCAGCGTCCCGCTTGGCCAGTTGGCCACCTTTAAGCTTTCCACCGGCGATGCCGTCATTAGCCGCGAAAATGCTCTTCGCCGCATAGTGGTCAAGTGCAATGTCGAGGGCCGCGATATCGGCGGATTTGTAAAGGACGCTCAGGCGGCCGTGAACAGCCAAATCAAAATGCCGCCGGGATATTTCATCACCTGGGGCGGACAGTTTGAGAACGCCCAGCAGGCCGGACGCCGTTTGGCGGTGGCCATTCCGATCGCTCTGCTCCTGGTCTTTGTCCTGATCTACGCCTGTTTCGGCAGCTTACGAAACACGCTCACGATCATCATCAATATTCCAATGGCCATGGTGGGCAGCACGTTTTTCCTGCTTATCTCCGGCTTTCCGCTCAGCGTGCCCGCACTCGTCGGTTTCATCGCCGTCTTCGGCATTGCCGTCCAAAACGGAATGGTGATGGTCGCATATATCAACAAGCTCCGCGCGGACGGAGTACCGTTACGCGAAGCCGTTATCGAAGGCTCCAGCGTCCGCCTGCGTGCCGAATTGCTCAGCGGTCTGATCGGCAGCGTCAGTCTCATCCCGTTCATCATCTCGACCGGCACCGGTGCAGAGATAGAAAAACCGCTGGCGATCGTCGTTGTTGGCGGCCTGATAACGCGCCCGATCAAGATCGTCATTCTCCCGATGGTCTACGACTGGGTCGAAAGCCGCGCCGCCGCTCGCGCCGCCCGAAAAGCCTCAAAAACCGAGGACGCCATCGAAGATGTGACGAACGATGAGATCGCCTAAACACGAAGGCCGGAGTGCGGACACTCTTGTCCGCATGGACGTCGCTTCGGCGTCCAGACCAGTGCTTGCCCTGAAACTTTTCAAATGACGACGACGTTTTCGCCGGGGACATCGGCGGAGTGCGGACACTCTTGTCCGCATGGACGCCGCTTCGGCGTCCAGATCCGCGCGTGCCCTGAAACTTTCAAAGGACGATGACCTTTTCGCCGGGGGAACCGGCGATGCGGACAAGAGTGTCCGCACTCCTTTTTACGGCCACGGAGCTACGTCGAAACCCGTGGTAGAGAAATTTAGCCGGCAGATCGGGCCGTCGACGGTTATGCCGATGCTGCCGGTCGAATCTCCGATCTTGTGGGTAAATTTGCCGTCCTTTCGGCGGACGTACCAAACGGTCGGTTTTCCGGCGGCGTTCTCTTTTTCGATAAATATATCGCGGCCATTGGCGTCGGCCGATCGCTTTAGACGATCCATTGGCTCTAACGGGTGAGATGTCTCCGGCGGCTGGCCGTCTGTCGTCTCCCACGGCGTGGTTTCACCGCGCTCGAACGACTCGATTCGATTCTCATCCGGCGGGCCGGCGAGGCCAAAGGTCAGGAACTCAACGTATTCGGGATCGTCGGCGAGCGGCGTGAAAGTGCCATTCTTCTTAAGGTCTCGCCGTGCTCTCGCACAAGCTCGTTCGATAATGCCGTATTCACGCTGCAGTGACCGGTCCTCCTCATCGTAGCTGTCGAACATCTTTTTGAATTTCGGAGCGGCGAGAGCCGCGGTGAACTGCTCCCTTCCCGGAAAATCAAGATCGTTGGCGTCCTGAACAGTGTCAACATACGCATCGATAGCGGCATTTGGTGCCGGAGGCAGCCACATTTGCAGCAGCCGGTGAACGGACGTTTTTGACATATCCAGTTTGTCGGCAATGTCACGGATAGTTGTTCCATCGTCGGACATTTGTTTTATTTCGTCGATCTTTTCCCAGTCGCGGTGGTCGCGATGATCACCGTACATCGAACCCTCGGTCACGCAGCAGTCATAGACAAACCCGAGATAATTACCGTCGATCTTCGCGATGCGGAACTTGGGCGTGAGACTGTGGTCGTAGAGCACCTCGCCGCTGCGTGATTTGAGATGTTTTATGTAGCGTTCGGCACCGCCGCGGCCGCCGTCGCCAATGGCAAAGATGCTGTCGGCAAAATTACCAAGTATCCGAGCACTCTGCAGGTCGTCGATCGAGATATATCGTGACCTGGCAAGCTTTTTTGACTGTGCGACGACCAGTATTGACAGCCCGCGGGAGCGTTTCAAGCGGTTAAGCTCGCGCATCAGCGGCAGTACATCGCGGACGACGTCGTTCGACCGCATCAGGTGAGTTATATTGTCGACAACCAGCGCTTTTGCCCCCGTTTGCTCGACCAGTTGGGTTATCGCCCGGACGAGATAGTCCGAAAAGCTCCGGCAACCCGCTGGAAGCTCGGCATCGAGATTGACATGAATGCGCTGAAGCCCCTCGGCAAACCCATAGCTCGGATCGTTCTCCTCGCCCGCGTACCGCATCGCAAACTGCTTTGCCGTCAGTTTTAGATCGAGATAAATGACCTGCTGGGCCGCGGCCTCGGTCTCGAACGGCCCAAATCCACGCCCAAGGCTCACCGCATCGGCGATCTGCGTCGCTAGAACGCTCTTTCCCAGTCCCTGGCCGCCAAACATGATCGCCAGCTCACCTTCCCGCCAAAGCCCGCCGATAAGCCGCTTCGGCTGCGGCAGTGCGGCAGCCTCGGCCAGCCATTCGCTCGCCGTCCGAACCTCGAATATCGGCCCCAACGGCACTTCAAAATGCGTTTGTGTGTATGTGTCCATAATTCTCTCGTGCAAATAAGCATTTTTCGCGAGAATGAGCATAGCAGATGTTGCAGGTAAAGAAAAGCGTGCTATCCTTGATACGACGTTCGGCGTCCAGTGGTCAGTGGTAGCGATCTGTAGTCGGCGGCAAAAGCCTTTTAGTCTTTGAATTCGAAATTCGAAATTCGTAATTTGAAATTCGATTCCGATCTCCGATCGCGGGAGAATGCCGGGACAGCGGGACAAAGGCCTCATTTTTGACTCTTACGCTATGTAATTGCTACATTTCCGGCTGAGGTACTACATGAAAAGAGAAGATCAGTTTATTCCGCACGTGGTTGTCAGCGACGGCATGGCCGCGCTCGAATTCTATAAACAGGCATTCGGCGGCGTCGACGGCCATAACATGATGGACCAGGACGGTAAGCGTCTTTTGCACGGAGAAGTGGTTTTAGATGGGCACAGACTGTTTGTCTCGGACGAATTTGCGACGAGCGAAGGCGGCACTCTTCGTCTGCCCCCGGAAGGCGGCGGCACATCGGTTCGTATCACGATCGAGGTCGAGGATGCCGACGCTGTGGTTGAAAGGGCAGTCGCTCTCGGCGCCAAAGTGCTGATGCCCGTTCAGTTTATGTTCTGGGGCGCTCGCTATGGCAAGTTCATCGACCCGTACGGACACGAATGGGGCGTCAATCAGGAGGTTGAAGGTGCAGCTCCCGGCGATTAGCCCTCCGCGGTCGTCGGGTCGATGGTCGTAACGACCTCAGAGATCCGGTTTGCCGGAAATCCGCCGCGGGTAGCGTGTTCGCGAATGATCTCCTCATTCGGAGCAACGTACACGCAATAGATCTTGTCATCCGTGACATAACTCTGGACCCATTGAATGCTCGGGCCCAATTCGGTCAGGACACTGTTCGACTTTTGCGAAACGGCCTTTAAGGCCTCGGCGGGCGAGCCACCGATCCCAGCGATCTCTCGTTCAATTACATATTTCGGCATATTGTTCTCCCTCGAAAAGAATTATTAAAGTGGATAGCTCAATTATACCAAAATGCTAAAGACCGGACGTACCATTAGGCTGCGATCTTGGAAATTTGACCTCGTCCGCGACCGTGCGCAACACTACAAGTTCCCGAACAAAAACAAATACCGATCATGAAAAATGCCAAGTCAGTGCTTTCCGCCCTTGTTTTGTTGATCTCTATATCGATCGCCGGTTTTGGTCAGGACAAACCTGCGGCCTGGCAATTTGCGTTTTCCGGCGATTCACGTAATTGCGGCGACATTGTCATGCCGACGATCGCCCAGGACATCTCGAAGACCGGTGCCGGATTTTACTGGCACCTCGGCGATATTCGGTGGATCTCGGACTACGACGAGGATATTCTAAACCGTCCGGGTGCGACACGGCAGTCGATCTCGACTTTTGAAAACTCCGTCTGGCAGGACATGATCGAAAACCAGATCAACCCGTTCAAAGTCCCGTTTTTTCTGGGGATCGGCAATCATGAGACAGCTTTTCCAAAAACACGGACCGATTTCCTTATTCAGTTCGCCGACTGGCTCAACGCGCCGGTTTTGCAGGCTCAGCGTCTCAAGGACAACCCAAACGACCGCAAGTTGAGAGCTTATTTTCACTGGCAGCAGAATGGTGTCGATTTCATATACCTGGATAATGCGACCACCGACCAGTTCGACACCGCACAAATGGCCTGGTTCAATCGCGTCATCACTCGTGATGACGCAGATCCGTCAATTACGACAATTGTCGTGGGCATGCACGAAGCCCTGCCCGACAGCATTTCGTTCGACCACAGCATGAGCGATTATCCGGCCGGGGTCCAGAGCGGCAGGCTCGTTTACAAACGGCTCCTGCGGTCACGCGATCAGGCGCATAAAATGGTCTATGTCCTTGCCAGTCATTCGCATTTTCTGCTCGACGATATTTACAACACCGACTATTGGAAGGCAAACGGCGGCGTCCTGCCCGGATGGATAGTCGGAACGGCGGGAGCACAACCCTACGTTTTGCCAAAGGACATTCCGGCCACGACGACCGTTGCTAAGACCAATATATACGGCTATATGCTCGCGACCGTCAATCCACCCGGCGAGCCGGCGGGTTCGATCCGCTTCGACTTTCGCGAGTCAAAAATTACGGACGTACCGACCGATGTCCAAACCAAATACGGCGCGGACTTGATCAAGTGGTGCTTTGAAAAGAATACGTCGGTCAAATAGCATCGTCGGGAATGTTTGTCTGTCACGTGATCGTTCGTTTACACTCGCATTTATGAAATCAGAAACAATGTCGTTTGATACAGCCGGCGGACCGACGACCGGCTATGTCGCTATTCCGGAGGTCGAAACCGAGCGTGCCGTGCTCGTCATCCATGAATGGTGGGGCCTCAATGACCACATCAAGGACATCGCCGGACGCTACGCCGATGAAGGCTTTATTGCCATCGCCCCGGACCTTTATCGAGGCCGTATCGCTGCGAATCCCGAAGAAGCCGGAAAGATGATGAATGGGCTGGCCATCTCCGACGGTATCGATATCATCAAGAACGCGATCGATGCCGCTGGGCTCGGATACGGCATTTCTCATTTCGGCATCACCGGATACTGCATGGGCGGCACCTATGCTCTGCGTGCTGCCTGCGAGCTCGAAGGGATCAGCGCCGCGGCGCCGTTTTATGGTGACGTTCCCGAGGATGAGGTCCTCCAAAAGCTCAGAGTTCCGACGATTTTTATTTCGGCCACCCAGGACAAATGGATCAATACTGAAAAGGTCGCGGCCCTCGAGGACGCCGCCGAGCGGTTCGAACTGCCGATCCACTCTGTAAAATACGAAGCCGATCACGCCTTTTTCAACAACACGCGGCCCGCGGTCTATAATGCGACTGCTGCTAGCGACGCGTGGGCGTTCGTCACCGGGTTCTTTAACGACAAGCTCTAGAAGTCTCACCTCCGATCAATGCTGACGCTCGCGGATATTAATGATGCCAGGGAAAAGATCGAACGTTCGGCGATTCGGACGCCGCTTGTTCGGTTGAACGACCGCGAGGCCCCGGCAGAGATATATCTCAAGCTCGAAAATTTGCAGCCTATCGGGTCCTTTAAGATTCGTGGTGCGGCCAACGCAATGGCCCATATGTCACCCGACGAACTTGAACGCGGCGTATTGACGGCCTCAGCCGGCAACATGGCCCAGGGTGTTGCGTGGCGGGCACGCGAGCTCGGCATTCCGTGCACGGTCGTTGCTCCGGACACCGCTCCCGAAACCAAGATCCGCGCGATCGAACGACTCGGAGGGCGCGTCATCAAGGCGCCTTTTGAGGAATGGTGGCGAGCATTTGAAACACGCAGCTTTCCGGGAGTCGAGGGAACGTTCGTTCACGCATTTGACGATCCATACGTCATGGCCGGCAACGGCACGATCGCCCTTGAGATAGTGGAAGATCTCCCTGATGTCGACGCTGTCGTAATTCCCTGGGGCGGCGGGGGACTTGCCTGCGGGATCGCCGCAGGGATGCGTGAGTTGAGGCCTTCGTGCAAAATATACGCGGCAGAGGTTGCGACCGCTGCCCCGCTCGGTATCTCGATCGCCGCGGGTTCGCCGCAGACCGCCGACTACGAAGCGTCGTTTGTAGACGGAATAGGGGCCCGAACCGTATTTCCGCAAATGCTTGAGCTCGCTCAAAAACTGCTCGATGGTTCTCTCGTCGCTTCGCTCGAAGCGGTCGCCGCGGCCGTCCGGCTCCTGGCAGAACGCAACCGTATTATCGCCGAAGGAGCAGGAGCTGCCGCCACTGCCTGTGCCCTGTCAGGGATGGCCGGCCCGGGAAAGGTCGTTTGCATTGTCTCCGGCGGCAATATTGATTTCGATAAATTTACGTCTATCCTCACGGCCGCTTAATCCCGCGAACAATGTAACCTTTTCTAATTTTTTAACGTCCTACTTGATACGTCACAAAATAATGCCCGGCGGTGTTATCTGATCAGGACTAAAGATTCGATTATTCGCTCGCGCGACAAATGGGGGCAAAACTATATGTACAGGGTTGCTGCAATTGCGGCAATATTTATCGCTGGAAGTCTCGTAGTAGCGGCGCAGGACCCGGTTCCAACGCCCACACCTGTTGGCGATCCGCCTGTTCTGAAATCGGACGCACCGCCGCCCGAAGTAAAGCCGCCCGTCTTGCAGGGCGATCCTGCGGCAAAGGCAAAACCCTCGCCAACGCCCACGAAAGACGATGAGGTAATCAAGGTCTCAACCGATCTGGTAACGACTCACGTCTCTGTTCTTGATCGAAACGGTCGCTTTATTTCGGGCCTGAAGAAACAGGATTTTTCTGTTTTTGAGAATGGGGTCAAGCAGAACATCACGTATTTTCAGTCAGAAGAACAGCCGTTCACGGTCATATTGATGATCGACATCAGCCCTTCGACCAAGTACAAGATGGACGAGATCCACTTTGCGGCCATCTCGTTCGTCAACCAACTGAGGCCAACGGATAAGGTGCTGGTTCTTGCGTTTGATCAACGGATCCACGTATTGACGGACGGTCCGACTTCTGAAAAGCCCGCCATCTATGCCGCAATCTATAAAGCTACCTTCGGCAGCGGGACGAGCATCTATGAGGCCGTCAATTTCGTGACCGATCTCGATCTGGTGAAATCACAGGGCAGAAAAGCCATCGTCCTCTTTACCGACGGTGTCGATACGACATCACGCCAGGCCACCTTTGAGGGTACACTTGCAACGATTCAGGAGATCGATGCGCTTGTTTACCCGATCAGATACGATACTTCCGCGGCGAGTGGCGTGGTGTCCACGGCAACCGGAGCCCCGACGCAGTTGCCATCCGATATCGCCGCTATGATGGCGGCACGCGGCATTGCGATCGACCCTCGGGTTTTTAGGTCCCTGGCCCGCGGCCAGAGCCCCGCTGAATACGCGAAAGGGAAGCTCTACCTCGAAAAACTCGCAGAGAGCAGCGGCGGACGGATATTTGACGCGAGCGATATCAAGAATCTGGACGCGGCCTTTGCGGGTGTTGCAGAAGAGCTGCGGCGCCAATATTCGATCGGGTATTATCCCGAGGAGGAAGGCAAGCCCGGCGAAAGCCGCGGCTTTAAGATAAAAGTCGGTCGTCCAAATACCGTCGTCCGTGCGAAAACAAGTTACGTTATTCACCAGCTCCGTGGCTGGAAACCTCAAACGGCGGAACCCGGCCTTGTGGCGGAACGACGATCCGGAAAATAGAGAGACTGGTCAAACAAACAAAACGGCAAGCCCTTCAGAACTTGCCGTTTATTATTTTTTTAACGAAGCAGCTACAAGGCAAAATTGAAACTGATAAAACCAACCGCCCGGACCGGTTGGCCATCCCGAACGAACGGGCGAAACTTCCATTTACGGACAGCGTCCTGGGCAGCTCCCTGAAGTATCGCCGGGCCGCTGGTTTTTTGAACAGCAGCAACTTCTCCCTTTTCATCGACAGTTACATCGACCCTTACAACGCCCGTCATTCGGATCGACCTGGCAGCCGACGGATAGATCGGCGACAGCTGTTTCGTTGCGTAGCCTATCAGAGAGCCGACATCGAGCGGCGTTTCGTCATTTTTCGAGTCGGTCTTTGTGGGCTGAGGATCGATCGTTTTGGGAGTCTCTTTAACGGGAGGCTGCGAAGGGATAAATACCGGTTTGTCGTTTTTTGCGACTGCGGTGTCGGATGGCATCGCGCTTGACGGCTTCGTTTCAGGTTGTTTGACCTCCCGGTCACGGGATTCGGGAACCTTCAATTCCGACGGCGGCTGTGAAACGGACGGCTGTTCCGGCACCGAGCCATCCGTGTCGACGGACGGCTTCGTGTTCGAAGCAACAAGGTCTCCCGCCGGCTTGTCGCCAGGAACTCCATTTACCGCGCTCAGGACCACACTTCGCGAACTTGCAAGGTCCTCACGGGCATCCGCAACTCCGTCTCTCCATTTGCGAGCGTCGTAATCGTCGCGGGCCAGGATGCTTCGTGAATTGCTCGCCTCTTCGACCAGCATCATCGCGTCCGCTGTTTTTTTCACATCTTTTGCTATGTCCTTCGATTGCGTGATAACGAGTTCAAGAGTTTCACGCATTTTTTCGAGATCGTTCGTAGCTTCGAGTGGCAAGGTGCGGTCGGTGATGCTTAGCCCAAGCGAGCGGTAGCGTTCAGCACGGCTGCGCGCGCCTTTTATGACTTGGCTTGCGACCGCATTGTAAAGTTGGGACGCGTTCGGCTTAGTGGTTTTTTGGGCGCTGTAAAACCCGTTAAGAAAGTCCTGTGCCCGCTTGAAATCGCCCTGCTCGAGGTAGCTGTTCATGAGGAGAACGCTGACCACCCCCTGAACGGCGTTGTCCGCAGTTTCGCGTCGTATATTCTCAAGCTCATAGATCGCCGCGTTATAGTTGCGCACCGCGATAAAAGCCTTTGCCTTCGATATACGTTCGCGCATCACGTCGCCCGAGGTGGGCGTCGACGGCGGTGGATTGGTTGGCTGTGGGCTAGACGCGGGAATGGTCTGCGCCACCACGGCCAAAACCGAGCTTACGATAACCAGAAAAACCGAAGTGCAAAACCTTCTGACATTTAACGGCATTTAGAGTCCTCCATTCATGACTTAAATTTTCCGTAAAGGCCAAGCGAACATGTCCCCCGAAGGCTCACTTATACGACCTGTTCAAAATATTAACTTCCGCGTCGAAAACGCATCGCGTTCGAGCTCTTTATGAAGCCCGCCACATCAGTTCTTAAGACTTTCGATGATTTTTGTGCGGTATGCGTTTGCGTCTTTCTTTATAACACTTTCCTCCAGTGTGAGCAACCTTTTTTCGAGCATGACAATGCGCCCGTTGATAATGACCGTCCGAACGTCATTCGCCTTGGTCGCGTAAACGAGGTGCGAATAGAGATTGTATAACGGCGTCTGATTAAGGTCGTCCATATCTAAAATGACGATATCGGCCCGTTTTCCGATTTCTAGAGAGCCTGTAATTTTTTCCAAATGCAACGCACGCGCTCCGCGGATCGTTCCCATTTCGAAGGCCTGCTCGGCCGGCAGCGTCTTTGGATCCTTTGAGATCAACTTATGGAGTTTGGCCGCAGTGTCCATCTCTTCCCACATATTCAGGTCATTGTTCGAGGCCGCTCCGTCCGTGCCGAGGCCGATCGCGATGTCTTTTGCCAGCATCGACGGCACCGGAGCAACACCGGACGCAAGCTTCATATTCGACTGCGGGCAATGGGCACCACCGACGCCGTAGCGTTTCATCACGTCGATCTCCTCGTCCGAGAGCCAGATGTCGTGAGCCGTGATCGTTCGGTTTGAAAGAAAGCCGATCTTGGCCAAATAATCCATTGGCGTATCGCCATACTGGTTCTTAATATCGTCGCGCTCTTTTTTGGTCTCGGCTACGTGGATAACCACAGTGGCGTTGAGTTTGTCTGAAAGCGCTCGGATCGCTTTCAGATGGTCGGTCGAAACCGTGTACGGTGCATGCGGTGCCATCGCCGGAACGATCAGCGGATCGTTTGCCCATTTCTTCAAAAACCGTTCCGAATACGCCATCATTTCGGCGTTCGTCTTGTTGTCGGCGACTGGAAAATCGATGATCGTCTCGCCCAAAACGCCGCGGACACCGGCCTTTTTTGTCTCGTCGGCGACCGCGTCCTCGAAATAGTACATGTCGCAATAAGTCGTCGTGCCGCCGCGGATCATCTCCGCCAAACCGAGCCGCGTTCCGGCCCGAACGAAAGCCTCGGTCACGTTCTTCGCCTCGGCCGGGAAGATGTACTTTGTCAGCCAATCCTGCAAGTCGAGGTCGTCGGAAATGCCGCGAAACAGAGACATCGCCGCATGTGTGTGAGTATTGATGAGACCAGGAATGATCACCTTGCCGGCAGCACTGATGGTGCGTTTTGGAAGGTAACTCTTTACCATCTCCGAGCGTCGTCCGATTCCCGAGATCTCGCCATTCTTTATCGCGATCGCGCCGTCCTCAATGATTTCGCGAGTCCCATTCATGGTTACGATTGTGCCGCCGGAGATCAGCATGTCGACAACCACTTTTGGAGCACGCCCTCGGGGCGGTATTAAAGGTCGCTCGTTAGTCCGACCGGTTACAATCTCGATACGAGCTGGCACTTTCCGAGACTGTCCGAAACCAGGGATTAAGAATGCAAAAACAAGGGCGAGAGCAAGAAAAGGCTTGGACTTGATCATAGCTGAAAGTACAACGGTTCTACCCTTTTTTGCAAGAATCGCGATCTGTGGCGGTGTGGCTTAAGGGATCAATAGGCGGCAGTTTTTTCCTTTTCCGTCTTACAATCTTCGTATATACTTCGTACGCGATGCCTCGACGAATCTCATCCCTATTCACGTTTTATCACAAGTTTGTACTCGTGCCGATCATAATTGTCTGGTCCATTTTCTTTTGGGTAGTCATAAAGCCAATCGACGGAATTGGGTCACAAATTCCTTTCATGGGATTCTGGGTATTAATGTCCGGCTTTTGGTTTTGGATGTCGTGGGATCTCAAGAAAGTCAGTGTCGATGATCGTAATTTCTACGTTTCAAATTACCGTACCGAGATCACCATCCCGATCTCCGAGATCGCTCACGTTGGGGAGTTCCTCTTTTCCGAACCCCGACGCGTAACGATCAAACTGCACCATGCAACCGAGTTCGGGGACAAAATAGTCTTCCTCGCAACCTATCGAGCCTTTGCGTTTCTCAGCCCACACCCCGTCGTCGACGAACTCGTTCAAATGACGGTTCGCCGGACAATGACTGATTGATTTCGGCTTGTTAGTGGTCGGTACGTTGATCCGGCAGCGTTTGGAAGAACTTGCCGTATTCGTATGCGATTGGTTCGTTCGGACGTGTCGATGAATATGCTTTTTCACGATGTGAGAGTTCGCTGATCTCCGACGGTGAAAGTAGTCCGTATTGGCCGATCACCCAGTCGAGGGTCCGAATTTCATCATCTGAAAGGAGTGAAACGTTCGATGCGTCGGTTTCGCCCGGCTTGATCATCTGGGCGTTCGGGTTTTTACCGGTAACGGTGATCTTGCGAATTAAGCCTGTCGCCTCAAGGTCATTGAGTACATTCTCGATCGTATCCGGGACGGGGCCGAATGGAAGATTGAGATAGGTTGCTCCAGAGATACCGCGGCGATGCAGGTAAAAGAAGGTTAGGTCCGTGTAAAATAACAGCTTATTAAGATTTGTCTTGTAAATATCGCTGCCGCTGCGAGCAATATATTCGATCATCGCACCAAGTTTTGCGGGCGAAAAAGATTTGAATCCATTGAAAACTGTCGCCGGGTCCTTTTCCTGAACAACCTCGGGTACGGCCTCAGCCGCCGCCTGGGACGATTCGAGAATCTCGAGAAAGTGCTGCGATTCGGCCATGTGGGGCGACGTGAGCACCTCTGCAATGTCGTCGATCATTCGCTCAAACCGGTAGTCGAGCCATGAGTCGAGGGCCGCGGAGATCGCTTGACTGGAGTACGTCTTATCGGTTTCACGGCGAAAATGATCGCGGAGAAGAGATACTAATTCTGCACTGACGTGAAACGACCGCGATTCTGAAATCATAAATGTGTAGTGTGATGAGCGGCAAATCCCCGCAGAAACGGGATATTTGGTATGTTAAACGATTGATTTAGTGGTGTAAATCTTTTTTTGTTCGGGAGGCCGACGTAAATACCGGTAGGTAAACCTACAGCGTGCGTAAATATGTTCGGTGGACCGGGTCGAATATGTACGCAATTTTTTGCCCATTTCCGGCGAAATGCCCTAAACTCATTGAGATATGGCGCGACCATTAATACTAAGTCTTGACGGCGAAGAATTCTCTGTCAGCATTCGAAAGATCGACCGCGAACAATTGTACGGTTCGATGGTGGTAGAGGCGTTTGATGAAAAGGGAAATCCAGCATCGCTCATGGTGCTCGCCGCCGACGGCAAGACCTTGATGGAAAAAGGCGGGACTGCTCTGGCCACCGTCGATGAAAAGGGAAATTCCATCGAACGCAGCACGCTTAAGACCGTTAGTCTTGAGGGAAAAGAGATTGCGGCGGTTGAGTCTTCCTTCAACGCAGCCAACATTCTTAAAAAGGCTGAGGTCGAGGCCTATTTGTCTCAGGTCGTGAAATCGATCTACGTTCT
The DNA here is from genome assembly GCA_038245555.1 of Pyrinomonadales bacterium. GTDB lineage: Bacteria > Acidobacteriota > Blastocatellia > Pyrinomonadales > Pyrinomonadaceae > OLB17. The sequence goes on along the minus strand of JBBRSH010000039.1, from coordinate 12,641 downwards.
CGACCCGTACGAGGGCGGCAATATCAACTTCCTTCTTGATCACGTTTCGGCAGGACTCATCTATTCCTTTCCGTTCAGCTACCGCGGCGGTACGGAATACGATAATGCGTTCGTCCTTGGCAATAGCTCTGATGCGTACATGATCATAGGAAAAGAAGCTCGATTTCAATTCGCCAGATTGAACCAAGCGGCAGTCCTCGATTCCATGGAAGAGCAGGAGATCTCTGCCGATGACATTGATTTTGATTTCATGTAAGGGAGATGGGCCTCGATGGCAATAAACATCAGCAATCCGAAAGGGCGTGACGCGGTCGTAGCGTTTGAGGCAGTTATGCCTAAACGTGAGGTCATGTTTGTCGACGTCAAAGGCAACCCGGTTACGACACAGAAATTGCTAAAGACCGATATCGAGCGCGACCTCGACGCTCTGTTAAAGAAACGAAAGACGCTCGCCGCCATCGGCAAAGCTCTTGTCAAAGAGGATCCTGAGATCGACATCGATCAGTTTGGGATGTATCTGACAGACACATCGCGCGTGTACGTGTCGAAAAAGGGAATTATTCATCTGGTCGACGAATTTGAGGTTATCACCAATCCGGACGGTACTTTGCGTGAACGTCGTCAGCGACAAAAAGAGCCGCAAAATATCAATTCTGACATTCCGCTTCGGTGGTCGGGCAAGTTCATAAAGAAAGACGAGGCCGCACACAAATTCATCTTCACTCACAAGCGCCAACTCATACATGTCAACGGCCTAACGTTCGATTTCTTGTATGACATGGCAAAAGAACTGCACGAACGCGACTCGCTTCTGCTCATTCGCGGTGGCGAAAAAGGCGATAAGCCGATCGTCATGCAGCGTGGCGGCCGGCCATATAATGCGTTTTTGGAGGGCCGTATCGACGGCGACTCATATCTGCTCGTGCTTCAGCTCTCGAACATGGAACTCAAACGTCCGAAGCCCGTCGAGGAACCCGATCCGGCCAAAGAGGTGCCTGAGAGCTCCGCGACCGATGATCAGCCGCCGGTCGTAACCAAGGCGAAGAAAACCGCAGCAAAGAAAAAATGAACCTCGATTACGACAAAGATCGGCTGGTCAAGAAAAAGGGCGACTATGCGACGCTCGACGTGATACATCTGGCGGACCCGTCGCTGCACGCAAAGGCTCAGGACTACAAGCGACTTTTGTCTGGCAAGATGCGGGCCGTAGCGGCGCAGGACATCGTGCGCATACAGGCTTCACGCGGTTATATTGCGACCCGCAAATACGACGGCGAATTTGCGATGATCTTTTTCGATGGCGAGCATTTGATCTCTGTCAATCCGGGCGGAACTGTCCGAACTGGGCTGCCCTGCTTTGAGGAATGCAGAAAGCTGCTCAAAAGCGCGAAGGTTAAATCCTGCATCCTTGGCGGCGAGATCTATCTGCGGGCAGATAATTTTAAAGGGCTGCGTATCCATCAGGTGGTCAGCGTGCTTCGAAATCCCAAGACCGAGGCCGACATGGACAAACTCGGGCTGGCCCTGTTCGATGTGATCGAGGTCGATGGTGAAAAACCTGACAGTCTTAAAACCGTCTTTCGGCTGCTCGATAAATGGGTTGCCAAAGGCAAACTCGTGCACGCGGTCGAACACGTACCAACCAAGAAAACGGACGAGATACTCGAGGTTTTCGCCGACTGGGTTATCGACAAGGGCTCCGAAGGAGTCGTACTGCAGCACGACACCGCCAACTGGTACAAGATCAAAACGCGGCACACCCTCGACGTTGCGGTGATCGGCTTTAGCGAAGGCAGCGACGACCGAAAGGGGTTGCTCCACGATCTGCTTGTCGGTGTCATTCGTAGTGACGGCACGTTTCACGAACTCACCCGCGTCGGCGGCGGATTTACCGACGAGGACCGAAAGACCATCGCCGCCGAGATGAAGCGTCGCATCGTGCCGTCTGACTATGTCGCCGTCAATAACGATTACGTCGCCTACGAGATGATCCAGCCCGGGCCGGTGATCGAAATGTCGTGTCTTGACCTGATCACCGAGAGTTCGCGCGGCGGGCCGGTCAACCGCATGGTGCTCAAATGGGATGGCAAACGCTACAACGCGCTTTCGCGTATGCCCCTTGTGAGCGTGATCTCGCCGCAGTACGTCCGGATGCGTGACGACAAAGAGGCAGCCGAGGAAGACGTCAGCATTAGCCAATTGACCGACCTGGCCCCGATCGTCTCAGCCGAAAAGCCTGCCGAGGATCCCGCGGGCGAGCCGAGTAAAATGATCGAGCGTCAGGTTTACACCAAGGAAATGAAGGGCAATCTGATGGTCCGCAAACTCCTGCTCTGGAAAACCAATAAAGAGGATCGCCCCGAGTTTCCGGCGTACGTCGTCTATCTCACCGATTTCTCGCCGAACCGTAAAAACCCGCTTGAGCGAGATATTCGCATCGCCCAAACCGAAGCAGCCGCCCGAAAACACTACGACCGCATGGCCGAGGAGAATTTTATCGGCGGCTGGGAAAAGGTGGGCAAATAATGGCACTCCCCTTTGTCGAATTTGCTGGAAACAAACGGCTTCTCTGGATCGCCGAGGAGTGGATACGTTACTCGCCCCAGCTTGCCGTCTGGGCGATGGAGCGTATCGTGAATCGCCGCGATGTCTGGAGCCAATATACGATAAAGAATGATCGGATAAGCGTCGTTATGCTGCCGATCAAGGAGCGTCGAAAGCTGGGAACCGACATGGTGACCTTGACGAAGCTCGAGCGTCACTTTTCCGGCCGTTCGCCCGCCCATCTGATCGGGCTGCACTCGATCAGCGATCACTCGACCTGTAAATGGTTTGCGGTAGATGTCGATCTCCATGATGAAAACGTAACGAACGCCGACGAGATAATCGAGGCAAACAAGGCGGCAATTTTCGCCTGGGCAGAAAAGCTCCGTGACCATGGAATGGATCCGCTAATAATGGACAGCAACGGCGAGGGCGGCTTTCATCTATGGGTCCTTCTCGACGACGAGTACCCGCTTGCCGACACGTTCGATTTTGTTGATGAATTGCGTTCCGATTGGGAATCTTACGGACTGCCGCGAAAACCCGAGGTCTTTCCGCCAAAACGGGCCGTCGGACCCGATGATTTGCCATACACGCTCAGGCTCGCGGGACGCCATCATACGCGGCCGCATTACACGCGCATTTACAATTTTGACGTCAGTGACGAAAACGAATGGCTCGAAGGCGGCGACGCCATCGAGGCAATGATCGCCACACGACCCTCAAAACTGCCAAAAGTAAAGAGGAAAAAACGCCGCGCCGAACTCAGAGAGGTTCCGGAAAAGAAGAAAAAGACTGCCGGGACGCAGCGGCCACGTGTCTGCCTGGACCTCGACGGCGTTTTGGCGACATATGACGCGTGGAAGGGCTTCGATCACATCGGGCCGCCCGTTCCGGGGGCACTCGATTTTGCCCGTCATCTCGCGGAGATCGCCGACATTATCATTTTTACCGCACGCTGTTCCGAAGATCCCGGCCCGGACAACAGTCCCGCAATGCTCTCGACCGGACAACTTCGAATAAAGGTCATCGAATGGCTCGAAAAGCACAAATTCCCGTATACGGACGTTTACGTCGGCCATGGCAAGCCGCGAGTCGCTGCCTTTGTGGACGACCGGGCCGTCCGGTGCAGCCCTCAGACGGACAACGAGGCTTTTGATACAACACTCGACTCGGTGTACAAACTCCTCGGCAGAAAACCGAAAAAAGCGTTCCCGAAGAGATGATCTCAGTGTTTGTAGACGACGCCGTTTTTCATCACGAAGATAGCTGATTCCATTCGATGAATGTCGGTCAGCGGGTCGCCGGAGACGGCAACAAAGTCGGCCCATTTGCCGACCTCGATCGAGCCGATCTTCTTGTCCCAGCCAAGCAGGGACGCGCCGCCCATCGTTCCGGCAACGATCGACTCCATCGGCGTTAGGCCGCCCCATTCGACCATGAGCGTGAATTCGTGGCCGTTGGTTCCGTGCGGAATTACTGCTGAATCGGTGCCCAGTGCCATTTTGACGTTGTATTTTTTTGCGATCTTAATGCCGTTTCGCATGGCGGCCGCGGCCGCGAACGCTTTTTCAGCAATAAGGCCTTTGAGCACGCCGCTTTTGGCAAGTTTCTCGACCTGTTCGCCGGCCATTAGCGTCGGCACCAGATACGTACCGCGTTCCGCCATCATCCGGGCACCTTCCTCGTCAAGGAACGATCCGTGTTCGATCGACGAGACGCCCGCTCGAACAGCGATCTTGATGCCCTCCGTTCCGTGGGCATGAGCCGCGACCTTACGGTCTAGTTTGTTGGCCTCGTCCACGAGCGCCTTCATCTCTTCATAGGTGTACTGCGTTGCCCCGACGGCATCGCCCTCGCTCAGGACTCCACCGGTTGCACATGTCTTGATGACATCGGCCCCATACTTAACTTGATAGCGAACTGCCGCCCGCACCTCTTCGGGGCCGTTGGCGATACCGTCCTTGATGCCGTTGTCGAACAGGCCTGGCTTAAAGCCGTTCTCATCGCAGTGTCCGCCCGTGATGCCCAGCGAGTGGCCGGCCGCCATCATTCGCGGGCCTGGTACAAACCCTTCGTTTATCGCCTTTCGCAAGGCCATGTCGTCAAAATTCGATGCACCGACATTGCGGATCGTTGTAAAACCCGCGAGCAGAATATTGTTGGCGTTCCTGGTGCCGAGAATCGCAGCGAATGAATCATAGTCCTTCACCACGGCGGTTGTCCCATTCGGATCGCCGAGTATGCGGCCGATGACATGCGTGTGTGCGTCGATAAAGCCTGGCATCAACGTCGCGTCGCCAAGATCGATGACCTTGGCTCCCGCGGGTATCTGAACCTGCGATGCCGTACCAACGGCGGTTATCATATTGTCGGTAACGACAACGACAGCGTTTTGGACCGCGGGCCTTCCCGTGCCGTCGATCATGCGAGCGGTTTTTAGGACAACGACGCCTTTACCGACCGGCGGTGCAGGAACAATTGACGTGTCCTGTGCGGCCGTTGAAATGACTAAGGAAAGTAACGCTGCCAGAACGGTAGCGATCGCAAGCATTTGCCTGAACATGTTGATTTTCTCCATTTTTGAGTAGAATGTGCCCTCAGATTCTAACCCAAAAACGGGAGAAATTCGATTACCGATCGTTGGATCAAGGCAGGGTTGCCATTCCCATCGCCGCCCATTCCTCTTTGGCGGGTCCATAAACACCGGGAACGACGAGCCCCGCTTGCCGCATTAGCACCGTCATTTGCCCGCGATGATGGGCCTGATGCAGGACCAGCGAATAGAGCGTCATGCCGCGTGCCCATTTTTGGCCGTACATGTCGTCAACCTCGAGCAGCGTCTCGTCGGCCCAGTTTTTGCCCACTTCGGCGCCGACGCTTCGCGCGGCCTTTTCAAACGCCGACGCGATCTCAGCCGCAGAATCGGGGCAGGCCGCGTCTTCGGCAGGAGCCGTGATACGCAGCCCTACCTTTTCTGGCATTTCGCCCAACGTACGTACTATATGCCACGCGAGAAACCCAAGGCTTCGGCCTTCGACGCCTACTTTTTGCATCAACGACGCGTCGGTCAAAACTGCGAACACTTTTTCCGTTGCCTCGACCTCGTGGCCCCAAGCCTTTTGAAAATCCTCTATCTTTCTAAACATTCCTCTAATTTCTCCCAAATGTTGTTTGTGCAAGTACGTTTCATATATGACACATTATCTGTGCCAAAAAAGCAAGCTTAAAAACTATATTTGTTTTGTTATTTTGATGCCGTGAAAATTGCCTTTCCGGTGTACGAATAAACGACCTGGCGAAATTCGTCAGGTTTCGAATCGCCCTTGAGAAACGGGCCGTTGGGTGTCAGCTCTTTTATTATCGGTTCAAAAGCTTTCTCGCGGTTCTGATATTGCTCGTCTCCGCGGTATCGCGTGATAAGGATTATGTCGAATGAGGTGTCCTTGTCGGATTGAGCGTCGATATATTCGAACGAATATATAACACCTCGCTTAACGGCGGCGGCTCGGTAAAACCGCCAATTGTTTTCGTAGAAATAGCGGGCCTCGTCTCGCTTTCCGTCCTTGACCTTTACAAAATCGATCGTCTCTAACACGCCGTTGCCGGTCGGAGCTGTACCCAACACACGGTCGATGTTTTCCTTGACGGTTTCAAAACGCAGCTTGCCATTTCGCTGGTAAGCGATCGTTCCCGCGGCGTCGACGAAAACCGTTAGCGGCAGGTTGCCAGCCCAGTCCTTCGAAACCAATGTAATTGCCGCACTCTCGTCTTCGGTGTGGAGCAGGTACGCCGGCATCTCGGCCTTCATTTCGCCGAGAAATTTTGGGACATCGCGGTCGATGTCGGCAAGGTCGTCGAGCGAGATCGTAATGAAATCGACCTTTCCCTTATAGAGCCCTTCGAGCTTGACCAGATCCGGAAACTCCTCGCGGCACGGATCGCACCAGGTCGCCCAAAAATTAATGAGCAAAGGTTTGCCGTTCGGTTTGAGGATCTTTTTGAGTCCCTCGACATCGATCTGGGTGACCTTGATCGCGGGGCCGGTATTCGCCTTTACAGCGGCGGCTTTCGGTTTGGCGGGAGCCTGAGCTGGCGCGGTTTGGCACAGCAATAACGCCAGCAAGGAGCCCAATACCGTCTTCGCAAAGAACTCGATCGATCTGATCATACCTTTTAAGTTACAGGCCTACATCCCAACCTTTTTGATCGTGCAGCCAAAAGCGTTCGCGCTCGTGCGCTCAATTTTACGACCAGCAAGCGAGGCATCGAACGCTGCCTTTAAATACGGTGTCGTGACATTCGTGCCGGCTCGATCGTTGTCGATAGCGCCATGATAGAGAAGGGCATTGTTGGCATCGACAAAATAGGCCTCGGGTGTCGTTGTGGCACCGAGCTTATCGGCAAAAACATTGCCCTTGTCGAACAAAACGGGAAACTTATAAGTTGACGCAATATGGGTCTTGACCCAATCCACCGGTCGCGCTTCGCTGTCCATCTCCGTCACGTTAGAATTAATCCCGATAAACGTTATGCCTTTAGCGGCATAGTCCTTGGCCATCTGGTTCATGCGATCGTTATAACCCTTCACGACCGGGCACTGCGACGAAACAAACATGATCACAGCTCCATTTTTGCCTTTCATCTCGTTCAGAGTGTGAACTTTCCCGTTGACATCGGGCATGGAGAAATTATCCATCGCCGATCCGACCGCCAGTCCCTGAGCATTCGCCGTAAGGGCTAATGCAAATAACACTGTCAACAAAAGTACTGCTTTTTTCATATTTCGTTACCTCAAGATTTAGATAAATCGTAGTGTCCGTTAGTTTATCAACCAAAAGGCGATCATACCAACTTTTTATTTGTCTTACGCGTTGGGTTCCAAAACGGTTTCGCCTGCAGATCTCCTTACCCAAACAATCGCGGCAGCCGGCGCTGCAGGTTTTTCGGAAGTAGTATCTCCATCGCATCATCAACTGTTACGATGCCGGCAAGGTCGCCTTCGTCGTCTACGACCGGCAGTGCTAACAAATTGTACTCGGATATGATTTGAGCGACGTCCTCCGCCGAATCGGACGGATGAGCAAATCGGAATTCGCTTCGCATCGCCTCTTCCAGCTTTCGGGTCGGATCGGCCAATATGAGTGAGCGAAGGCTGATCAGCCCGCATAGTTTCCACGACCCCTCTTCTTCGACGACGTAAAGGTAGTAGATCATGTTCGGGGTCTCCGCCATTTCGCGAAGCCGCAAGATCGTTTCGCCAACCGTCAGGTCTCTTGGAAAAACGACAAACTCCGTCGTCATCAATCCGCCCGCCGTATCGTGGTCAAAGTGCATAAGCTCGGCAACATCTGCCCGCTCGTCGTCCTCCATCAGGTTGAACAGCTCTTCAGCCTTTTCGTCCGACAATTCGCCAAGGACATCCACGGCGTCGTCAGGGGACATCTCTTCAAGAATGTCGGCGGCGCGTTCCTCATCCATGTCTTCGAGGATACGGGCCTGCGCCTCGGTCGACATTTCCTCGAGCGTATCCGCCGCGATCTCATCGTCGAGGCTTTCGACAACCTCGGTCCGGTGGATCGGCGAAAGAGTTTCGGCAAGCTGAGCGATCTCGACCGGATGGAGCCTTGAAAGTTTGTCTTTAGAAGATTTGAGCTGAACGGTGACCGTTGTCGTGTCGGTTGCCAGATATCCCACGTCGGCCCAGTCGATAACCTCGACCGGACGATCACTGCCAAAAAATCCCTGGGGCATCAGTCGCCGTACAAAACCCTGCAGGCTCACATCGGCACCGGTAACCCGCCAAAAATTGCCGACTTCGATGAGCTGGACATCGTTGACGCGGACAACACGCTTGCCGTCGACATCGATAAGCTGGTTGTCGAGCACGTCCCGTGCGAGCAACACTTCGCCGTCGCGTCGAACGAATGGGCTCAGATCCAATATGGCCGATCTCATCTTCGCCCCGAGCAAGCCGAGTTCCTCAATATCGCGACGCGGCATAAAGAAATTACGGCGGCGATAACGCGCGACCAACCCGATCACAGGCGGATGCTCCTGGCGTCCGTACCGGACGACAACGTCCTTGATCACCGCGATCGGCTCGTTGCGGGCATCAAATATCCGCTTATTCAGGATCTGAGAAACGTAGAGCATAGTCCTTGGCGGTTGGCGGTCAGCGGTCAGACCGGCCCTGAGCTTCGAAACGTGATTTTACCATCGAACACCTCTCCGAGCCACTCAAATGCTGACCGCTGAATGTCGATCGTCGGTTGCCTGAATCAACATTGTTAAAAAAGTTTTGTTTTTGTGGAAACTGTTAAGACTTCTCACTTTTTAATAAATAGGCAATTGAACGTGCCGACATCCACCGCAGAGCGGTGCCGATACCCGTCTGTCTACTCAGCCATAAATGACAAAACCCCACCTTCTAATGCTGCTAAGCCTAACCACAGTAATCCCGATCGCCGCCCAGGAACGGCCGCGGTCTTTTGACAATTTTGACACGTCGGGAGGCGTTCAGGTCTATCGCCCGTTCCAGCCCGCGCCCGTCAAACCGAAAAACAAGAAGTTGGTCGAAAAGACCGTACTTTCAACCGAGGCTTCCAAAATTGCAAAGTCAACCAGATCAACGCGAGCGGAGATGAGTGTGGTCGACGGCCTGGCCCAACGCGAAACACCGGGTTCCGATTCAGTTTCGCGGATGACAATGGGAACGAGTGCGGGAATGAAAGGCTTTTCTACCGGGGATAACGTGATCGACTCGTACATCGTTGATTCCAGCCGGCGATACGGTATCGACCCTCTCCTGATCTATTCGCAGATGCACCAGGAATCTTCATTCAAGCTGCGTGCAACCTCATATAAGGGTGCCAGCGGCCTGATGCAGCTAATGCCCGCGACGGCCCGACGCCTGGGCGTGACGAACATCTACGAGCCCAGACAGAACATCGAAGGTGGCGTTAAGTACATGCGAATGCTGCTCGATATGTTTGGCCAGGACGTGAACCTGGCTCTCGCGGGCTACAACGCCGGCGAAGGTGCCGTGATTAGATTCGGAAACCAGATACCGCCCTTTAACGAAACGCGCGAATACGTTCGCCGCATTTCAGCCCGGTACAGCTCAATTTCAGATCCGTCCTTCGCCAGCACCGCACTACGGGTCAGCGGCGGACAGGCAGCGAAACTGGCACAAAAAGAGGCCCGTCCGCTAGCCGTTTACGAACCAAGCCCTGTCGCCGTCCGCCTTTCCGACGGCAGCATGCGCCTCGTAAACCAATAAACGAATATGCATAATCTCTCACCGAGTTAGTCTCTTCTCCACTAGTCCTTGTGACCTTGCGGCCGGTTCGATAACCGGCCGCGTTTTTTTTGACCCGATGTCGGTCGAAAAAATTCCGGAATCACTGAGGAACCTCTGCTCGAAGCTGTTCAAACGGTTCGAGAGTGTTCATCCCTCGACACCTGACTAAAACTGTTCGGTGGGTATTCTTCTTACACTTCCTAATAGTGCAAATACGACATCGGAGCCTATTTCTTGCCTAGCCAACTCGTTGGTGTTACAGTCCGTATCACTCGATCATGGCGACCTCAACTACCGATAATAAAGCGTCTCGTCCGTTGCCTCATCATGTAGCCGTAATCGGAGCAGCGGGTGTCTTGGCCAGGGTATTCTCCGTGTGCCGAGGGGAAGGGTTCGGATTCACTGCTATCGTACGCTCGAGCCCGGAGCGCATGACCGAGGTGCCCGCCAGCTCCCGTATCGCCGTTTTGACATTCCTCGCCGACCGGGTAGCACTGACGGTGGGGTTTTCCGGCGCGAAGATCGGAGGAAAACAAATATGAACTTGGCTATCAAGATCAGCCTTCTTGCTTCCGGTTTTTTTCTGCTGACTGGAATGTTCATCGGGATCGTTAAACATCAGAGAATGCTGAAGAGCCCTGACCACAACGCCCCGGCCTACATCGACATCGCTCATCGAGCGGCATTTCTACACAGCTTCGCAATGCTTGTTATCGCCAAACTGCTCGAATATAGCCCTTATTCCGTGACCGCCCAGCTTATTTCTATGGGCTCTGTTCTGGTCTTTCTCGTTGTAACCATCGCGGGATATTTCTCGCACGGTGTGAGGAACAAAACCGACAACTCGTTTCGCGAGCGTAATTTCTCGACGACGTGGTATGTCTACATGCTCGCCGCGGGCGAAATTGGCGGTTTGTCGGTGATCATCTGGGGGTTTATTTCGTCGCAATTCCTCGGACGATAATAAGTAACGTTAATATCATGGATCCGGACAGATACTTCATCGCCACGGCACAAATTTCTCTCGCCATTGCGGGTTTTGCAGGGATAGTTGCCGCGTATCGCAACGAGTCGGTCCATGAGTGGCTGGAAGTTGAGCGGTTTTGGCTTCGCTTGCTTCTACTGAACTCGATCCTGCCTTTCATTTTTAGTCTGGCTGGTGTCTTCTTCCTTGCGACGGGACCTCACCCGATCACCGGATGGCGAGTATTGAGCGGATTTGCAGCGATCTGTTTGGCTCCCTACGCCGTGATGATCTTACGAAAGCTGCACGGTTTCGCTCCTGGAGCGTTGAGGGCCGCGGGAAGCGGACCATTCACCAGTTACTCTCTAGTTTCGGTGCTGATCGCGGTTTGTCTGCTGCAAGTGTGGAATGCGTCGATCGGATCTGCTTTCTGGCCATTTCTCGCGGCGATCCTGGCTCTCATAATCGGTGCGATCTTCCAGTTTGTTCGGCTGGTTCTGAAGCCGCAGCGACCAAAGCCCGTTGAAGCATCGAACGAGATCTCGGAGGAAAATTAAGTGGAATACGCTGTCGGAGTGATCCTGGGTATCGGTATCGGAATTTTTTCGACGGTCGTCGGTCTCGAGCGTGACCGAGCACTATACCCTACGGCTTTGATCGTCATTGCGTCGTATTACTGCCTCTTTGCCGTTGTGGGTGGGTCGAATACTGCTCTGGTTAACGAAACGATCGTCGCGGTGGTATTCGTCGTTATTGCAACTATTGGATTCAGAACGAATCTCTGGATCGTCGCCGCCGGTATTACGGGCCATGGCGTCATGGACATTTTTCACCACCTTATCATCGTCAATCCAGGCCTTCCAACCTACTGGCCAATGTTTTGCATGTCCATCGACATCGTGCTCGGGCTATATTTGGCGTTGATGCTTTCGCGGAAACGAATAGCCCCGACAATTGTCTGAGTTGTCCGATGTCGTTCTCGTTTGCTTAATTGGTTATCTGCCCTCCAGCCTTTGAGCACAGCCTTTCTGCAAAGAGATGGGCACAGCCAAAGACATTCTATCCGCAACCTTACCCATCGGTTGCGGCGTAATCGTCGCCGTAGTAATTGCTGGTGATACTCGTGTGAAATTGAATCGATGAGACCGGTTCGTGCCTCGGTTGACTGATACCGAGCGTATCCGTAACCTGTTCAGCCATGGCACAAGCCTGTTAAGGAACGATTTTCGGGCAGGCTACTACCGCAGGCCGTAGTTGGTGTCAGAACTCTTTAGAAATGACCTCTATTATAACTTATTAGAAATGTCCTCTTTTTGGTGATTTGTATGACATAGTGATTTGTTTTTGGTGGTCATAAGATCTTGCCGGGCGCGCCCGGCAAGATCTTGTCGAAGGGCTTCCGAAGCTGTCGATCTGACCATGCGGTTTTCCACGGATGATCGGCCGCGGGGTTAGATTTGTTTGTACCGGAATTTCTTCCATTTAATAACTTCTTCCGCTTCTTCTGCGGATCGATCTTTGGATCGATCTCTTCGAAGGTGATCTCGTTATCACGGTAGGACATGTGAAGTTCTCCGTCGAGATAGGTACGGACCTGCACCTTGCGGCTGGCAGGCGAGTAATTCGCTGAGCCGGCCTTGACCTGATAAACACGATTCTCAAAGCTCAGGGTCCAGTTCTCCGTCAAGATCCTTTCCTGTTCGATGCAGAAAATGCTCCGGAGATCGTAGGCGGAAGCGGAACCGTGGTAATCGGCCTTCTCTCTCGGCTGACACGAGAAACGGCTGTTTAGGTCCCGGTCGAATCCGCCGTCCGAGAGCAGTTCGTTTG
>JBBRSH010000038.1:0-32916 GCA_038245555.1 Pyrinomonadales bacterium | reverse complement strand
GGCCGACTACGATGGCGACGGCAAGACCGATGTTGCTGTCTATCGTTCGTCGACCACGAACTGGTACATCCTGAATTCAGGCCAGGCAGGTAATGCTGTTGGCGGATTCAGTGCAATGCAGTTCGGTACCGCCGGCGACGTCCTGATGCGTTACTAATCACTTAGGACCGCTCGGACGAAGAGGCAATATCTCGCCTGTCCGATCGGATAAATCAAAAGGGCTGTCCAGAAACCGAATGGTTTGCGGACAGCCCCTTTTGTTCTATTGTGCCTAATTTTCGAATTTGATTGATAAAAATAGGCAATTTTTGGCGACTAACTTGGTTCCTAAAGACGACGGTTTTGCAGCCGTCGTTTTTACGTCTATATCCTTATTTCTACCACTTTCAAATATCCGGCAGCCAAAATGTTCGATTACCGCTAGTTACCTTTTTAAGGCCTAGGCCGGGCAGATCCGATTCCGGCACACCCAGAAATGTGAAGTGCGGCAAGTCAGACGATACCGTCTGGTACCACCCGTTTTTTGCTAAGATCTCTCGAACTGCGGCGTTCTCATTTTGCTGGACGTCGAGAGCAAGCATCGACAGGTGTTGCGAAGTTCCGGGTGGGGCAACCGAGTAGATGATCGATTTTGACAGGTCCTTTGCGAAAAAGATGCTCTGTTGTTCGAGTTTCAAAATCTCCGGCACCTGTTCGTAGGGTGTCAACGCTTTGATCCTATCAGCCTCGCCTTGGGTGACTTTACCGAGTCCTACCCAATGAACGAATCCGGGATCGACTCTACTTTTCCATAATGAAACCGTTTCTGTATACCCTCGACGCGCCGAATCCGCTCCGCGTGGTGTAATGTCCTGACCGGCTGCTTTCGCGTTAGCGATCGCGGCCTTCAGAGCCGTCAACGCCGAAGACTGCAATTCAACCTTGAATCCGCCAATGATCTCACTTGATACCTGAAGCGTCGACTGGAAGGACCTAACGTCGGATTCGTCCTTGAAAACGACTTTTTTCGGTGCCGTTGCTCCCCCGCGAGCCTGAAAGACGGAACCATATTCGCGAAGCAGCAGCCTGCCCGCGTCGTCTGTTGGCTGACTAAAATCAGACGGGAGATTTTTGAAGAAAGCTTTGTCCTGACCTTTGTCTGTCATGTTCGTATTGGTGCCGGGCGACGCACTTGCCTTTGCGGAAGGAGTCGGCGACGGCGAAATATTTGCTCGTTCGGCACCTGTATTTCCCCCTTCCTTCGTTGTTGGAGGCATCGACCAACAACCTGCGCCGAGCATCGCCAACGAGGCAAGATACCCGAAAGATTTATACTTCATATTCAACCTACCTCGACTCCGAAGCCTTTAACAATGTCTTGGACCGCATCGATGTGGCCCTTTAGATATTCGTCACGTTCGACAAATGGTACCCTTGTCCGAATTTCATTATAGATCGGCCTAGTTCCCTCGCCGAGGGTTTTAGCAGTTCCGATCTCCTTTTTTCGAAAGTCGACGGCCTGGGCCGCGCACAGCAATTCGAGGGACAGGATCAACTCGAGATTGGCGGCCACCTCGCGAAGTTTCATTGCGGCCGTAGCTCCCATAGAAACGTGATCCTCAGTATTTGCCGAGCTAGGGATCGTGTCGACACTCGCGGGATGCGCCAGGATCTTATTTTCCGTGCAAAGAGCAGCGGCGGTATATTGGACGATCATGAAACCGGAATTCAGGCCGCCGTGCTCCGTCAAAAAAGGAGGCAAAATATGGGCGTTAGACGACTCGTCTGTAAGACGCATGATTCGCCGCTCAGAGATATTGCCAAATTCGGTCAACGCTATCTTCAAATAGTCGAATGCCAACGCAAGCGGTTCGCCGTGAAAATTGCCGCCGCTGACGACATCAATTTTACCGGAGTCATTGACGAAGATGAGAGGATTGTCCGTGACTGCGTTGAGCTCAAGCTTGATCAGCCACTCGGCGTAAGCGACGGCATCCCGGCACGCTCCATGTACCTGCGGCATGCACCTAAGCGTGTAGGCATCCTGAACGTTTGACGGATCAAAATCGCGAACAAATTCGCTGCCTTCCAAGATCCTTAACAAATTTTCAGCACACTCTATCTGCCGCGGATGGGGCCGAAGGGCGTGAATCCTCGGGTCAAAGGCCGACAAGGTACCGTGAAGAGCTTCGAGACTTAGGCAGCCCGCCACATCGGCAAGTTCAGTCAGCCGCTTTGCTTTCCATGTCTCGAGCAAACCAACTGCAGTCATGACCGTCGTGCCGTTTGTAAGCGCAAGCCCTTCTTTCGCAGCAAGTTTAACGGGTTTCAGGCCGGCACGTTTCAGTGCTTGGGAGCCTGAGATCCGCACGCCTTCAAACTCCGCTTCGCCTTCGCCTATCAAAACGCAGGCAAAGTGAGCAAGCGGTGCAAGATCGCCGCTGGCACCGAGACTTCCCTTTTCGGGGATCATCGGATGTACACCGTGATTTAAACAGTCAAGGATAAGTTGGAGTGTTTCGCGTCTAATCCCCGAAAACCCGCGAGCGAGCGTATTAGCCCGAATCAACATGATCGCCCGAACAGTCGGCGTGTCCAACCAGTCACCGACACCCACCGCATGACTGACAACGATGTTCCGCTGAAGCAATTCCACCTCTTCGCGACTTATGATCTTGTCCTTGAACGCTCCAAATCCTGTCGTTATGCCATACGCGATCTCGCCGCGGTCGAGAAGGGTTTGAACAGCCGCAGCCGAGCGGTCGACATTTGCGATTGCCGATTCCGACAGCTCTACTATCGATGCGGCTGGTTTGCCGAAGGCGACGGAGATTACTTGTTCGAACGTTAGGCTTTCGCCGTCTAGAAATATCTCTGAATTCATTTATGCCCAAAAGAATATCATATTCCTAACGACCGGTCTGGTGTGCAAGCTTGCCGTTTTTAAACGCAGAAGCTACCAAGTTTCCGCCAAATTCATTTGAGATCATACGAAAATCTGTGGCATCGAGCTGAAGCAGATCCGCTTGCTTACCAACCTCGGTCGAACCGTGCGTTTTACCCAAACCGATCGAAAATGCAGCATTAATCGATGCGGCGTTCAATGCTTCGCCGGGTAGGAGCTTTTGATAGCGGCAAGCGATCGCCATCGCCATCGGAATGGACGGACATGGAGCTGAGCCGGGATTATAGTCGGTTGTGAGTGCGACGGCACAGCCTGAATCGATGAGTTTGCGTGCGTCTGCAAATTTAGTTTTTCCAGCGTTGAAATTTTCTGTCGGGATCACGATGCCGATGGTCCCGCTAGTTGCCAGCATCGAAATCTCCTCATCGGAGATCGCATCGAGATGGTCGATGGACACCGCTCCAAGTTCAATGGCCATGCGGCTGCCGCCGACGTTGTTGAACTGATCCACATGCGCCTTCAGCTTAAACCCGAGGCTTTTTGCGGTTTCGAGGATTTTTGTCGCTTGCGCGAGCGTGAAAGCACCATTTTCACAAAATACATCACAATAAAAGGGCGTTCGGCCATGAAAACTCGATTCGACGAACCATTTCCACGCGCTGGAGAGCATCGAGTCGCAGATCAGATTGACGTATTTTTCCGGCTGTTGCTTAAATTCCGGCGGCACCGCGTGAGCGGCGAGGAATGTCGGTACGATATCGATCGCATGCGTGCGGTCAAGTTCCTCGATAACCCCTAGCATTTTCAACTCGGTTTCTGCATCGAGACCGTAGCCGGTTTTTATCTCACAAGTCGTCGTGCCGCATTCCAGCATCTTGTCCAGGCGGTTGAGGCTTTGCCGGGTCAATTCTTCGACCGACGCTTCGCGAGTGTTATTAACGGTCGAAATTATGCCGCCACCATTTGTGAGGATCTCGAGATAGTCGGCACCCTGGATCTTTAGCTCGAACTCATTGAGCCGGTCGCCGGCATAAACCATATGTGTATGCGGATCGACGAAACCCGGACAAACAACCTTCCCGTCGACGTCGATCGTGTCGTCAGCCTGAAATTGGCGCAGAATCTCAGCCGTCGGTCCGACACCGGCAAACTTGCCGCCGGAAATAGCGACGGCTCCGTTTTCGATAATTCCGACGTCGCGCAAGTCTTTGCCCCGTTTCGGCTTACCGAATGACGCGCACGTAACCAGCTGACCGGCATTGTGAATGATCAGATCGACAGGCTGCATTTACGGTTTGGGTTTTTCCAGTTTCTTGTGAGTCTCCGGGATGGTCATAAGAGCCGCGGTGGCGTACCAGAGGGTCAGTTCGGGTACGAAGACGCCGGCTTTCACCGCGGGATCGAGAACGACTAGCTTTTCCGCATCTTCGATCGTTGCTACGTTGAATATATATAGGCCGCGATATGTCCTCTCGTTTTTTTCAAAAGGACCGGCAACAGCAAGTTTGCCTTCATTCGCGAGTCGCCCGATATTCGCAAAATGTCCGGCGAAAATATCTTCGCGTTCTTTTCCTTTGATCTCAACGTCTTTGGGTCCGGTTTTCAGGATACACAAGACGTACATCTTCATCCCGCGTTCGTCGGCGCCAAGCTTTTTCGCCAGCTCCGTATCGTATGTTGATTTCGGTTCTGCCGATTTTGGTGAACCCTGAGCCAAAATGCCCCCGGAGTAGATCGAGATCACGGCTGCGATCATTATTATTTTTAAAAGTCTCATATTTTAGAGATACATAGATCGGACTTGAGCCCTTAAATACTAATCAATTAACCTTATGTCCTCAAGTAATTGCGACCAATAGCGAACCCTGTGCGTCTAAGGGGTACGTATATCTAACAAAAAATATGAAATCGCGAAGATGGGTCAGCTCCTTTTTGTTCTTGAGCATTTTATCAACTAGTCTTTTCGCCCAGGAAAAGCCAGATGACGTGATCAAGGTAGACACGGCTCTAGTCAACATACCGGCCATAGTCAGCGACCGGAACAACCGGTATATTCCGGGATTGACAGTCGCCAACTTTAGAGTTTTCCAGGATGGTGCCGAACAAAAGATCGAGGTATTTAACAACGAAAAGGGCCCGATGAGTATAGTCCTTGCCCTCGATACCAGCCGCAGCACTGAAAGGGTGCTGGGAAAGATCAAGAAAGCCGCCCGAGAATTTATCAAGGACCTGGATGCCGATGATCGCGCGATGATAGTCACCTTTGATTACCAGGTCAACGTCTTGAATCAGCTGACGTCGGACAAAAAGGAGCTCGATCGAGCGATAAAAGAAGTCAGGGTTGGTGAGTTTGTGGGAACGGTTCTTAATGACGCCGTATACAATGCGATACGAAGATCGCTGAAAGATGTAAAGGGACGAAAGGCTGTCATCTTGCTCACCGATGGTAAGGACCATGGCAGCACCTATAAGCAGGACGAATTGATCGACCGTCTTAAAGAGTCGGATACGGTCGTCTATCCGATCTTTTACGATACCGGTGGCCTGATCCGCCAGGCCTTTAATCGCAATCAAAATGCCCGAGGTGGCGGAATGGGCAGATTTCCGGGCGGCGGTGGTCGCGGTGGACTAGGCAGAGGCGGAATGGGCCGGTTTCCGGGCGGCGGCGGCAACTTCCCCGCTGGTGGAAATCGTCCGGGTGGTGGTGGAAATGCTCCCGCAGGCGGTCGAAACCGGCCGAATGCCGAGATCTCAAATGAAGCGGCTATCAACTTCCTCGAAGAACTTGCTGAAATCACCGGCGGAAGATTTTTTAAAGAGCAAAAAGATGACCTCAATGACGCGTTCCTTCAGATCGCCGACGAGATGAAACGACAATATTTAGTTGCATTTTATCCCGGCACCGACAGCGCCGCCGGAACCGTCCACCGCGTCAAGGTAACGGTTGACCGGCCGGATACGGTTGTCAGAACCAAAGGCTCTTACCGGACGCAATCCAAATAGAGCTATTCGGCATCCGGCTGTACATGGCTAAATATTCGCGTCGCAAACTTGTTATAGAGGAACGACACGATCAGCAAAAGAACACCGAGAGACACGAATAAGATCGTCTTCGGGATAGTCGGCAGATCCGCTACGTCGTACAGGAAAAGCTTGATGAGGGTGACACCCAATAGCACGATCGCCGCGATCCGTAGGTGCTTTTTGTTCCAGGCGATCCCGATTCCGGTCATCGTCAGGGCATAAACACCCCACAAGATACTTATACCGAGCTTACCTCCGTCCGGGATGTGAAGTTGGACCATTATATTGATCAATTCGAAGCTTACAATGATAAAGATCGTCAAATAGCACAACCCGTCCCAGGCCAATTCGCGAACTATCGCAGGATTGACTTCTGAGACCATCGTGCTATTTATCGTACGATATAGACTGGCCAGCAGCCCGACCGCAAAAACGTAAGAAATATAACGAATTGCGATGTTCATCGGACCTGCCGTGACGTCAGGCAGCTCGATCATGTAGCTGATCCGAAGTTCATCAAATAGATACATTCCAGCCGAAACAAACAACAAAAGCGTAATGGCGCTCAATGCGATACCCGCATACGCGACGATCGCAGACCGTGCTTTTTGTAGGTTAATTACCGCCAGTCCGATCAGGAAGGCCATTGTGTAATTTAGCTGCCAAATAAAATTGAACCGAACGATGTCGTCAACCGCTCGGGTCAACGATGATTCTGCCAGTGAAGACAATTCGTGCACGGACTCTGCCCCAACCATCTGGAGGTGAAAGTAATTCGCGATCTCGATCCGGAAAGTGTTGTATAGGACAAACGTCGTGAGCGTACCAAGAACCAACCCTAACGGCCGAACCAACGCGGAACTGATCGCCGGTTCGTGATTCTTCTTTTGATTTACAAAGTAGATGAATGTAAATGCCGCTACGAACACGATCGCCGTCACGAAATCGCCATTCATCAACGGTTGCCGGTGGAATTCGCTTAAGTCCGAGATCCGCTCTGCAAACGCTTTGATCCAGTCGACAAACAAACTGCCGGTCGCAAGCGCCATTATCGGGAGCGATAAATATTCGAACAGCCTAACGGACCGAAACCGACCAAACCAGAAGAGTGCAGCAGCCTCGACTGTCCAGACGAGAGTAATACTGTTGCCATCCATCTGAACCGGAACAGCGATCGTCGTAAAGGTAATGATCAGGATCGCCAGGACCTGGATAACGTCGACCGCAGTCGACTTAACCCAACTGACCACCTGCGCAACAATTAAGTGGAAGATCGCGTGTGAGGCCGTGAAAAGCCCTTCAAATGGCCGCAAACTTTCCCGGCTGTCCAAGATCGCGTATCCAAATCCGTAAAAGATAAACGAGTTGGTCATCACCAGGGCCGTGTTCTCAGCCATTCCGATATCATCGGTCGCTAAACGGTAGATCAACGTTGCAGCATAGTAGACCGCAAAGAAAACTCCGGCAAATATGGCCGCAAGAGCGAAAAACTCATTAGCCTGATAATGCTTAACAAACCAAACGCCAAATATCAGCCACGTAAATGGGTAGGAGACATAAACCAGAAGCCGTCCGAAAAAGCGAAATGAAGTGAAGAGGATGGCTAGTCCGAAAAACGCGAGATATCCGAAAAAGACTGAATATTCGACTATACCTGCGTTAACATCACTGATCGCAAAGCAAAAAAGATAGAAAACGAGAGCTGTGACTATGATCGAGACCAAACTCTTTAGATCGTCATTTTCGATATGGACGACGCGATGGATGATCTTCGTCGCATAGAACGTCGTAAAAAAGACACCGAGAAACGCGAGGGCGACGTAGAAATGTTCGACGGGCGAATATTTTGAGACAAACCACGCCAAGTAAATGAGCCACGTAAAACCAAAAGAAGTATAGAATAATGGTTTCCATGCCTTCACGACGCCGATCGCCAGGATCCCTCCATTTATGATCGCCATGTAGGTGAACAGAAAAAGGTAATTGCCCGAATCGTCGCTCAGTAGGAACGGAACCGCATACGCTCCGACCAGCCCGATATGTGCGATCACCTGACGGCCATACAGTAGGGCGGCGGCTACAGTAAATATTGTAAAGACCGCCATCAGCGTGAATGCCGCATACTGCGGCATCAACCAATAATAGGAATATGCAAAATAGGTGACGAAATACATGATCGCCATGCCGCCACTGAGCAAGACGGCACTGAAGTTCAGGTATTTCTTTTTCAGGATGGTCGCCGTCCCGAGCAGTCCGAAACCGACGGCATAACCAAATATTATCCGCATCAACGGGCTGATCCAGCCGTTGTCGATCGCAAATTTAGCCCCTATGCCCACGCCAACTATCAGGATCACGATCCCAACCAGAGCAATAAGACTCCTGCCGACAAATCTTTCCAGATTGCCACGTTTCGATTCCACGTGATCCGTCGCCGAATCCGAGAATTTACCTTCCGATCTGGTCGAGGATCGACCCGGCCCCGCCGATGGCATCCCAAAGGTCGGCGGCGGCACTTCACCGGTTGGTGGTCCAGTGCGGCGAAATGGCGGCAGCGTATCAGCGAGTGGGGTCGTTGGTGAACTCGGTCCCGGCGACGGTGGAATGGCGGTGCCGGGCCACATTGGCGGAATTTGAGGGTTCCGAGAAAGATCCCGTGTTCGTTGAACGTCCGAAGCCGAACTCCGCAACTTCGTGAGTTCCGTGCGGATCGTGCTGATCTCTTGCTGAAATCCGACTTGGGTGCGTACCAGTCTATCCAGCCTTGCTTCGAGTTCTGCGATCTTTTGATCAAGTTCGGGCATAATGATTTGGGCCCAGTATGCTGGTCAGATCTTCGGATTTGCCAAACGATTGGGCTGATTGTAGCTTAGTTATTGATCAAAACAAACGAATCGATCCGAACCTGAAATGAAACGATTAGTGAAAGCACCGACCGGAACTGAATTAACCTGCAAAAATTGGCTGATCGAGGCCGCTTACCGAATGATCCAGAACAATCTGGATCCGGACGTAGCGTTCGATCCTGACAATTTGATCGTATATGGCGGACGAGGCCGGGCAGCGAGGAATTGGGAGTGTTTTGACGCGATATTGCGTTCATTAAGAGAATTGAACGAAGATGAGACCCTTTTAGTTCAATCCGGTAAGCCCGTCGGCGTATTTAAATCTCACACGGACGCCCCGCGTGTGTTGATCGCGAACACCAACATCGTCCCGCACTGGGCGACGCAAGAGCAGTTTGACCAATACGAACGCGATGGGCTGATGATGTACGGCCAGATGACCGCCGGTTCGTGGATCTACATCGGTACGCAAGGCATTCTGCAAGGCACATATGAAACGTTTGGTTCGCTGGCTCGCCAACATGGCTGGGGAACTCTCGCCGGAAAACTCGTGCTTACGGCGGGATTGGGTGAAATGGGCGGAGCTCAGGCGCAGGCGATAACATTCAACGGCGGCGTTGGATTGTTGGTCGATGTCGATCCGTGGCGTATCGAACGACGACTGCAGTTGAAACAGGTCGATCTGGCCGCCAAAGATCTAGATGATGCTTTAACTAAGGTCCGTGAAGCTATTGATAATAAAGAACCTAAGTCGATCGCATTGTCCGGCAATGCAGCCGAGGTCCACTGGCAGATCCTGGACCGCGGTATCATTCCGGACGTCGTTACCGATCAGACGTCGGCTCATGATGTCCTCTACGGATACATTCCAGTCGGGCTCGATATTGAGCAAGCAAACGAATTACGAAGATCGAGCCAACTCGAATACGAACACCGAGCGATGGATTCAATGGCGAAACATGTCGAAGCGATGCTCGAATTTCAGCGTCGCGGTTCAGTGGTCTTCGATTACGGCAACAATCTCAGACAGCGTGCTAAGGACAGCGGCGTCGAAAACGCGTTCGATTATCCCGGATTTGTGCCCGCATACATTCGTCCACTCTTTTGCGAGGGCAAAGGCCCGTTCCGCTGGGTCGCGCTTTCTGGCGACAAAGAGGATATTTACCGCACTGACGAAGCGATCATGAACCTCTTCCCTGACGACGACCATCTAACCAAATGGCTCACGATGGCGCAGGAAAAGGTTGAATTTCAAGGCCTCCCGGCTCGAATTTGCTGGCTCGGGTATGGTGAACGAGCAAAAGCCGGACTCAAACTCAACGAAATGGTTGCATCAGGCGAGCTAAAAGCTCCCATCGTCATCGGTCGCGACCATTTGGATTGCGGCTCGGTCGCGTCGCCAAACCGCGAGACAGAAGCCATGAAAGACGGCAGCGACGCCATTGCCGATTGGGTATATCTCAACGCCATGATAAATGCTGTCGGAGGTGCAACGTGGGTCTCAGTCCATCACGGCGGCGGAGTCGGTATCGGTTACAGCCTCCACGCCGGTCAGGTGATCGTCGCCGACGGCACACCCGAAGCCGCCGCCCGCATCGAACGCGTCCTGACAACCGATCCGGGAATGGGCATCATCCGTCACGCTGACGCGGGATATGAGACAGCGATCGAATTCGCTAAGAAAAACGATGTGAAAGTTCCGATGAAATTAGCTTGAGATTCGGATCATAGCATTCGGTTTTCCGGCTTCATCATCGACTGCCGTGAGCACGTTCAGCTCTCGTAAATATCTTCGGGATTCTAACCAATAGCGTCATCAGATTGCTTCGTCATCACACTTCGGGACATGACTTCGGCAATTTGTCGGCGTTCCGACGTCTAATTACAGCAAACCATTGAGTCGCTTGAGTTAATCGTGCACAATGATTTGCGCAAGACTAAAGAGGATCGAACGGAATGGAGATTAAACCCCTGATCTGTCCGCAATGCGGAGGCGAGCTAGGAGACTACTCGCCCGCTCAAACGAGCGCAACATGTAAATATTGCGGCGTGCATTTCGTAATCGAACGAAAAGCGGAGCCCGACATACCTATTCCTGCTTACAGCGAGATCGACGATTCGGAACCGGTCGACTCTAACAAGATTATCGCGGCTGTGGTCGTTGCCTTTGCGGTAATTATTGGCGTCGTCATAATTGGGGGTCTTGCGAGCTTAAAAAATACTAAATCACCTTACAACCCTCCCATAAAATTCGCCTCCCCTTCTCCGACAAAGCCAGTGACTGGCACGGCTGCCCCGAATCCCGACCTGCTCAATTTTGGTGGCAAGGGCACCGGAAACGGACTATTTAAAGATGCCAATTCCATCGCGGTAGACAAACAGGGCGATATATATGTGTCAGATGATAGCCTCCGAGTCCAGCAATTTGACGAAGTTGGCCAATTTCTGACGGTCCTCCAGATCCCGCAGAAAGGAGCGAATTATGAACACGCCCGCACTATCGATAAGATCGCCGCTGGAGATGACGGACGGCTTTATGTTGCCGTGGGCGGCGTGCTTCTGGTCTATGATTCAAAATTGACTAGCCCGGTAAAAGCGATTCATTTCGCTCCGGATTATATCCAGGATTTCGCGCTTCGCGCCGACGGCGGCATCCTGGTGGTGACCTCCAATGAGGATATCGAGTCGCTTATTTTTCTAAATCGTTCTGGTCAGGTCACGAAGCGGATCACTGGGTTTCATACAAAAGCCGCCGATGCCCCAATGTCGCCCAGACAGGTTGGTGTGGAATCGATCCGTCTTGCCGTCGACGGAGCCGGAAACATTTTTTCACTATACGCGTTTGGTGATCTCGGGAGCTACTCGCTGTCCTACAACGCCGAGGACTTGTTGATATTGCGATTCTCACCGGGAGGTAAATACGTCAACAAATTCGTTCAAAGCATGAATTCCTGCGGCATTGCGGTCGATAATCAAAGCCGGATCTATATTTCAGAGGGCAATAACATCAATGTTTACAAAAACAATGGCGAAATGGTTACCTCGGTCGTTGGCAGCGGACGAGTAAACGCTTTTGCGCTTGATAAAAAGAACAATATTTATCTCCTGCGGGACGACAAGGTCGCAAAACGTTGGGCCATCGACTAGCCTTGCTCGCGACACCCCGGTACGGAGCTAAGCAACCTGTCATAAAACCGGACCTCCCGGTGTTATCAAATTAGTACGCGACCTTTCGCGAATATCCGAAACAAGAACGCGAATATCCGAAACAAAAAGAGAAGAAGTATGGAAAAACTTAATAAACGGCTGCGCTTGTTAGAGATCTACGTGGCTATTTCGTTGACCGTTTTGGGAGTTATGGCGATTACGGCCTTTACAAGACCGGCCGAGAAATTCGGCGAGATCGACGTCGAGCGACTGAACGTCCGGGAAAAGAATGGGCAGCTATTGATGGTCATAGCTAACAGCGACCGCATGCCCGATCCGCTGATCAACGGCAAATCGTGGAAAACGGAGCGCCCACCCGGAATGCTTTTTTACAACGGCATTGGTGACGAAAATGGTGGACTCGTGTTTGGTGCGGTTACCGGAGGCGGCAAATACGGCTCTTACCAAGGCCTGTCTTTCGACAAATACAAACAGTCCCAGGCGATGGCCCTCCTCTACAACGACCATAACGGCAAATACCAGGCCGGCCTCAAGATCTGGGACCGCCCGGAGATCCCTTTAAATGAGATCCTCACCCGCGAAGACGAGATCGCTAAGATGCCGGACGGCGAAGCCAAAACCGCGGCGAAGAAAAAACTGCAGGAAGATAACTTCTCGCCGACCCGAGTTTACGTCGGCAAAAACGATCAAAAGGAATCCGAGGTAACTCTCTACGACGCAAAAGGCAATGCCCGGATCAAAATGTCCGTCACCGCCGAGGGTGTACCGAAACTCGATTTCCTCGACGCCAACGGCAGAGTCAATTACAGCCTGCCAAATGACGGGAGAAAGCCGGAAAGATAAGTCTAACGGACATAGAGATCAGTCTTAGGGCTGTTTCGCGAAACAATCTTTATTCTGGATTTTCCTGGATGAATTTCTCGAACTTTTTCCTGTCTTTGTGGTCCGGGACCTTTTCAAGGAATGTCTTATATTCGTGCGTCGCGAGTTTCTTTGCACCAGCCAATTCGTACAAATGAGCGAGTTGAAGGTGACACTCGACCATTCCAACCGGATCGAGCTTGATCGCCTGATTGAGGGCTTCGGCACCTAGCGTTCCCTGCTTATTGAGAAGATAAGCTTCGCCCATGAGTTGGTATGCCCGGGCCGATGCCGGTTCGAGTTCGATCGCGTGAAGGAAGATCTGAATCGCCGCCGGATATTGCTTTTGGGCCGCCCGTAATTGGCCGACCGTTATCCACGCCGGGGTGTAGTCGACTTTCTGCTCGATCGACCGCCTGAACGCCGCATCGGCCTCAGCTAACTTGTCCTGCTGGAAATATACGGTGCCGAGCTTTGCCCAGGCGATGAAATCGGCAGGATCGATGGCAACGATCTGTTTAAGATGCTCTATGACGTTTGCCAGGTCTTTGGCGGCCTCGGCCGCAGCCGCCTTGGCATATAGGTCGGCGGTCTTATCGTTTCGCGGATACGAAAATTTGGAGGCAACAACGATTACGGGCGGCACCTTTCTCGACGAATTTACCTCTATTTCAAAATCCTCACGCTGCTGCGCAGAACCAAACGACGGCAGTGTTCGTCGGGTAACCTCTGTCCCGTCAACCTCTATACGAAGTTCGCCGCCCGAGCCCGCACGCTTAAAACAGTAATTGCCCGATTTATCGACGTCCCACCGCCCTGCCGTCCGCTGGCCTTCGGTAAGAAATACAACGACCTTTGGACGTTTCGCATTCGCCTCCACTCCCTTCAAAGTGACGCGGCCATAGACATAGGGTACGTGAGCAAACGGCGAGTCCAGCCCGGGCGTCGCACCGGCTTCTCCGCAAATTTCATCGATCTGCGCATTTGCCGCACCTGAGACTATGACCAATAAAAAAACCAACAGCATCGGCCTGATCCGTAGTTTCATGAAAACTCCTTAACGACGAGCAAGGTCGCTCAGATAGTGATAGCCAGTTAGAAATCGGAAGTCAAGTGACTCGCGAGCGTTTTGTAACCCATTTTGAGACTAAATGTAATGCATTTGTATACACAGTGGGCCCCTGAGTCTTTAGAGAGGATCGGTCAGTGTGGGAGGAAACGCGGCGACAATTTCGTTGGCTTCAGTTAATATCGGTAAACAGGACGAATTTACAAAAAATGGAGTGGAATTTAGATGAGATCTGAACGTTGGGGCTATAAGTTACTTTTGCCGATAATGACGGCATTCCTGATGTTGGCAACGTCGGCCGTGCGGGCTCAGGACGGACCGCAAGCGGTTTCCGGCGATTTCGTGATCAAGGATTACAAATTCGAGAACGGCGAGACAATCCCGGAACTGAAGATCCACTACGTTACGCTTGGCACGCAAAAAAAGGACAGCAGCGGCCACGTCACAAACGCCGTAATGATCAATCACGGGACCGGCGGATCGAATTCCCAGTTTCTCTCGCGGGGATTCGCCGGAATATTGTTTGGCAAGGGCCAGCTGCTCGACGCTGAGAAATACTTCATCGTTATTCCCGACAATATTGGCCACGGAGCTTCGAGTAAGCCGAGCAATGGGCTTCACGCCAAATTTCCGCATTATTGTTACCACGACATGATCGACACGCAGCATCGGCTTCTGGTCGAAAAGCTAGGAGTCGATCATCTGCGGCTGGTGATGGGCACTTCGATGGGCGGAATGCACGCATGGCTCTGGAGTGAGATGTACCCTGATTTTATGGATTCCGCATTGCCGCTCGCGAGCCTTCCGGTCGAGATCGCCGGCCGAAATCGTTACTTTCGGCGAATGGTGATCGACCCGATCCGAAACGACCCGGATTGGATGAATGGCGAATACAAATCTCCGCCTGTACGAGGACTGACGACGGCCTTGTACACGCTGATAATGATGGGAACTGCTCCCTTGCAAATGCAGAAACAGATGCCGTCGAAAGCAGCGGCCGATGCTGCTTTCGACCAAACAATGAAGCAGCGTCTTGCAACGACCGATGCAAATGACATGCTTTATCAATTTGATGCGTCGAGGGATTACAACCCCGAGCCCAAACTAGAGACGATAAAAACTCAGCTTTTAGCGATCAACTCGGCGGACGATGCGGTAAATCCACCTGAACTCGGTATCGCCGAAAAGCAGATAAAACGCGTCAAAAATGGCCGCTTTATCCTTTTGCCGATCACTGATGAAACGCGCGGCCACGGCACCCACACGATACCGGCGATCTGGGGTAAGTACCTGGGAGAACTGCTGAAGGCATCCGAAAGGTAGTGGCTACTTTCGGGAAACGATCCAGTGCTGCGGCATTCCCGCCATTGGCAGATGCTCGTTATTTGAAAATCCGGCGTTCTTAAACATCGAATCGAGCTCGGCAAATGTGTATGCGTCGCCGGCCGGTGTGGCCGCGAGCATAATGAGCGAAAACAGAGCTTCGCCGGGAGGCGACACGCGATCGTCGTTGGGGATGAATTCGGACGTCAGCACCTGGCCGTCTCTCTTTAGCGAGCCATAAACGCGTTTTAGAAAGGCTTCGCACGTCGCAACATCGAAGTGATGCAGGAAATTTGGAATAAGGACAACATCGTAGTCAGAGCCAAGATCCACTTCGAACGCACTGCCCTCAATTTTGTGATAGCGGTCCGCGATGCCGAATTTCTCGGCGTTTTCCTGAGCGACCTCAAGCACTACCCGCCAGTCCAGCGCGTAGATCTGGGCGTTCGGATAATGTTGTGCGACGGTGATGCCAAAAATACCATGTCCGGCGGCGATATCGAGTACCTTGATCGCCGCGTCCTTATCGTAACCGAGTCCCGAAGCCATAAACTGGGCGGACGGGAACATCATCGGTGCCATACTTCGGGCAAAGGTCGCCCACATCGGGCTTTCTGGGTCAATAGACGCGTTTTCGCTTCCGACCGCACCGCCATTGCGAACGGCAGCCGTAAGGTTCTCAAAGCCAGCTTTTTGTTGGGGCGAAACAATAAAATCGGTCATGCTGCCCATGTAGGCGGGCGAGTTCTTATTTAAAAATAGGGCGGAATCGTCTGCCAGGGAATATTCGCTTCCGTTTTTGGTCAATAGGCCGAGAACGGTGAGTGTGTCGCACAAAATGCGAATGCCGCGCTCGGCGGATCCGGTCGCCGAGGCGAGCGAACCGGCAGTCTTGTTTCCTTCAGCGATCTTTGTAAAAATCGTCAGCTCTATCGCGGCTTTTAGGGCAGCGGACATTTGATAACCGGTAATTAGCTGCCAGATCCGTTCGGGTGTCGGTGATTTTCCTTCCTGCATATTTCGTCTCCTGGGGATCAATGAATGTTAATACGCTAATGTATTTTCCGCTTCCAGGGGGCCCATGTAAAGTCACCCGGGTATCGGCTTTCTAACAATGGCCTTTCGGTATAAAATATAACTGTGAACAACATTTTTGACCTAACAACCCGGCCTTCAGCCGACTTGTTCTTTCAACACAGCGATAAGAACGATCCGCGGATGGGCGGACATGTTCGAACGGAACCCGAACGCTACGACGCTGCCGACATTGTGATCGTAGGTTACGCCAAAGATGAAGGCGTGCTTCGAAACGGGGGCCGTGTCGGAGCCGCCGAAGGGCCAGACGAGATCCGCAAGCAGTTTTACCATCTGACCACGTTCAACGTAAAAAAGAACATTTTCGATCTTGGCAATTTACTGGCCGAAGGAACGCTTGAGGAAACGCACGATCAAATGACCACCGTCGCCAGACAAGTCATTGAGGACGGAAAGAGACTGATCGTACTTGGTGGTGGAAACGATATTTCGTATGCCACTGGACGGGCAATGGCCGAGGTCTTCGGGCCCGAATGGTGGATCGGAGTTAATATCGATGCTCATCTGGACGTCAGACTGGCCGAGCAGCCAAATAGCGGTACGGCATATCGCCAACTTTTGGATGAAAAGCACTTGAAACCATCGTATTTTTACGAGGTTGGCTTTCAGTCGCATTTCTGCTCACCCATCTACTACGAATACATTCGCGGGCTGGGCGTAAATCGCATTAGCCTTGAATTGCTTCGTTCGCGGGCGGAAGCGGATGTCGAACTAAAGGAACAGGTCAGACAAAACTTTATTGGTCACAGCTCGTCGTTAAACACTTTTTTTGGCTTTGATATGGACGCCGTTCGAATGGCCGATGCTCCCGGAACATCGGCGCCCTCACCTCTCGGCTTAAAAGCAAGCGAGTTCATTCAGCTGGTAAAATACGCCGCCAGCCTCGCGAATACAAAGATCATCGAGTTTACTGAGGTCAACCCGACTTACGATGTCGATAACCGTACGACGAGACTCGTCGCCATCGGGATGCATCGATTTTGTACGGGTATAGCTTGATATATGCGGGCGACTTAAATCCCTTTCCCGGCGAGCTATTCCACGTGGTTTTGCCGATCGCTTTTCCTGCCAGAACGGTCCAAACAATCCGTTGACTCCAACTGATCGGCGGCATCATTCTATAGACGGCCGTTCTGCTACGGTCACGCAAAATTCTCTCTCTCGTCCCACTACGTCGATGAATCAACACCTCCCGCCTTCGATACGTTGTCCGCATTGTAATTTAATTAATTCTTCCGATACAGCTACATGTAAACGATGCAAAAATCAACTTCCCAATTTTAGTGTGGAACGAGACCACGGAGTGCCAGGAACGATAAATATCAATATTTCGATGCCTAACCCGGTCGCGATACAACCAAGCGTGCCCCGAATTGCGCACCAGACTCCCACGCCGCATCATGCAGGTGAATATCAGGTCCAGAATCAGACTGGTTTTCGCCAGTGGCAACAGATAAATGAGGCACAGCCCGTGTCCACACCGTTTTTTCCGGCTCAAAACTACGGCGTGTGGAGGCGCGGACCAGAGATCGTGATGCACAAATTAGCGCCGCTGCCTGCAGCTTGTGTTAAGTGCGGAGGCAGTGCCGAACCATATGTGGGCGGCGCGTTTCATCGGCACAAGTTCCGGTGGCACCATCCTGCGGTTTATGCGGCTATTATCAGCCCGATAATTTATGTGATCCTTGCCGCGGTTCTAAGTCATAGATTCCCGCTCGACGTTCCACTGTGTGGCGTGCACGGAAAAGCTCGCGGAAATGCAGGGAAAACGCTCGGGACCGCCTGAGCGATAGGAATCGTACTGATCTTTTTATCTT
This sequence comes from Pyrinomonadales bacterium, assembly GCA_038245555.1. Classification (GTDB taxonomy): domain Bacteria; phylum Acidobacteriota; class Blastocatellia; order Pyrinomonadales; family Pyrinomonadaceae; genus OLB17. Next base: position 14,829 of record JBBRSH010000038.1, on the reverse strand, counting down.
TTGCAGCAGGCTGGGCCGGTACGGGCATTCTACTTTCGCTCGGCACGATCATAGGTCTGGCGATCTATTACGAACATTTTTATAAAGCTTTGCGAGTTAGCCGGTTAGAGGGAGATATCGTTTTCGTCAAAGGTGGCGACGAAGCGTTTCTGCAACAACTGCCGATGTGCTGAGGTGCCGGTCGAAAATTCCCGATCGACTACCTCAGCAACACGATCAGATCAGAGACGGCGGCCTTGGATCAGCCGGAATATCGCGAGTATGACGATCGCTCCAATGATCGAGAAAACGAAACTGGGTAGTGAGCTGCCTATATTGTTGAAGTTGCTGACCATCGGATAGCCGAGGAAGGTGCCGATATATCCACCAACAACAGCCCCAACAATGCCGAGTATTGTGGTTAAAATAACGCCTCCGCCATCAGCACCGGGCATGATAAGCTTCGCTATATAGCCAGCCAGAAATCCAAGAACAAGCCAAACAAGTAGTGATATCATCTTTGTTTCTCCTTAAGGTTAAAGAATAGGGAGTATTCAACGTTTGTATGTGCGCAAGCATACATGAACCAACTCGAAAATGATACCGAGGAGCTTGGTCCCCTCAAAACGGAACAAACTTGACAGTTTCGCCCTTGTTTGGCATCATACTTGTTCGCTTAAATAGGCGAACTTGGTATCCAGTCTCTTAGCTCAGTTGGTAGAGCATTACCTTGACAAGGTAGGGGTCAGCAGTTCGAGTCTGCTAGAGACTACCATTTACTTTTTTCGATAAGATGCTTACGAAGAACTTTGCTGTTTTTACAACTACTACGACCCGCCTCTAATGGCGGGACAGTTTAGAGTTACGCGTTTACGCGTAATTCGCGTCTAAAGACGCAACTCTCAACAAAGCAAAGTCGCTCTTATCGGATCAAATCTTAGTTAGTAGTAGTGAATTGTTAATTGCTGGTTGTTAATTGTTGATCGATAAGAGCCGTCAGAAATGCGGCCAGGTTTGTTGTGAGCAGATCGGTTAACTAAAAACGATTATCTTTTAACAAATATATGAGCGAATTAAACGTACAATTTGGTGGAAACCAGCGGTCTATCCCTGCGCCCGCGACTGTCGCGGATGCGATCAAGGCATTTGACCGTGACGGACTAAAGAAAGCGCTTGCTGCAAAAGTTAACGGCGTGGAAGTAGATCTAAGCCGCGAATTGACCGCGACCGATGAGGTCCTCTCGATCGAGCCAATTGTCGCTGATACACGCGATGGTCTTGAGCTTATTCGCCATTCGACCGCTCATTTGCTAGCGGCGGCTCTGCTTGACCTGTTTCCGGGAACCAAACTCGGAGTCGGTCCGGCCTTGATGGAAGATCCGCGTTACGGCTTCTACTATGACGTCATAGCTCCACGCCAATTGACGGAGGCCGACCTGCCCGTCATCGAAAAGCGGATGAAAGGCATGGCCAAGCAGAATTTGGTCTATCGCCGAGAAGTCGTCGACAAATCCGCGATCCTTGAACTCTTCAAAGGGCGGGAAGAACCGCTTAAATGCGAATTGATCGACGAAAAAGTAGAAGGTTCGGCGACGCTTTATCATATCGATAACTCACCGTTTGTAGATTTTTGCCTTGGTCCTCATGTACCGCATACGGGTAAATTACAGGCTTTTAAGCTCCTCGCATTGTCCGGTGCGTATTGGAAGGGAGACGCTGAACGCGAGCAAATGCAGCGCGTATACGGGACGGCTTTTGCAAAGCAAGAGGAACTTGATGCGTGGCTCAAACAGCGTGAAGAGGCCGAAAAACGTGATCATCGCAAACTAGGGCGCGAACTTGATCTATTTTCGATCGATGATAATTACGGCCAGGGTTTGATCCTTTGGCATCCTAAGGGCGGCATCGTCCGAATGGAAATGGAACGGCTGCTTCGGGAAGAACTTGAGCAGCGTGGTTACAGTTTTGTATTCACGCCGCATATTGCTAAACGGCAGCTTTGGGTAACCAGCGGCCACGAAGGCAATTATTCCGACTCGATGTATGCTCCGACGAGTATTGAGGACGAAGAGTACCGGCTGAAACCGATGAACTGCCCGTTTCACATCGGTATTTATAAGGCTTCACCCAAGTCCTACCGCGACCTACCGCAGCGTTATTCCGAAATGGGTACCGTCTATCGTGCGGAACTTTCGGGCACGCTTCATGGGCTGATGCGTGTTCGTGGATTTTCAGTCGACGACGCACACCTTTTTGTTAGGCCGGATCAGGTCCACGCTGAAGTTGCGGATTGTCTTGATTTCGCCATTAAGGTATTTGATACCTACGGATTCGACAAGGTAAAATTTGAGCTTTCTGTTCGCGGCGGAGCTGAGAATAAAGGCTATCTAGGTTCGGATGAAGATTGGCACGCCGCCGAAGAGCAGCTTGCCTCTGCGTTGAATGAGCGCGGTATTTCCTACGAACGCATCGAGGGCGAAGCGGCATTCTACGGCCCCAAGATCGACATTAAGATCGAGGACGCGATCGGTCGTGTTTGGCAATTGGGAACGATCCAGCTTGATTTCAACTTACCCGAGCGTTTCGAACTGGAATACACCGGCGATGACAACCAAAAACATCGCCCATTCATGATCCACCGGGCGTTATTCGGTTCGATCGAACGGTTTTTCGGCGTGCTGATCGAACACTACGCGGGTGCCTTTCCGCTGTGGCTTGCTCCAGTGCAGGTAGCGGTTTTGCCGATCACCGATAGGATCAACGAATATGCTGAGAGCATCGCGGCAAAACTAAAAAAAGCGGGTTTTCGCGTCGGATCAAACACTAAATCTGATAAGATCGGTGCAAAAATCAGGGATGCCCAGTTGCAAAAAATTCCATATATGTTAGTTTTGGGCGATCAGGAATTGGAAAGCGGCCAGGTTGCCGTTAGAGAACGTAAAAAAGGTGACATCGGAGCGATGTCGCTGGCAGAGTTCGAGGAGATGATAACTCGCGAAAAACAAACGCGAAGTCTCTAAGATCGGTAATTAACAAAGGAGGAACTTATCGCTAGAAGATTTGGTGGGAATAGATTTAAGCCGCGGTTTCGCGAACCGCTTCATCGTACGAACGAGAGAATACGAGTTCCGTCGGTGCGAGTGGTTACAGAGGATGGTGAAACGCTGGGTGTAATGGATACACGCGACGCTATCCAGGAAGCGAGAAATAGAGGGATAGACCTCGTAGAGATCGCCCCCAATGCTAAACCGCCGGTTTGCAAGATCATTGATTACGGCAAGTTTCTATACGAGCAGAAAAAGAAGGCTCACGAAGCGAAAAAGAAACAGGTCACAGTAGAAGTCAAGGAGATCAAATTTCGTCCCGGAACGGATGATCACGACTACGACTATAGGATGGAGCGGGCACGAGGGTGGCTCGGAGCCGGCGATAAGGTCCGAGCGACGATCGCATTTCGCGGACGTGAAATGACTCACCGCGAACTTGGGTCGAAAATGTTAAAGAAGCTGACGGCAGACCTCGCCGAACTTGCGGATGTAGAGGTTTATCCAAAGATGGAAGGCTATCAGATGTTCACGATCTTCATTCCCAAGAAGAGTAAGGTCGTTGAAAAGAAGCCGGCATCGAGCGATAAGGTTGTTGAAAAGCCTGAGAAAGTAGAAAAGGCCGACAAGGTTGTCGAAAAGCCCGAGAAGACGGAAAAGCCTGAGAAAGCAGAAAAGGCCGAGAAGGTAGAGAAGGCTGAGAAGGTTGTAGGAAAAGTCGAAAAGGAAACGGAGACGGTTAACACAGAAGAACCGAAAAAGCCCGTCAAGAAGGTAGCCGCCAAGAAGGCGGAAGTGCCCGTTGCCGAAGACGAGATATTTTAGAAACTACTTGAGGTAGTTTACGATAAGTTACTTAGAGGAGACGGTTTATGCCAAAACTAAAAACACACAAAGGCGCGGCAAAGCGATTTCGCTCGACAGCGAGCGGTAAATTCAAACGTGGCCATAGCCATGCACGCCATATTTTGACCAAGAAGACCAGCAAACGTAAACGCAATCTCGATATTGACGTTTTAGTATCCGAAGGCGATCAGAAGCGCGTAGAGAAGATGCTGCCGTATGGCCGAGACTAATTGACGGTTTTTTTAGAGAGTAGGAGTAGAAGACAATGCCAAGAGCAAAACGTGGAAATAAGCGACTAGAGAAGCGCAAAAAAATATTAGCCTTAGCCAAAGGCTATCGCGGGACCAAATCGAAGTTGTATCGGTCGGCCAAGGAATCAGTCGAACGTGCTTTGAATTTTGCCTATACGGGTAGAAAACTGAAAAAACGCGACTTTCGAAAATTGTGGATCGTTCGCATTAACGCGGCCTGCCGTCTTAACGACATGAAATATTCACAGTTTATTCATGGCCTGAATCTGGCGGGAATCGAATTGGACCGAAAGGTCCTTGCCGATCTTGCCGTGAAACAGCCCGAAGCATTTGCGTCGGTTGCCGGTCAGGCGAAAGAAGCATTGAGCAAACAGCCGCAGGCAGCTGCGTGAGTCGATCGGTAACCTTGTGAAGCAATGCTTTACATGACCATCGAACATTTCAGAGATCAAGATCCCGGCCCTGTTTACAAGCGATTTGCTGAACAGGGCCGTTTGATGCCCGACGGATTGAAATACGTCAATAGCTGGATCGAAGTCGAAATGAGCCGCTGTTTTCAGGTGATGGAAACAGAATACCCCAGGCTTCTGCAGGAATGGATGAAGAATTGGGGCGATCTGGTTGAATTTGAGGTCGTTCCGGTCTTGACCTCGGCTGAGATGGTGGAGTACTTCGGGACGAAATCTTAAATCCTTGTGAAAATTTTTCCGGCGTGAAGACCTTAGTCTTTACGCTTTTTTCATATTCCCAGCTCTTCCTTGGCTTCGGCAAACTTTGATGCCGCAAAATCCAGGTCTTCTTTTGTATGAGCCGCCGACACCTGGGTTCGAATCCGAGCCTTCCCCTTCGGAACAACCGGAAACGAAAAGGCGATAACATAGACGCCTTTGGCGAGCATGGCATCGGCCATTTTTGTAGCGAGTACCGCATCACCGAACATTACTGGAACGATCGGATGTTCTCCCGGGACTATCTCAAGCCCGATCCCTGATAGTTTTTCGCGGAAATATCTCGTGTTTTCCATCAGCCGGTCACGAAGCTCGGTAGACTCAGTGATCATATCTATCGCCTTGATCGCGGCTGTTACGATCGGCGGCGCGACCGAATTTGAGAACAAATATGGCCGCGAACGCTGTCGCAGAAGATCGATGATCGCCTTTCGGCCACTGGTATATCCTCCACTCGCCCCGCCAAGTGCCTTCCCAAGCGTTCCGGTGATGACATCGATACGGTCCATAACGTCATGGTGTTCATGGACGCCGCGCCCCGTTTTTCCCATAAAACCGACCGCATGCGAGTCGTCAACCATCACCATCGCTTCGTACTTGTCAGCAAGATCACAAATCTCGGGTAGCTTTGCAATGAACCCATCCATTGAAAAAACACCGTCTGTCGCGATCATTTTAAATCGTGACGATCCCGACTCGATCAGTTTCGCCTCCAGATCTGCCATATCGCCATTTTTGTATCGAAAACGCTGGGCCTTACTCAGCCGAATGCCGTCAATAACGCTGGCGTGGTTCAATTCATCTGAAATGACGGCGTCTTCCTCACCTAACACCGTTTCGAACAACCCGCCGTTAGCATCGAAGCACGAGGTGTAAAGTATCGTGTCTTCGGTGCCGAGAAATTCGCTGATCTTTGCCTCGAGATCTTTGTGAATGGTTTGAGTACCGCAGATGAACCTCACGGAGGAAAGCCCGAAACCCCAGTCGTCCAATCCTTTTTTAGCCGCATCGATGATCGCAGGATGATCTGACAGGCCAAGATAGTTATTGGCACACATGTTCAGGACCTTCTGACCACCTGAAACCGTTATCTCGGCTTCCTGAGGGCTTTCGATAACGCGTTCAGATTTGTAGAGCCCGGCGTCTCGGATCTCGCTCAAAATAGCTAACAAATGTTCGTTTGCGTTACCGTACATATTTAGTTCCCGCTCCAGTCGAGGATGACCTTGCCGCTGTTTCCCTCACGCATCACTTCGAAACCTTTCTCAAAATCCCTGAAGGAAAAACGATGTGTAATAACAGGTGAAATATCCAAACCGCCCTCCAGCAGGACACTCATTTGATACCAGGTTTCGTACATTTCCCGGCCATAAATGCCCTTGATCGTGAGCATATTGAAGATCACGGTTTTCCAATTGATCGAAAATTCGTCGGAAGGAATGCCGAGAAAAGCCACGTTTCCACCGTGCGTCATATTCGCGAGCATGTCGCGAAAAGCCATGGGATTGCCGGACATCTCCATACCGACATCGAAACCCTCTTTCATCCCAAGATCCTTTTGAACGTCGGCGATCGACTTCTCCCGGACGTCGACGGCGAGAGTCACATCAAACTTTTTGGCGAGTTCGAGGCGATTCGGATTCACGTCGGTTATTACCACGTGTCGTGCCCCCGCATGCTTTGCGACCGCTGCGGCCATTATACCGATCGGCCCCGCACCCGTGATCAAAACGTCTTCACCAAACACCTCAAAGGCAAGTGCGGTGTGAACAGCATTGCCAAACGGATCGAATATCGCCGCGACGTCTAGATCTATGTGCGGCTCGTGCTTCCAGATATTTGTCATCGGGACCGCCATGTATTCGGCAAAGCCGCCATCCGTGTTTACCCCAAATCCGAGTGTGTGAGCACATTTGTAACGTCGGCCCGCCAGACAATTACGGCACCGGCCACAGACTAGATGGCCCTCAACGCTGACGATGTCACCGACGTAAAAATCGTTTACGTTCGAACCGACATCGACGATCTCGCCTGCAAGTTCGTGTCCAAGGATCGTCGGGATCTTGATGGTGCTTTGTGCCCACGCGTCCCAGTTATAAATATGCAGGTCCGTGCCACAGATGCCGGTCTTTTTGATCTTGATGAGTACATCATTGATGCCGATAGTTGGCTCGGGCACGTCCTCAAGCCACAAACCGGGCTCGGCCTTGCTTTTAACAATTGCTTTCATTTGAGTAATTATATTGAAACGGAAATTAAGCCCTAAGAGGCGCTTTAAGGCGACCCTTTCAAGTTGGAGCCGGATTCCATTATAATAGGTTTTGCGTGTCCATATGCAAAAGAACGACAATACCTTGTGCAACCACGATGACAAAATTTGAACCTGTACAATCTCAACGCTCAATTACAATCGGGTTAGATCTCCTGATCTTCATCGTCCTGGTCGCGGCGGGAACGGCCTGTCATACAACCCGCTCCGCACTCGAAATTGAGGCTGGCGAGAAGTTCGAAGAGTTTACTTCGAAGTACGTAACCGATTGCGGAAAGTATCAAACGACAGGTCGATTTACTATACCAATCCAGACGACAGAATTGGTCTTCGTGCCTAAAACCGAGGCACTGACGGAAGCGGACAGATTGAATGGTATTGAGTGGAGGACAACAATTTCCTCGTCGTGCACCTCATACCGGAATGCGGGATCCAGTCAGTGGCTCAGTTGCTCTAGGCTCCCTACCGCTGCGGGATTGGGCTTAATAAGAATGGAGAAAACGAGGGGTAAGTGGAACATAGACGACATTGGATTTTCTAAGACAATTTGCTTCGATTGGGACTAACCCCTGAACTTCAAATGAATAACCGAACGTTGCCTACCTATGAGTTCACCGTTTCCGCCGCTAAAGAAGCTTCTCAGGAGTTCAATGAATGGCTGAGTGGCTTTTTGTCCCGGGCAACCGAGTCGCAACACAGCCGACTGATGGCGTACTTGAACAATAACGCCATTTTAGATTTTGTCTCGCCTCTTCTCGATGAGCGGGGACCCTCGGGAAATGACTTTATCGATCCGATCGTGCAGCAACAAGAGCTCGACGCGGCTCGTATTGCATTCCTCGGAAAGCGGAGCACATTGCATTCATTAAAGAGTCAGATTGGCTCAATGGCACCGGAGGACCGGCGAATTTTCGCAGAAGAGATCAATCGTCTTGAAAAAACATATGTGCGATATTGTCTGGACGCTCTCATCAAGTTCATTTCGCTCGAAGCGTCTCAAGCTAAAATCGAAACTGACCGGCTTGATGTCACACTGCCGGGGCGACGGCCTCGTACTGGACACATGCACTTAATAACGATCCTGCGTCAGAAGATCGAGGACATTTTTGTCTCAATGGGTTACTCGATCGAGGATGACCGCGAGATCGAGACTGATTATTATAACTTTGACGCGTTGAACATTCCTGAGGGGCATCCGGCCCGCGAATCACAGGACACGTTCTACACGACCGACGGTTTTGCATTGCGTTCGCAAACCTCGACGGTCCAGATCCGAGCGATGGAGCGTCGCGGAGCTCCGATCCGAATGATCGCTCCCGGAAAAGTATTTCGCCGCGACACGCCCGACATGACACACGTGCCGATGTTTCACCAAATCGAGGGCTTATGCGTCGACAAGGGCATAACGATGGCACATCTCAAGGGAACGGTGACCGAATGGCTCAGGCGTCTGTTTGGCGAGCACACAATTACCAGATTTCGCCCGTCCTACTTCCCTTTTACCGAGCCGAGTGCGGAATTCGACTTTTCGTGCTTCAAGTGCCACGGAACGGGTAAGTTCGAGGACGAACGCTGCCGTCCATGCAAAGGCTCAGGCTGGATCGAGCTTGGCGGTTCGGGAATGGTGCATCCAAACGTGCTAAAAGCGGTTGGAATCGATCCGACAGTCTATTCGGGCTTCGCCTTTGGTTTCGGCCTCGAACGGATGTGCGCATTGATGTATTCGTTGGATGATATTCGGCTTATGTTCGACAATGATGTGAGATTTATGGAGCAATTCCGATAGATCCCATGTCAGTCCCGGGCAAAAATCACTGGATCGGCTGGGTTGCTCTAGTTATTGGCTTACTGACCCTGATGATGTTTGTTTTCGAGGTTCGTGACGGTGTTTTGCAAGGGAGTCGTAGCCATGGAATTACAGAATCAAACAATCCGGTCGGCTTTTACATTAGCGTCGCGATCGAAGGGATTATCGCGTTGGGGCTTATCGCCTTTGGGGTCTATTCGATCCGCAACAAGGGCTAGAATTTTAGTTTCATGAATATTAGTTACAATTGGCTAAAAGACCTTATCGAGATCGATCTGCCGCCGGCTGAGCTCGGCCAGGAACTAACGCGTGTAGGCCTCGCCGTTGAGGGCATTCATCAGCACGGGTCTGATTTTGTGCTGGATATCGACCTTACTTCCAACAGGCCGGACTGTTTGTCGCATCTGGGCATCGCTCGCGAGCTTGGAGTGAGCACGAAGAAGCCGCTTATCTCGGAGCCGGACGCGAAAAACGAGGTGCCGCTGCCAGGCGTTCTCGCTGGTGAGATAGTCACTATCGAGGAACCGGAGCTATGTCACCGGTTCACCGCCCGGATCATCAAGAACGTCAAGATCGGCCCGTCGCCGCAGTGGCTCGTGGACCGCCTCGAAGCTATTGGCGAACGAGCGATAAATAATGTGGCGGATATAACCAATTACGTAATGCACGAACTTGGCCAGCCGATGCATGCGTTCGATCTCGATAAACTAGCTGGCGGACGAATCGTTGTGCGGCGGGCCTATGAGAATGACAAACTAACGACCCTCGATGAGGGCGAGCGTGATCTTGATCCGTCGATCCTTGTGATTTGCGATGCGGAAAAGCCGATCTCGATCGCCGGGATAATGGGCGGGCTAGATTCCAGCATCACCCTTGAGACAGTTAACGTTTTACTTGAGGTCGCGTATTTTGACCGAGCAAGCATAAGGGCCGCGTCACGAAAGCTAAATTTGGCAAGTGAAGCTAGCTACCATTTTGAACGCGGTGTCGATGTTGAAAACTTGATCCGCGCTTCGAATCGTGCGGCAGAGTTGATCCTTGAACTTTGCGGCGGCAGCCCGAGTGACCTGATCGACGTATATCCGACGGTTACCTCGGCAAAAATGATCACATCGACGGACATATCGGCAAGTGTAAAGCGACTAACCGGTTTGGATGTCGACAACGCTGAGTGTGTACGAATACTATCCTCGCTGGGAATATTGCCTGTAGGTAGTGCAGATGTAGATCGTGGGTCCTGCACATTCATATCACCGTCGTGGCGACATGACATCGCGATCGAAGAAGATCTGGTCGAAGAGATCGCCCGACATACCGGCTACGAAAATATTTCGGTCGAATTACCGCCAGCTTATGGTGCCGGCGAATATCAGGCAAACGAGTCGCGGGAAAAGCATTTAAGGCAGGCTCTGGTCGATTCGGGATTCGATGAAGCGATCTCGTACAGCTTTATCGATACAAAAAACGACGCCATATTTGGTACAGTTCCCGGAATTTCGGATACTCAGTTCGTTACCCTTCAGGATTCCGTTATTGAAGGTGCCGTTCGTATGCGCCCAAGTCTTTTGCCTGGGCTACTGGCAGCGGTGCGACTGAATTTTAATCAACAAAATCGTGACTTAAAGCTTTTTGAGATCGGCAAGGGTTTCTCAGCCCCTGACGGTTTTGACGAACCACCGCACGAACAGGAACTTTTTGCCCTGGTTATCACGGGCGGCGAGATCAATGAGGGACGGGCGATGGCGACGCGGGAATTGGATCTCTATGACGCGAAAGGGGCTATTGAAATGGCCCTCGACGCGGTCGGTGCGGCCAATGTGACCTTCCAGTCAGCCGATTGCAAACACTTGCGAAAGGGCCAGACAGCGTTAATTCAAGTCGACGGCGAATCAGTTGGATATTTAGGCCGGATTTCTGACGAGATCGCCGCGAATAACAAGTTTCGGCCGCCCATCTATGTAGCAGAGATCAATCTCCAAACTGTTTTAGGATCTGATCCGCCCATTCGACTTTATAGTCCGCTTACTAAATACCCCGGTATTACCCGTGATGTATCTCTCATAGGCAAACGTTCCGTTGAATACGGTGCCATCCGTGAGGCTGTGCTCAAGCAAAAGGTGGAACTCTGCCGTCGAGTCGAATTTGTCGACGTGTTTGAGGGAAAGGGCATTGCGGACGACGAGAGATCTATTACCATCCGTTTAGAATATCGCAGCGACGACAGAACCCTTGTCGATTCGGAAGTTGATGCGCTACATCAGGAGATTGTGGAAAAACTTCAGAGTTTACTCGATCTGAAGCTCCGAACTTAAACTTTCCTTAATACTTTACTTGAACTTTTACAGAAAAGTCCGGATAATCACATTCGAAGCAATTTCAGTCCACTTATTGGAGATCCCTAATGAACGGCATATCGGGAATGGAAAAGTTCTCGCATCTCGAGGACAAAATATATCTGACTGTTGAGTTTGTAAAAAAACTCCGCGAAGAAAAAGAGATATTAGCCGCTCAGTCGGAAAAGCTCAGATCCGATCTAAACACCGCTCGAGAGCACCGTGTAGAGATGGAATCCAAGATCGCGGAAATGCTTTCTGAACGGGATGCAATTCAGTTAAAGGTGGAAGCAATGCTCGACGCGATGACCATCATTGATCCGGAGGTCGCTGAAGCCGTTGGTCGCTAGATAGTTATGAGCTCAGAAGAAAAATCGCTCCGGGTGGAGATATATAACCAAACCTATAGTATTCGTTCCGACGGCGACAATGATTACATCCTCGATCTCGCGGAGTATGTCGACTCTAAGATGCGCGAGATCTCGTCGGGAACACTGACAGTCGATTCGCTTAAAGTCGCGATCCTTGCCGCTCTTCATATCGCTGACGAATACCACCAGCTCAAGTCAACATTCTCTTCTTCTGACGCAAATCTGGGTCTTCGGAGCTCCGAATGCAGCGAAATGCTCGATAAAATATTAAAGCACCGCGACACCGCTCCAATTGTCATTCAGGATCAATAAACGACCGAACTTCCCTCTTCTATTCCCTTCATCCGATATGCTATAGTTTCTCTAGGCGAAGGGAGTTTTCTGCGTTTTCCGTCACCGGACGCACAAACAATTGAGCCAACATATGAATGCCGGGAGGCTAATGCCGGTTTCGGTGCGATCTTTTACGAAAGACATCGCCGTAGACTCTGGCTCTGATGCTCGAAAGAGCAGAAAGCCACCCACCTGTCCAATACAGGTTCAATTCATACGTTCGAACGGCCTCGCGGTATCCTTTCGCTCACCATTCTTTATCGAACATTCTTTCTGTTCGTTGATAAGCAAAAAACGATCGCTTAATGTAGACAGGAGACGGTCAAGCCGGCCGGGATAGTGATCAAGAGGATGGAAATTACTCGTCTTCCTTAGGAGTAGCCCCAATTGCGTCTTCGGATTCAAGCTCCAACCGGATTGCCTCGGTCATTTTCGCTTCTTCGAGGGCAAGTGGGAGCTCGGACGCCCTTGCCGTCAACTTCTTCAGCACAAGTTCTGAATCGGCTATGCTCGAACCCCTCACTGCGGCGGCCTCGATCATTTGCATACGGGTTTCAGCCTCGACGAGCATTAGCTTGGCTTCCGTCTGGATCTTTTCTATTTTTGATATATCCCCCGCGATCTCAAGCTGAAACTCCTTCGCATTATTAGACTTTAGCTGCTTCACCTTGTTTTGACGCCGCTGCATTAGTTGCAATTCACGACGGGACGATTTTACTATCCTCGTCGCGGTTAAACGGGATGCAAGTGTCTCGCGATACGCATCTCCAAGCATCAAGTTTGTGGTCGTAACCTCTTTCAACGCCCGCTTCTCCGATGCTTTCAATTCGTGTTGAAACCACTCGATCTCTTCGGCCCTTATCCCGTCGGCCGCAATCCGCTCCCTCATTTGCCTGGTCCACGCATTGCGTCGATAAGCGAGCATTCCGGAAATACCTAGACCCAGTGCTAATCCGATAACCCCTGCCAATATTGCAAAAAAGAAGAACACCGCAGCTACCGGTGGCGTCTCTCCAAAAATGAACATCAGGACGAGCAGAGTTGCTGCCGGCACGCCGGAAGTGATCAGCGGGGCCGTCCATATCCCGATCAGGAGATTGCGGCCGTGAGCCAGATCCTTCCTCGTTACATCGTAATGAAGTTCGATATCAGCCATTGGTCAAATGATACTTTACAAAGCTCGGAAACGCAGTTCAAATTTTTGGCATCACAAGACTTACGTAATCCAAGCGATTTATATTATGATTTGAGTGTCCACCGTGCAATATGGTCATTTTTTGTTTATGAGGTCGATCTTTCCAGGTTTGATTGCAGTGTTACTTTTGGCGACCGGGTATTTTTGTGTAAATGCTCAATCTCCGAACGAGCGGGACAAGCAAAAGGTTCGCACTGTCACAATCCCTATTTCGATCTATACAAAAAAGGAGCTTAAGACAAATCAAGCCTCTGAATATGTTGAAGCCGAACGTATCCTTGTCAAAGAAGATAAGGAAGACCAGGCAATACTTTCGATCCGCAGCGTCGAAACGAGTCCACTCTCGTTAGCTATCCTTATTCAGGAGGAGTTGACCAGCGATTTCAACCTTCAGATCCCCGAGATCGCAAAGTTCATTCGCGGCCTGCCGAAGGGTACGCGTGTGATGGTCGCATACATTCGGGGCGGTTCATTGGATATCAGACAAAAGTTTACGGATGACCTTGAAAAGGCGTCGAAATCATTCCGCATCGTGACTGGCGGGAACACTTCGAACGGGCCGTTCGGCGGGCTCTCGGACGCTCTTGGACGATTCGACGGATTGCCTGGCGGACGTCGCGCGATCTTGTTGATCTCCGACGGGTTTGAGGGTTCACAGGGAAATATCTCCTTTAGCGTCAACCAGTCAATCGATCTTGACCGCGCTATCTCAAAATCTCAAAAACGGGGTGTCGCCGTCTATTCTATCTATTCACCAACGCAATTTACAGCAAATTCCAGCTCGAATGCGATACTTCCATCTCAGGGTGCTCTCGATCGGGTATCGGAGGAAACGGGTGGACGGGCATTTTTTCAAGGCGCGCTCGCTCCGATCACATTTGAACCATTTCTGAGGGATCTCGGACTATTGATCAAACGCCAATTCGCCCTGACGTACCTTTCAACCCACATGAAAAAGGGATATCACAAGGTCGAGGTTACGAGCACTAATCCCGATGTAAAAATTCAGTATCCCCGAGGCTATTTTTTCCGCTGATCGATCTAACCAACCTGGCGTTTACACGAGGGGCACACCCGAAGGTCTTCTTTGATCAAAAGTCCGATCCAAAAAAGAGGGAAAAAAGCCACTAGCAGTATTGCGAACGTGACCCAGCCTGCCGTCGAGATACGTCTCTCCAGCTGTGGCAAATAAGTGCTACTACAATTTGGGCAGTGGTACGGATAATTCAGATTTTGCTGGCCCGAATACGCAAGGGGGGCCGGCTGGGCTCCGAATCCGCTGGTTCGTCCCAAAGACTCGATCGGGGCGGTGCCGCTAGCGGTCCTGCGGGTCTCGTTTTGTGTTGCAAATTCATCCGTCTTCCAGGCATACGGCCGCGGAGGAGCAAAATCGTACGAAGGCGGCGGCTGCACTGGTGCCTGAAGAGGGGCGGGCTGGCCAATAACGAATTTCGTGCCGCAAAAACGACAGAAATGACTTTCGGCCGAGTTAAGGTTTCCGCAATTTTGGCACTTGATCATATGTGTATCAAACAAAACGCCATAATTCGATGAATAGTTCCTTTTCTCAGAACCTTACACGTTCTCCGGTCCGAATTGATCCGTAAACAGACTCAACCAGTTCGACGGCCTTAAATCCATCAAACGCAGTCACCGGCGGCGGAGCACCTGTC